>NZ_DYZD01000185.1 GCF_020741345.1 Nocardiopsis listeri
ACGCGTGCGGTGCGGGCGGCAACAATCACGCGGCGGGGAAGGAGGAAGAACCCACCCCCACCCCACCAGACCACCCAAAGACCCACGACCCAAGGCACCCCACCAACAGCCCCAGGCAGCACAAAACCGGCGAACCCAGAAGCTCCTCACCGAAATGGGCGCTGAGAGCAAGAAGAAGCTTCATCGGCAGAGGGACCGGTCAGGGTTTGCCGGCGGTGCTCTCCCTGGTGATCAACGCGAAGCCCGGCTGGACCCTCCTCGGCTCGATGAACTCCTTCTCCGTGCCGGCGGCGAGACGTTCCAGCAGGGCGTCGGTGGCCGCGCGGGCGATGCCGCGTTTGTGGGGGGCGACCGTGGTGAGGGTGGTGGCGCAATAGCGCCCGTCCTCGATGTCGTCGAAGCCCACCACGGCGACGTCCTCGGGGACTCGCAGGCCCCGGGTGCCGAGGGTGCGCATGGCGCCTATGGCGATGAGGTCGTTGTAGCAGAACACCGCGTCCGGACGGACCCCCGAGTCCAGGAGTCGGGCCATGGCCTGGGCACCGTCCTCGCGGGTGTAGCCGTCGGTGACCGCGACGAACTCCTCACCGGTGGGTCGACCGGTCTCGGCCATGACCTCGCGCCACCCCTGGAGCCTCAGGTGAGCGGTCTGGCGGGCGCGGCCGTGGCGTGCCCCGAGGAAGGCGATCCGGCGGCGTCCGAGCTCGACCAGGTGGGCGGCGGCGGTGCGGGCGGCGGCGACGTTGTCGATGGCGATGTGGTCGTAGGGGGCGTCGTACTGGCGCTCACCGAGTAGCACCAGGGGCGCGTCGCTGTCGCGGGCGAGCAGGTCCTCGTTCTCCAGTTCGATAGGGCTGAGGATCAGTCCGTCGATGACCCTGGCTCGGAAACCCTGGGCGAACAGGACCTCCTGCTCTCGGCGACCGCCGGTGTGGTCGAGCAGCACGATGTATTCGAGGCCGCCCGCGTACTCGATGACGGCGTCGGCGAGTTCGGCGAAGTAGGGGTTGCCGAGTTCGGGCAGGGCGAGGGCGATCATCCCGGTCCGCCCCTTGCGCAGGTGGCGCGCGGTGAGGTTGGGCCGGTATCCGAGCTCGTCGATGACCCGCTGGACGCGCTGGCGGGTCTGGGGTGTGACGTGCCGGTATCCGTTGACGACGTTGGAGACCGTCTTGACCGACACCCCCGCCCGCTGTGCGACGTCCTTCAGGCTGATACCCACGCGCTCCTCCTCCGCCGGACGGGGCGCCCGGGATCGGTGACCTTTGTTCGGTGGCTTTTCCATCGTTATACAACACGGGCGCCGGCCCTGCCCAGCCGTGCTGGGAAGCCCGATTCCGCTACCACGTCGGTGTTCCACGAGTTTCGATTAAGGGTCTGGACAGAGCCCTCCATTCGTGTTCTCATCATCGCCAAGTCAGGTTTCCCACGTTGTAAATGCGCGGACCGTTCATGGCCCGCAACTCGACACGGAGAACCACATGCGACAACCCCCCGTCAGCATCCCCGCCCCCACCGCCGGCCGACGTCCATGGGTCCGCGCCGGCGCCCCCGTTCTGGCCGCGATCCTGGCCCTCTCCTCGCTGTCGGCCTCCCCAGCCGGCGCGCAACCCGAGACCCCCTTGAAGACCCCCTGGACCGACGAGGTCTCCCCCGACAACGCCCTTCCCGACTACCCGCGCCCGCAGATGGTCCGCGAGGACTGGGAGAACCTCAACGGAACCTGGCAGTGGGCGCCCGGCGAGGAGGGCGAGGAGCCCCCGTTCGACACCGACCTGGGCGGAGAGATCCTCGTCCCCTACCCGATCGAGTCCGCGTTGTCGGGTGTGCAGGAACACCACGACCGGGTCTGGTATCGGCGCACCGTGGAGGTCCCCGATTCCTGGGACGGCGACCGGGTGCTGCTGAACTTCGGCGCCGTGGACTGGGACTCCCGGGTGTGGGTCAACGGCACCTCCGTCGGCTCGCACACCGGCGGCTACGACAAGTTCTCCTTCGACGTCACCGACGCCCTCCGGGAGGGTGAGAACGAGATCATCGTCGGGGTGTACGACCCCTCCGACGCGGGCGAACAGCCGGTGGGCAAGCAGCGCCTGGAACCCGGCGGTATCTGGTACACCACCCACACCGGCATCTGGCAGACCGTGTGGATGGAACCGGTCCCCGACACTCATGTCACCCGGTTGGACATCACACCGGACGTGCCCGGCGAACGGCTGGGCGTGGTGGTGAACGCGGCAGGCTCCGACGACTCCACCGCCACGGTGACGGTCCGCGACGCCGAGGGCGCGGAGGTCGGTTCGGCCACCGGCGCGACGAACTCCGCGATCACCGTGGACGTTCCCGACGCCCACCTGTGGAGCCCGGACGACCCCTACCTGTACGACGTCGACGTCACCCTGGACTCGGGCGACGAGGTCGCCGGCTACACGGGCATGCGATCGATCGAGGTGGGACAGGTCGACGGGGTGACCCGCCCCCTCCTCAACGGCGAGTACGTCTTCCAGGTCGGCACCCTGGACCAGGGCTACTGGCCCGACGGCATCTCCACCGCGCCCACCGACGAGGCTCTGCGCTTCGACATCGAGTCGCACAAGGACCTGGGCTTCAACACCATCCGCAAGCACGTGAAGGTGGAACCGGACCGCTGGTACTACTGGGCCGACCGGCTCGGTGTGATGGTCATGCAGGACATGCCCTCGATGTCCGGCGACCCGGGTCGGGAGGGACGCGATCAGTTCGAGACCGAGCTGCGCGCCCTGGTGGACGAACACCGTTCCTTCCCCTCGATCGTCAACTGGATCGTGTTCAACGAGGCCTGGGGACAGTACGACGAGGACGCGCGGATCACCGAGGACGTGAAGGACTCCGACCCCTCCCGCCTGGTCACCGGTGCCTCGGGCTGGCACGACACCGGCAACGGCGACATCGTCGACTCCCACATCTACGTCGGCCCCGGCGACCCGGCCCCGGCCGAGGAGGATCGCGTCTCGGTGCTGGGCGAGTTCGGCGGCTACAACCTGCCCGTCGAAGGCCACGAGTGGAGCCCGGGCGACGGGTTCGGCTACGAGGACATCACCGACGGGGAGTCGCTGGCCACCCGCTACGTCGGTCTGATGGCGGGCGTACAGCGTCTGGAACGCACGCACGGACTGTCGGCGGCGATCTACACCGAGATCACCGACGTGGAGACCGAACTCAACGGGTTCTGGACCTACGACCGGAGGGTGCTGAAGGTCGACCCGGAGGTCATCGCCGCCGCGCACGAGCGACTGCTGTCCGGTGAACCGGTCGGCGGGATCGCCGACGTGCCGTTGGAGGAGAACCTGTCTCTGCGGGTCACCACCCCCGGCCACCAGGACCGTTACCTGGCCCACTCCGAAGGGCTGGGCGTGACCGCCCCGGTCGACGACTCCGAGGAGACCCGCGCCGACGCCACCTGGCGCTTCGTGCCGGGCCTGGCCGACGACACCTGTGTGTCCGTGGAGTCGGTGAACTTCCCGGGCGAGTACCTGCGGCACAAGGAGTCACGGGTGCATCGGGAGCCTTCCGACGACGGCACGCTGTTCGCCCAGGACGCCACCTGGTGCGCGGTCCCCGGGCTCGGCGGCGAGGGCGTCTCCCTGCGCTCCTACAACTTCCCCGACCGGTACCTGCGCCACTACGAGTCCCAGCTGTGGCTGTCCGGGGCCGGCGGCGCCGGGGAGGACCGCGACACCTCCGAGAACTACGACCACGACGTGACCTGGTCCGTCGAGGACCCCTGGACCCCCTGATCCGACGCACCGGCGGAGAACGACCATGAACGAACAGCACCCCACCTCCCCCCGCGGCCCGCGCCGCGCCCTACTCGCCACCGCGGCCGTGTGCGCCGCCCTGACCCTGGCCGCCACCGGCTGCACCCGGGGAGAGGACGACGCCGCCTCATCCGCCGCGGACGAGGGCGGCGGCGAGGGCCGGGCCCAGGTCCTGGACGAGGCCGCCAGTGGCGACGAGACCTGCAGCGCCGCCGATCACGGCGTCGAGGCGTTCGACCTGACCGACAAGACGGTCGGGTTCTCCCAGTCCGAGGCCGAGTCCAACCCGTTCCGGATCACCGAGACGCAGTCGATCAAGGACGAGGCCGAGGAGCGCGGCGTCGACCTCATCACCTCCAACGCCCAGTCGGACTTCGCCCAGCAGATCAGCGACGTGCAGGACCTGATGTCGCAGGGCGCGGAGGTGCTCATCATCGCCCCGCTCAACTCCGACGGGTGGAAGCCGGTCCTGGACGCGGCCGAGTCCGCTTCGGTCCCGATCATCACCATCGACCGGCCCATCAACGGCACCGCCTGCGCCGACTTCGTCACCTTCATCGGCTCTGACTTCGTGGAGCAGGGCCGACGGGCCGCCGACCAGATGATCGACACGCTCGGCGGCGAGGGCGAGGTCGCCATCCTGTTGGGCGCGCCCGGCAACAACGTCACCACGGACCGCACCGACGGGTTCGTGGAGCGTCTGGAGGCCGAGGCGCCCGACATCGAGATCGTGTTCGAGCAGTCCGGCGACTTCACCCGTGAGGGCGGCCAGTCGGTGACCGAGCAGCTCATCCAGACGGAACCGGACATCGACGGGATCTACGCGCAGAACGACGAGATGGGCATCGGCGCCGTGACCGCCCTCAACGGCGCGGGCAAGGCGCCGGGCGACGTCGCGATCGTCACCGTGGACGGTACCGAGGCGGCGGTGGAGCACATCGTCGACGGGTGGATCTCCGCGGTGATCGAGTCGAACCCGCGGTTCGGCCCGCTGGCGTTCGAGGCCGCCGAGACGTTCGGCGCCGGTGAGGAGGTCGGGACGAACCTGATCATCACCGATCGCGAGTACGACACTTCCAACGCCGAGGAGGAGCTCGGCAATGCGTACTAGTCCGGTCCTGGACACTCGGGGGCTGACCAAACGGTTCCCGGGTGTCCTGGCCCTGGACGGGGTGGACTTCACGCTGTGGCCCGGAGAGGCGCACGCGCTGGTCGGCGAGAACGGTGCCGGCAAGTCCACCCTGATCAAGGTGCTGACGGGCGTGTACCGACCCGACGACGGGGAGCTGTGGCACCGAGGCGAACCCGCCCGGTTCACGGCCCCGTTGCACGCGCAGCGCGCAGGGATCGCCACCATCTACCAGGAGGTCGATCTCCTTCCGCTGCTGAGCGTGGCCCGCAACCTGTACCTGGGGCGCGAGCCCAAGCGGTTCGGGCTGATCGACTTCGCGCGGATGCATCGCGAGGCCGCCGAGACGCTGCGCGGATATGGGGTGGCCGTGGACGTGCGCCGCCCGCTCGGCTCGCTGTCCATGGGTGCTCGGCAGATGGTGGCGTTGGCGCGCGCGGTGTCGGCGGACGCTCGCGTGGTCGTCATGGACGAGCCCACGTCGTCGTTGGAGCCGCGCGAGGTCGAGACCCTGTTCGGAGTGATCGATCGGTTGCGTGAACACGGTGTGGCCGTGGTGTACGTGAGCCACCGGTTGGAGGAGCTTTACCGGGTGTGCGACCGGGTGACCGTGCTGCGGGACGGTCGGGCGGTGCACACCGGCGCGATGGCCGACCTGAGCCGGTTGCGGTTGGTGTCCCTGATGCTGGGCCGGGACATGGAGCGGGTGCGGCGCGAGGGCGCCACCACCTTCTCCGGTGAACGAGAGGCGTGGTCGGGCACCCCGGCGCTGGAGGTCGAAGGGCTCACCGCCCGGCACCGGTTGCGCGAGGTGTCGTTGACCATCCGCCCCGGCGAGGTCGTCGGACTCGGCGGCCTGCTGGGGTCCGGGCGCACCGAGACCGCGAAGGCGATCGCCGGGGCCCTGCCCCTGGACTCGGGGCGTGTGTCGGTGATGGGCACCCCGCTCAAGCGCGGTTCGTCCGTCCCCGCCGCGATCCGAGCCGGGGTGAGTCTGCTCCCGGAAGACCGCAAGCACGAGGGCATCGTCCCGGGGCTGTCCATCCGGGAGAACATCGCGCTGGCCGCGATGCCCCGGATGAGCCGGTTCGGACTGGTGTCGGAGAAGCGGGTGGACGAGGTGGTGCGGGTGTTCATGGAGCGCCTGCGCATCAAGGCGGTGGGCCCGCACCAGAAGGTGGAGGAACTGTCCGGCGGCAACCAGCAGAAGGTTCTGTTGGCGCGTTGGTTGGCGCTCAACCCCAAGGTGCTGCTGCTGGACGAACCCACGCGCGGGATCGACGTGGGCGCCAAGGCGGAGGTGCAGCGGTTGGTGGACGAGCTCGCCGAGGAGGGACTGGGCGTGCTGCTCATCTCCTCGGACCTGGAGGAGCTGGTGGAGGGCGCCGATCGTGTGGTGGTGCTCAAGGACGGCGCCGTGGTGGACGAGTTGGAGGGCGCCCAGGTCACCGAGGACTCCCTGATGGCGGCGATCGCGCAGGGCCCGGACGGGGGTGAGGGAGAGTGAGCCCGCACACCGTGCCCCGGTCGATCCGGGATCGGGTGGACAGGGACCGGTTCCTGCGCTGGTCGCGGGACTACGGCGTGTACGTGGGCGTGGCGCTGATCGTGCTGTTCAACCTCGCGTTCACCCCCAACTTCCTGTCGCTGGAGAACTTCCGCACCCAGGCCGTGCAGGTCGCCCCGGTACTGATCGTGGCGCTGGGCATGGCACTGGTGATCGCCACCGGCGGCATCGACCTGAGCGTCGGCTCGGTGATGGCGCTGTCGGCGGCGATGATCTCCCTGTATCTGGGATACGGGCCGATCGTGGCGGTGCTCATCGCGGTCGTGGTGGGCGCGACGGCCGGTGCGGTCAACGGTGTGCTCGTGTCGTTCGCGGGGATCCAGGCGATCATCGCGACGCTGGCGATGATGATCGGCGGCCGAGGTGTGGCACTGGTGCTGTTGCCGCAGTTGGACGGGATCCGCAATCCGGGGCTACGGTCCCTGGGTTCGGGGTCGTTCCTGGGCGTGCCGTACCTGGTGTGGATCGCGGCGCTGCTGGTGGTGCTGGTGGCGTTCCTGGTCAGGCGCACCGTGTTCGGCCGTCGGCTGGTCGCCATCGGCGGAAACCGGCGCGCGGCCGAGCTGTCCGGACTACCGGTGCGTCGGGTGCTGCTGGGCGTGTACGCGCTGTGCGGCGCCCTGGCGGCCGTGGCCGGGGCCCTGGTGACCGCCCGGCTGCAGGCGGCCGACCCCAACTCGGTGGGCGTGCTCATCGAGTTGTCGGCGATCACCGCGGTGGTGGTCGGCGGCACCCCGCTGACCGGCGGGCGGGTACGGATCGCCGGGACGGTGGCCGGCGCGGTGCTGATGCAGCTGCTGGTGGCCACGTTGATCAAACACGACCTGCCGCCGTCGTGGACGCAGATGGCACAGACCGCGGTGATCATCGCCGCCGTCTACCTGGCCCGGGATCGAGGGAGGACATGATCACCACGTCGAAGGAGGCCCCGGCCGTCTCGATCCCCTGGCGGGAGTCGGCGCGACGGCACGGTGCCCTGCTGGTGTTGTTGCTGGTGGTGGCGCTCGCCGGGACGACCCTGGACGGGTTCTTGGCCCTGGGGAACCTGAACCGGGTGTTGGTGAGCGCCTCGTTCCTGGCGATCATCGCGCTGGGCATGACGTTCGTGATCGTCACCGGCGGGATCGACCTGTCGGTGGGCACGGTGTTCGCGCTCGGCGGGGTGTCGGCGGCGTGGGCGTCCCAGTACGGAAGCCTGGCGCTACTGCTGGTGCCGCTGGTGGTGTGCGGACTCATCGGCCTGCTCAACGGGGTGCTGATCGCCCGAGCGGGGCTGGCCCCGTTCATCGTGACCCTGGCGACCATGCTGGGCGCCTGGGGGCTGATGCTGTCGATCTCCGACGAGGGCAACACCACCTATCTGGTGCCGGAGGGGCTGGCGCTGGCCCCGCTGGTGCACGGCCGGCTCCTCGGCGTGCTGGGGTACTCGTTCCTGTTGGTCGTGGCACTGTTCTTCGTGGGCGGCCTGGTCCTGCGCCGCACCACGGCGGGCCAGCACGTGTACGCGGTGGGCGGCGACGAACAGACCGCCGCGCTCATGGGTGTTCCGGTGGCGCGCACCAAGATGGCCGTCTACACGTTCTCCGGACTGTGCGCGGGAGCGGCGGGCGCGCTGAACGCGTTGTGGTTGGGCTCGGGCGTGACGATCTTCGGGATCGGCATCGAGCTCCAGGCCATCTCCGCGGTGGTGATCGGCGGGACTCTGCTGACCGGTGGTTACGGGTTCTTGGCCGGCACCCTGAGCGGCGTGCTCCTGCTCGGCGTCATCCAGAACATCATCAACGCGGTCGGCACGCTGACCTCCGCCTTCCAGGAGGTCGTCAGCGGGCTGTTCCTGATCGCGGTGGTGTTGATCCAGAGCCGGCTCAGGGGAGGACCGACAGGTCCTGTTCGGTGACCAGACCGAAGTGCAGGGCCTTCTCGGTGAGCATGTCCACCCGCCAGTCCTGCCCCTGGCGGGCGTCCTCCGGCTCCACGCGGAACTTGCTCTTGAGCAGGTAGTCGATGTGGGAGTTGACCGCCGCCTTGGACAACTTCAGCCGCTCGGCGACCTGGTGCTGGGTTGGTGTGTACCGGGTGCCCGGGTCGCGCAGGCGAGGTTCGCAAAAGGCCGCCAGCACCCGGTAGTAGGTGTGCAGGCGGTCGATCCGGAAGCTGCGGATGTCGGTGCGCTCGGCCTGGGAGTCGGTGGTCTCGGTGTCCAAGAACGGTTCCCCGGCGGGCACCAGCACACTGCTGCACGCGGCGGGCGCCATCACCAGGAACCCGTGCTCGCCCTGACCTCCGGGGATGAGCACCCGGGAGGTCTCGAAGGGCACCAGCATGCCCTGGGTGTGCGGAGGGACCTGGACGAACCCGGCGAGCCGTTCGGTGTTCTCCACGACGTAGGACTTGGTGGGGCTGAGGTTGCTGATCCGCCAGTGGTCCCCGTGCGAGACGATCTCGCCCGCCACCCGCGAGACCGCCCGGTCGCCCCCGGCCAACGGGATGTCCACCCGACGGTTGCGACCGCCTCGTCCGAAGGTGCGGGATTCCCCCGTCTCCAGGTGGTGGGTGTCCATGGGGGTGTCGCCGTCGTAGTCCTGCTGGACGGTGATGATCTGCTCGGGGTCGTCGGGCGAGGGGAACACGCTCATGTGCCGTCTCCAGGGGGCGAGGGGAACCGCACGGGGGCAGAGACCCCAAGAATACTGCGTTCCCTCGCGGGAGACGTCGGATTCGCCGGGCCCGAGGGGTCAATCCTCGTAGAGGGCGTCGATCTCGTCGGCGTATCTCCTGGCCACCACGCCACGGCGCAGTTTGAGAGAGGGGGTCAGCTCACCGGTCTCCGGTCCCCACTCGCGTGACAGCACCCGGTACCGCTTGACCTGTTCGACGCGGTTCAGGCGCTCGTTGGCGGCGGCCACGGCCGCGTCGATCTCGGCGATGACCTCAGGGTGAGCGGCCAGGTCCTCCCCCGTCGCCTCGATCCCCTTGGAGGCCGCCCACAGCGGGGTCAGTTCGGGGTCGAGCACGACGAGAGCCACCAGGTAGGGGCGGCCGTCGCCGTGCGCGAGGGCCTGGCCGACCAGCGGATGTTCCTTGAGGGTGTTCTCCACCAGGGCCGGTGACACGTTCTTGCCGCCGGAGGTCACGATGATCTCCTTCTTGCGGTCGGTGATCCACAGGAAGCCGTCCTCGTCGACCCGGCCCACGTCGCCTGTGGCGAACCAACCGTCGGCGTCGGTGTCGGGGCGGACCGACCCGTCCGCCGCCAGGTACCCCTCGAAGACGGAGGCTCCGCGCAGGAAGACCTCTCCGTCCTCGCCCAGGCGCATCTCGACACCGTCGATGGGCCGACCGACCGATCCGAGCCGGAACCCCCCGGTCTCGGGAACGTTCATGGTGGCCACTCCCACGGACTCGGTGAGGCCCCAGACGTCCATGATCACGATGCCGAGGGAGGCCCAGAAGCGGACCACCTCCAGGGGCATGGGCGCCGAGGCGCTGGAGGGCAGGATCACCCGGTCCAGCCCCATCTTGGCCAGCAGTGGTTCGAGGACCGTGGTGCGGGCCCGCCGGTGGCGTTCCTCCAGTTCGGCGGGGACCTCGCCGTCGCGTTCGAGCCGTTCGATGTGTTCGGTGGCCACCGCGCGGGCCTGGTCGATGGCGGCGCGTTCCTCCTCTGGCAGGGAGGCCAGGACCGCCTGGACGCCTCCGGCGAACTTCTCCCACACGCGCGGCACCCCGAGGAAGTGCGGGGGCCGCACCTGTGGCAGCACCCCGACCACCGCGGTGGGGTCGGCGCACATCCACACGTGCGAGACGCGCACCAGCGGCATGTACACGCTCAGCACGCGCTCGGCGATGTGGGCCAGCGGCAGGTAGCAGACGTGATCGGGGAACGCGGGGAACTCCAGGGCCGAGTCCAGGGCACCGACCTGGGCCAGGACCCGTCGGTGCGAGATCGCCACGCCCTTGGGGTCGCCGGTGGTGCCGGAGGTGTAGACGACGGTGACCAGATCGTCCGGGGTTCGGTCGCGCCAACGGTCGGCCGCCCCGGAGGGGGTCGCCTCGGTGAGGGTGGCGTAGGGGGTGTGGCCGCGTTCGGGATCGGCTCCCTCGACAACGACCAGTCGCTCCAGCGGGGTGTCCGGGTCCTTGAGGAGACCCTCCCAGAGGGCGGCCACCTCCGTGTCCTCGACAACGGCGACACGGGCACGGCTGTGCCGGGCGATGTGGCCGATCTGTTCGGCGGCGGAGGTGGAGTAGACGGTGGTGGGGACGGCCCCGGTCTGGACCAGGGCGAGGTCCGAGAGCCAGTGTTCGGGCCGGTTGCCCATCATGATGAGGGCGTGGTCGCCGGTTCGGACGCCGA
>NZ_DYZD01000186.1 GCF_020741345.1 Nocardiopsis listeri
TCACCAGCGAGTTCGGCACCCTGGACGCGGTCTCCGGGCAGCGTCTGGAGTTGGCCTCCAACTTCCCGAGCTCCGGCGACACCGTCGGTGTCGGCATGCCCGTCGTGATCAACTTCGACATGCCGGTCAGCAACAAGAGCCAGGTCGAGAACTCCATGAACGTGGTCGCCGAGCAGGAGGTCTCCGGCGCCTGGAACTGGGTGACCGACCAGATGGCGGTCTTCCGACCCGAGGAGTACTGGGAGCCGTACCAGAACGTCACCGTCGACCTGAACCTGGCCGGGGTCGAGGCCTCCGACGGTGTCTACGGTGTGCGCAACTACCAGATCGACTTCGAGATCGGCCGTGAGCTCATCGCCACGATGCACGTGCCCGACCACGAGATGGAGATCGAGATCGACGGTGAGCACGAGCGCACCATCGACGTGAGCAACGGAGCGGCCAACCGTCGTTTCGACACCACGACCACCGGTGTGCACGTGCTCATGGAGCGTTACGACACCATCACCATGGACTCCAGCACCGTGGGCATCCCCGAGGACTCCCCGGGTTCCTACCGCGTGGACGTCAACTACGCGGTCCGCACCTCCAACAGCGGCGAGTTCGTGCACGAGATGTCCAGCAACGGCGCGATCGGTTCGGCCAACACCTCCAACGGTTGCACCAACCTGCGCATGGACGACGCGGTGTGGTTCTTCGAGAACACCCTGATGGGCGACATCCTCGACACCACCGGTACCGACCGTGAGTTCGAGTGGGACAACGGCTGGGGTTACTGGCAGAAGTCCTGGGACGAGTGGCTCGAGGGCAGCGAGACCGACGAGGCCCAGACGACCACCGACGGGACCCCGGGTTCCGTCCACGGTGAGGACCTGTAGGAAGCGCGTTCGTCACCGGCTCCCGACGGGCCGATCGAGACGACACGGGGGCGCCCGCGGTGCACGGCACCGCGGGCGCCCCTTCGTCCGTGCGCCTTCGGCGTCCCGGGCCGATTCAGGCTCCGGTGGTCCCCGAACCCCTCTGGACCTCCGTCGCGCGCAGCCGAGCCACCAAGGCCTCTATCACCAGCTCGGTGACCGTGGCCATCTCCACCGCCTCCGGGTCCAGCAGCCACTGCACCTGGAGGCCGTCCATGGCGGCCAGAATCGCGGTGGCCGCGGAGTGGGCCGGGCTGTGCCCGTCGGGTCCGGGGGTGCTCGCCGCCTCGCGGTACTCCGGACCGATTCGATCCAGGACCGCGTCCTCCACCTCTCGACGCAGCACGGTGTACCGGTCCCGGAACCAGTCCTGGGCGGGATGTCGGGCGGTGGCGCTCTCGGCGGAGAGCACCGCGTACAGCTGGGTCGTACCGGGGCGCTCGGCGTTGCGCTCGGCGGTGGTGACCAGGTGGTCCAGCATGCCCTCGCCGGAGGGCGCGGGGTCGTTGGTGTCGCGCAATTCCAGCACCGCGGTGAGTAGTTCGGTCTTGGAGCCGAAATGGTGCAGGACCCCCGCGGGGGTGATGTCGAGTGTGGCGGCGATGTCGGCCAGCGACGTGTTGTTGAACCCCTGAGCGGCGAACACGTCCGCCGCGGTGCGCAGGATCCGTTCGCGGCGATTGACCCGCTTGCGCGGGGTCGGTGAGGGCGGGTCGCCCTCGGGAGAACGTGTGCCGGTGGGGGTCGTCTCGCTCATTGTCCGTTCTCCACTTCCTCGTACCGCGGGGGTACCCCGGGCCGGTGGCTGGGGGTCTTCGGGCCCGGTCACGTCAACGCTACCGATGTTCTCTCACCTCCCTTGCTTAATGAACATTAAGTAAGTACTGTTTCGCGGCAAGAGACGTGGATCACAGGGCTAGGGGCTCATGACTTCAGACCTTCACCAGCGCGTCACCCGCCTGTCCCTGGAGGACAAGGTGCGCCTGCTCACCGGCCGGACCGGCTGGGTCCTGCACGCCGCCACCGAGATCGGTCTGCTCCCGATCACCGTCTCCGACGGACCCGCCGGGGTCCGAGGGACCGAGACCACCCGGGACGAACACTCCGCGGGCCTGCCCAGTCCCACGGCGGTCGCCGCGGCCTGGGACACCGAACTCATGGAGCGGGTGGGTCGCTTCTTCGCCGCCGAGGCCCGTCGCAAGGACGTCGACGTGGTCCTGGCCCCCGTGCTCAACCTCCACCGCTCCCCGGCGGGTGGACGACACTTCGAGTGTTTCTCCGAGGACCCCCACCTGACCGCCGAACTCGGCGCCGCGTTCGTCCGCGCCGTCCAGGGTGAGGGCGTGGGCACCTGCCCCAAGCACTTCATCGGCAACGAGACCGAACACGAGCGCACCGGCTACGTCTCCCGCATCGACGAGCGCACCCTCCGTGAGGTCTACCTCCCGCCCTTCGAGGCCGTGCTCGACGCCGGGGCCTGGACCGTCATGGCCGCCTACAACGGCGTCGACGACGGAGCCGAGTCGTCCACCATGACCGAGCACCACCGACTGCTCACCGACCTGCTGAAAGGCGAGCTCGGGTTCGACGGAGTCGTGTTCAGCGACTGGGCCGCCACCCGGAGCACGGCCCCTTCCGCCGACGCCGGACTCGACATCGTCATGCCCGGACCCGACGGTCCCTGGGGACGGGCACTGGTGGACGCGGTCCACGCCGGTGAGGTCGACGAGTCCGTCATCGACGAGAAGGTGGTCCGACTGCTCCGTTTGGCCGGACGGGTCGGCAAACTCGACCGGGACACCACCTCCGCCGTGGCGGGCGAGGACGAACACGTCATTTTGCGCGAGATCGGCTCACGCGGCCACGTCCTGCTCCGTAACGAGGGCGACGTCCTGCCGCTCTCCGACTCCGTGCGCACGGTGGCGCTCATCGGCCCCAACGCCGTGGACGCCTACACCCAGGGCGGTGGCAGCGCGCACGTCAACGCCGAGTACCTGGTCGACCCGGCCCAAGGGCTGCGGGAGGTACTGCCCGAGCACGTCGAGGTGACCCTCGTCCGCGGCGGTGATCCCCGACGCCTCCTACCGGTGGTCTCCGCCGAACACCTCACCGAGGCCGACCTCACCCTCTACGACGGCCATGGCGAGGCCATCGACACCCCCGAGGTGCCGGGCGGAGCCTTCCACATCGAAGCTCGGGAGAGCGCGGAACGGGCCGCCCTCGTCGCGACCCTCACCCTCCACGAGCCCGGGACCCACCGGATCGAGGTCGCGGCCGTGGGTGCGCACACCATCCGGATCGACGACGAGATCGTCTCGGAGAGCGACCAACGCGCCTCCGTCGACGACATCCTCGAATCACGCCACGCCCACCCCGAGGGACCCCGCGTGGAGATCGAGGTCCCCGAAGACACCGAGCCCCGCACCGTGCGCGTCGATGTCGACATGGAGGTCGGCGACTTCGGCGGGTTCGGCCGCGGCGTCATCGTCCAGATCCGACACGCGCCCCCCGGACCCACCGTGGAGGAGGAGATCCAGGAGGCCGTCCGAGCCGCCGAGGCCGCCGACGTCGCCATCGTCGTGGTCGGTACCAACAACGAGGTCGAGTCCGAGGGCTACGACCGACCCACCCTCGCCCTGCCCGGTGGCCAGGACGAACTCGTCCGACGGGTGTACGCCGCCAACCCGAACACCGCGGTGGTGGTCAACGCCGGCGCACCCGTCCTCCTGCCCTGGCTCGACGAGGTGCCCGCCGTCCTGTGGTCCTGGTTCGGTGGACAGGAGTACGGCCACGCCCTCGCCGACACCCTCACCGGCCGCGCCGAACCCACCGGCCGACTCCCCTGGACCCTGCCGCGCGACCACGACGACGTACCGATCATGGACACCCACCCCGTCGACGGCGTCCACGACTACGCAGAAGGGGTGTTCGTCGGCCACCGCGCCTACGACCGTGACGGGATCGAACCCCACCGCCCCTTCGGGTTCGGTCTGGGCTACACCGACTGGCGGATCGACGGCGCGGTGCTGTCCGCCCCGCACACGACCACGGGGGCCGACGGTCTGGTCACCGAACCGCCCACCGTCACCGTCACCGTCACCAACACGGGCCGACGCCCCGGGCACCACGTCGTTCAGGTCTACCTGGAACCGCCCGCCGACGAAGACGGGCTCCCCCGGCCTCTGCGTTCCCTTGCGGCCTTCGCTTCGGTGCACGCCGCGCCCGGCGAGACCGTCACGGTTCCCCTCCACGTCCCGACGCGTGCCCTCGCGATCTGGGATCCCGCCGAACACGCACGGCGCACCCCGGAGGGTGTCTACCACCTCGCGGTGGGCTCCTCCAGCCGTGCCATCGCGCACCGTCCTCCCTTCGAGGTGCGCTGAGTCCACCCCCCACCGCAGGTTTTCCCGAAGGAACCAGCATGAAAGTTCCCAACCCCCCAAGCGGACGCAGAGCCCTGACCCGCCGCGGACTGCTCCGAGCCGGAGCCGCGGCAACGGCGTTCGGATCCGTGGCCGCACTCGGCGGCTGCGCCGCCACCGTCGGCCCCACCGGAAGCCGGCCGGTCATCCCACCGAAGGACCCGAACGAGAACATCGCCCTCGACTACTGGACCTGGTGGCCGGGCTTCCAGACGGTGGCCGACATCTGGAACGAGGAGAACCCGGACATCCACGTCCGCGCCGTCACCATCCCCGGCGGGCTGGACGGTGGATACGCGATGATGTTCAACTCGCTGGTCGCCGGAAACCAGCCGGACCTCGCCCAGGTCGAGTTCTTCCAGATCCCGTCCTTCCTCCTGGAGAACGGGCTGGAGGACCTGAGCCGGTACGGGGCCCTGGACCACGCCGACCACTACGACGAGTGGCAGTGGATGCAGGCCGCCTATATCGACGGTCACTACGGCATCCCCGTCGACTCCGGTCCCATGCTGTTCTTCCACCGGGCGGACAAGTACGAGGAGTGGGGGATCGAGACCCCCGCGACCTGGGACGAGTACGCCGAGGCGGCCCGAAAGGTGGCCGCGTCGGAGGAAGGCGCCGCCATCGAGTCCTTCCCCGTCGGCGACGCCGACTGGCTGGCCGGCATGTGCATGCAGGCCGGGGCGCAGTGGTTCACCTCCGAAGGCGGAGAGTGGTCCGTCGACTTCATGGACGACGGGTCGGTGAAGGTCGTCCGCTTCTGGGAGGACCTGGTCCGCGAGGGGGTCCTCAACCTCACCCACACCGTGTGGTCCACCGGATGGTTCCAGGGACTGCAGCACGGCACCATCGGTACCTGGACCGTGGGCAGTTGGGGCGACGCCATCATCCAGGGCAACGACCCTGACAACCCCGGCGCCTGGGCGGTCTCCGGTCTGCCTCAGTGGGAAGGCGAGCCCCGACGTGAGGGCGCCTGGGGCGGGTCCGCCTCCGTGGTGCTCAACGGCGCCCCGCACCCGCACGAATCGGTGCGGTTCGCCAACTGGCTGGCCACCGACCAACGCGCGGTGGACGCCATGATCACCGAGTGCGGCATCGGATGGGCGGCCTCCCAGGAGGTCAACGAGAACTCCGTGCGCAACCAGGGCCCCGACCCCTACTTCTCGGAGCAGAACTACACCGACATCGTCGCCGAGGCCGCCGAGTACATTCCCACCGACTGGATGTGGGGGCCGACGTTGAGCGCCGCGAAGAACCACATCGGTGACGCGTTCCGGGCCGCGGTCACCGGCGGGACGTCCTTCGTGGACGCGCTCGCGACCGCCCAGGCCAACACGATCGGTGACATCCGCGCCAAGGGACTGTCGGTCAGGAGCGGGTCATGACCACGACCACCGCGCCCCGTTCCGACCAGGCCCGCCCCGAGCGCCCGTCGAAGCCGCCGACCGAGCGCCGGTTCAAGGCGAACGCCTTCACCCCCTGGGGGTTCCTCGCACCATTCCTCGGCCTGTTCCTACTCTGTTTCGTCCTGCCGATCCTGTACGCGGTCCACCAGAGCTTCGTCCAGGTCCAGCGGCACGGACTCTTCGGTGAACTGGGCCGGGAATCGATCTTCGCCGGCTTCGGCAACTACGTCCGGGCCCTCGAACAGGGCGCGTTCGTCGACTCCATCGGTCGGGTGCTGCTCTTCGGCGTCATCCAGGTGCCGGTCATGCTGGGGTTCGCCCTGGTCCTGGCACTGCTGCTGGAATCGGCCTCCGCGAAGTGGCCGGGTTTCTTCCGGGCGATGTACTTCATGCCCTACGGAGTGCCCGGCGTGGTCGCCACCCTGCTCTGGGGCTTCCTGTACGTGCCCGGTCTGTCCCCGATCGTGGACGTGGCCGGCCTGGTCGGGATCGAACTCGACCTGCTCGGCGACGGAACGGTCCTGTGGTCGATCGCCAACATCATCACGTGGCTGTTCATCGGCTACAACATGCTGATCCTCATCGCCCAGCTGAAGACGATCCCCGGCGAGCTCTACGAGTCCGCGCGGATCGACGGGGCGGGCCCCTTCCAACTGGCCTGGCACGTCCAGTTGCCCCTGATCCGCCCGGCCCTGGTCCTGACCACGATCTTCTCGATCATCGGCACCCTGCAACTGTTCGCCGAGCCGCAGATCCTCACGAGCTTCACCTCGACCATCGACTCCGCCTACACGCCCAACATGGCCGCGTACAACTCCGCCTTCACCGACAACGACTACAACGTGGCAGCGGCCCAGTCGGTCATCGTGGCGTTGACCGCGTTCGTGCTCTCGTTCGGCTTCCTTTGGTCGGTCAACAGGAAGGACCGGCAGCGATGACCACGACGACCAAGACCCCCGCCGGTAAGGGCGGGCCCGAGGGCCGACCCGCGGGCAAGGGCACCGCGACCGGGGCGTCACCGCGCTCCAAGATCCTGGTCACCGCGATCCTCGCGGTCGCCACGTGTTACTTCGTCCTCCCCGTGTACTGGGTGTTCGTGGCGGCCACCAAGACCACCTCGGACCTGTTCGACTCGCACGGGTTCCTGCTCGGCGACACGTTCGCCCTGTGGGACAACATCGCCGACGTCCTCACCTACCACAACGGCATCTTCTGGCGCTGGACCCTCAACAGCCTCTTCTACTCGGTTTTCGGAGCCCTGTTGGCCACGCTGCTGGCGGCCGCCGCCGGGTACGCGCTGGCCAAGTACGAATTCCGCGGTCGGAAGCTGGTGTTCGGGATGGTCCTCGGCGGGGTTCTCGTCCCGGCCGCGGCCACCGCGCTGCCGCTGTACCTGCTGTTCAGCCAGATCGGGCTGGCCAACACCTACTGGGCGGTCCTGCTGCCCAGCCTCATCTCCCCGTTCGGTCTGTACCTGTGCCGGATCTACGCCGACGCCTCCGTGCCCGACTCCATCATCGAGGCGGCCCGGTTGGAAGGGGCGGGTGAGGGACGCATCTTCTTCAGCCTGGGCCTGCGCATGATGGCGCCCGCGCTGGTGACGGTGTTCCTGTTCCAGCTGGTGGGTGTTTGGAACAACTTCTTCCTGCCGCTGGTGATGCTCGCCGACGAGGAGCTGTACCCGATCACCCTGGGCCTGGTGACCTGGCAGTCCTACCAGGGCCGAGACATCGAGATGTACATGCGGGTGGTGACCGGATCCATGCTTTCGATCATTCCGCTGATCATCGCCATCATCGTCCTCCAGCGCTTCTGGCGCGGAGGCATGACCGCGGGCGCCGTCAAGGGCTGACCCGAACGGAACGGCGGGATCCCCGAACGAGCCCTTCGGGGGTCCCGCTCTCGACCACCGACCGGGAAGCCGATCGGCCCCGGAGGAACACGGGCCCCTGCCTGGTGAGGACTCATTCGACGGGGACGGTCACCAGGCGCGCACACCGCCCACGGGGGCGGGCAGCCGCTCCTGGAGCCAGGTCCAGGTGCCGTCGTTCTCGGTGAAGCGGCGCTGGACGCGCTCGACCTCGGTGAGGGGGTTGCTGAAGACCTCGCGCCAGTCGCCCGCCTCACGCTCCTCCAAGTAGAAGCCGCCGGCGTCGGTTCGCATGCGCACCGCCTGGAGGGTGTGGCTGGTGCCGTCGTTGAGTCGGACTCGGTAATAGGCCATGGAATCCCCTGGGTGTGGTCCTGCAAGAAGCGAGGACGGTGTCCCGGGGACGGTCGACGTGCCGTGGTGCCGGGGCACCGTGATGTTCGCGTGTGCGGACTCTACGCCGATGGGGTGGGCCGTGCAGGGTGATCGGCCGGACCCGGGGTGAAATCGGGGAGAACAGCCGATCAGGATGGGGCCTAAGGGACGAAACGGGCCCGGAGGTGGTCCCTCCGGGCCCCGCATCGGTGAATGTCGGTGGGTCAGGCGGCGGCGTGTTCGGAGGCCAGCCGGGCACGGGTCTCCATCAAAGCGAAGCCCAGCAGGTTGCGTCCACGCCAGTACTTGGGGCGTTCGGCGTTCTCGTTCTCCCGGCCCATTCCGATCCCCCACACGCGGTCGCGGGGGCTGGCCTCGACCAGGACCCGTTCCTTCGTGCCGAGGAGATACTCCAACAGATCCTTGTTCTGACCGAACTTGGCGAGGTTGCCTCGGACGACGATGTCGAAGCGTTCTCGCTTCCAGGCCTCGTCATCGAAGTCCCGGACCTGGCGGCCGATCTGCTTGGCCTGTTTGGGGTGTTCGGCGGCGACGATCCGTTCGGCGGCCTCGGCGTCACCGAAGAGCCTGGCCTTCTCGGCCATCATGAAGTGCTCGGCGGTGCGGTAGGTGACTCCGTCGACGATGAAGTCGGCCGGCCACCACTGGGAGAGGCAGGTGGCCGTGAGCCCATCCGGTGATGGCTCGTGTCCCCAGAAGTGCACGTACTTGATCCGTCCGTCGATGCGGAGCAGATCCTCCACGGTCCTCGCGTCGGCAGGGTTGTGTGTGCCCGTCATGTTGGGGAGTCTCGCAGAACCGGGCCGAGGTCGGTAGACCTTTTCGCGTGTTCGATGGCTTTGTGCGCTGGGAGGAAGCCGGCTCGGTCGGGACCGGAAGGGCCCTTCGGCGGGCTTGTGCCCAAACCCGGGGTCGCACGGCCGTCGGCGGGTCGAGGCGCCTGTACCGGTCACGGGTCCGGTGGGTTCAGGCGTGCTCGGACCGTCACACGTTACGTCGTAGTAGCGTTGCGCAAAGCCCCGGAAACCATAGGTCAACGGGGTGCGAGCGGCCGTGGCTCCGAAGCGGAGAGGAACGTCCCCGATGCGCGGAGACGATGCGAATCGCCTCGGCTCGGACCAGACCAGTGGGCTGTGTCGGCGGCCGGCGACATGATCGAGCGTTCGGAGGGTTCGGGTCCGATGACCGAGACACGGTGGCTCGACGATGACGAGCAGCGGACCTGGCGCATCTTCCTCATGGCCGTGCACCTGTTGGACGGGGCGCTGGATCGCCAGCTCAGGCACGATTCCGGGATACCGCACGCCTACTACCAGATCCTGGCGATGCTCTCCGAGGCCCCGAACCGGGAACTGACGATGACACGCCTGGCCCGCCTGTTGCGTTCCTCGCCCAGCCGGTTGTCGCACGCGGCGGCGCGTTTGGAGGCGGAGGAGATGATCCGCCGCTTCAAACGTCCGGGGGACCGGCGCACGACCCTCGTCGAACTCACCGACAAGGGGATGGAGACGCTGCGCGAGGCGGCCGCCGGGCATGTCCAGGAGGTGCGGCGCCTGGTGTTCGACACGCTCACCCGGGAGCAGGTGGGTCAGCTGCGCGAGATCTCCGAGGCGATGTTGGGCTCGCTGGATCCCCACGACGAAGAGCCGCGGTACCCGGACCCGAAGGGGCCTGGAGTCCGGAACTGAGTCGGATTCTGTTACCCGTCCTGAGCAGGACGGTCGTGTGGGGGTTGTAACTTCTCCGGCCGGCACGCTATGTACGCGGGCGGATACGCATTACCATGTTGCTTCCCGGTAAAAGGTTGTGGTCTCAAGTGTTGGAACCGGACGCCGACCTCGACCGCCGGGAGACCCGCTCACAGAACAGGAACGCACCATGACCGAACAGACACCCAGAACCATGGCCGGCGACCTGACCGCCCTGATCGCGCGCGTCGTCGTCGGTGTCGTCTTCATCGCCCACGGGCTGCCCAAGGCCACCGACCTCCAGGGCACCGCGGCCGGGTTCGAAGCGATGGGCATCCCCCTTCCGCAGTTCGCCGCCCTGTTGGGCGCGGGCATCGAGGTCGGCGCGGGGGCGGCGCTCATCGTCGGGTTCGCTCTGCCCGTCGCCGGGGTGCTCCTCGCCCTCATGATGGGCAACGCCTACTACTTCGTCCACGTCGGCGACCCGCTGGTCGGCGGCTTCGAACTGGCACTCGTCATGGCCGTCGCCGCGCTGGCCCTGGGCTTCTCCGGTGGCCGCTTCGCCGTCGACAGCGTGATGCCCTGGGGTCGCCGCCGTGTCCGCTCGGAGGACAAGGCCACCGTGCACGCCGCCTGATCCTCCTTTCGACGCGGCCGCCCACCAACGACGCTGGGCGGCCGTTGCCGTTTCTTCGCATCCATTCTCCCCAAGGGGCTTCTCTTCTAGCCTCGTGCCCAGGAACCAGGGAGAGCGGAGCCGGGCGTGGCGGATCGGCACGAGACGACCGACTCGACGAGGGACGTGCGGGAGGGCCTCCCCTGAACGACGCTTCTTCGAAGCGTTCGTCGGCGAGTACCGGGTGCTCACCGAACGCGTGCGCCGGCGCGGGCGGGACGAATCGGCCGTGGGGTGGTGGCTGTTCCACCGATGGGTGCTGAGGACTGAGAACGGTGTCGGGGTCGATGATCTCCGGGGCGGCGTCCGAACTCTTCCACAGGCTGTGGAAATCCGGCCGGATCAAGCACTTCCTTCATGGTCTGCGACTGGGTCCCGGCGTCCGCGACCCCGAACTCCTGGAGGGGTCGCGTGCCGACGAGTACGTACCCGTCGAGGGAGCCCAACAGCTACGAGAGCGTCGACCGGGGCTGGTCCCGGGAGGTCCCGGCCCTCGTTGAGACTCTGCGGGAGGCCGCTTCCGTACATCCCTCGGCGGGGGTGAGGGCGTGGGGTGGGGACCGCTCATGCTCAGTACTGCCTACTATGGCTAGCCATGCGCATTCTCGTGGTCGAGGACGATGACCGGGTGGCACGCGGGCTGGTGACCGCGCTGCGCTCCGCCTCCTTCGACGTCCAACGGGTGGCCACCGCGGAGCGGGCGCTCACGGCGCCGCCCGCGGACGTCGTCCTGCTCGACCTCGGACTTCCCGACGCCGACGGGATCGACCTCCTGCGCCGCCTGCGTCGGCGCCCCCAGACCGCGATCATCGCGGTGACCGCGCGCAGCGAGGAACGCGACCGGGTACGAGGTCTTCGCGCGGGGGCCGACGACTACGTGGTCAAACCCTTCGGGGTGGCCGAACTCCTCGCGCGTATCGACGCGGTACTTCGACGCACCCGGTCGGCGCGTGCCGAACCCGAGCCCGAGAACCCGCCGTTGCGGACCGGTGACCTGGTCATCGACGTCGACTCCCGGGAGGCCGAGCTCGGCGGCGAACCCCTGCAACTGACACGTAAGGAGTTCGACCTCCTGCGGCTGCTGATCTCTCGCGCGCCGAACGTGGTGGCCCGGGACCAGATCCTGGATCAGGTGTGGGGCGCCGCCTGGGAGGCGTCCTCGCGAACCCTGGACACCCATATCGCCTCGCTGCGGGGCAAGCTCGGGGACGCCGTGCACATCCGTACGGTGCGCGGGGTCGGCTACGTGCTCGACGGGGGCTGACCCATGCTCCGGCGTCTGCTGACGATCCTGTTTCCGGTGGCGTTCGTGCTGGTCGGAGCCATTGTCGTGCCTCTGGGTGGAGTGATCGCCCAGCAGGAGACACAGGAGGTGTACGTCGATCGGCTGGGGGACGCCGGACGCTTCGCCGCGCTCGCGCGCACCGCGTTGGAGACCGACCGGGACAACGCCCTGGCCCAGGAGATGTCCCGTTACGAGCAGCTCTACGGGATTCCGGCGGTCGTGGTGGCACCCGACGGGGAGGTCTTGACCGGGTCGGGAGACCTGGAGCGGATGCGGGCCCTGGTGACGGACGTGGGGGTGGACGCGGGGGTCTTCGCCGCCTTGGCCGGGGAACGCCCGGAGCCGCCGACCACCGTGTGGCCGTGGAACTCCGAACCGCTGGTGGTGGCCGAACCGATCGGTCGTGACAGCGAGGTCGCCGGTGCCGTGGTGCTGGTGTCCTCCACCGACGGGTTGGGTGCAGACATCCTCACCGCGTGGGGGTGGATGGCCCTGCTCAGCCTGGTCCCGTTGGCCCTCTTGGTGGCGGCGGCGTTGCCGCTGTCCTGGTGGGTGCTGCAACCGATCCGACGGTTGGACGAGGCCACCACCGCGGTGACCGCCGGCGACCTGGACGTGCATGTGGACGCCGAACGCGGCCCACCCGAGCTGCGCAGGCTCACCGACTCCTTCAACACCATGGTCGACGTGGTGCGTCGAGCTCTGGAACGGCAGCGCGCGTTCGTCTCGGAGGCCTCCCACCAGCTGCGCAACCCTCTGGCGAGTCTGCGGTTGTCGGTGGAGAACCTGGCGCCCTACCTGAAGGGGGAGGACGCGGTGGAGGCGCACGCCGTGGCGATCGACGAGAGCACGATGATGCACCGGATGCTCAACTCCCTGCTGGCCGCCACCCGGCTGGAGAGCGTCACCGGCACCGAGGCGGTGGAGGTGACGTCCCTGGTCGAGACCCGGGTGCCGAGGTGGCGTGCCCTGGGGGAGTCGCGCGGAATCGAGGTCGTCACCGATCTGCCCGAACAGGTGTGGGCGCACGCTCCGGCGGGCGGTCTGGGCAGCATCCTCGACGAGCTGTTCAGCAACGCCATGCGACTCTCCGGCGGCGACCGGATCGAGATCCGCGCCGAGGACGGCGAGGAGGTGCGGATCGGTGTGCTCGACAACGGCACGGGACTGCCGGAAGAGGAGCGTGAGGCCGCACTCGACCGGTTCTGGCGTTCTCCGAGCCATCAGAACACCGAGGGGACGGGCCTGGGGCTGGCGATCGTCGCCGACCTGGTGCGGGAGGCCGGTGGGCGGCTCACCCTGGGTGATGGGTCGGCCGACCAGGGGCGCCACGGACTCGGGGTGGTGATCACCCTGCCGCCGGCCGATCCGCCGAAGGAGACCGGGACCGAGGGTGATGAGCCTCCCCGACTCTGACCCGGCTCTTGGGCACTAGGAGGGTTTGTTCTCCCGATACCACTGCTCGGCCCCGGGATGCAGGGGCACGATGCCGGTGGAGATCCCGGTGCGTACGTTGATCTGGGCGGCCTCCGGGCGTTGTTCGGCCAGACGTGAGGCACCGGTGTACACCGCCTCGGTGACCTGCCGGACGAGCTCGTCCGGCAGGTCCTGGCGGCACAGGAGCAGGTTGGGGATGGACATGGTGGGGCAGGCCGGGATGCCGCTGTAGGTGGTGGCGGGGATGGTCGCCGGAAAGTAGGCCTCCGGGTAGACGCTGACCATCGCGTCGGCGGTGTCGGTCAGGTCGACCAGCCGCAGGGCGCGTTCCTCGGCGAGCTCGGCTACGGCGGGTGTGGGGATACCAGTCAGGGAGAACATCGCGTCGATCTCCCCCGTGTCGAGGGCGGCGGCGGATTCGGCCTGGTCGAGCCGTACCTCCTCGGGCCGCACCCCGGTGACCTCCAGGATCTGCTCGGCGGTGAACTCGGTGCCGGAGTTCACCGTGCCCAGGGACACCCGCATCCCCTCGATGTCCGCGAGCGAGCGCACGGGGGAGTCGTCACGGACCACCAGGTGGACGAAGCTGTCGAAGAGCCTTCCCACCGAGCTGATCGCCGATCCCTCCGTGGCGATGTCGGTGGCGAGTACGGAGTCGAGGTTGGCGAGGCCGAGGTGGGCCTCTCCGTCGTCCAACAGGTGCAGGTTGTCGTGGGAGGCGCCCGTCTCGACGGTGACGAGTTCCTGATCGGGCAGGTGTTCGTCCAACAGGTGTGCCAGAGCCGCGCCGATCTCGCGGTAGACGGCTCCGGGAGGGCCGGTGGCGACGACGATCCGACCGAGTCCCGGGGCGGGGTCGTCCGTACAACCGCTCACGGCCGCAAGGGAGAGGACACCGAGGCCGCCCAACAGGGCGGTCCGTCTGGTCGGTCCGAGCGATCGCATACCCGCAGCTTAGACGGGGAAGGGCATGGGGTCAGAGGGTCACCCCACGTCACTGCGCGTCCCATGGACCTATACCGAACGTCGCCCTATGTCAGAGGAACCCCAAGAATCAGTGAGTTGCGTTGCACACACCTCCATGTGAGCTGACCATCTGTTGAGGCAAGACGTAACCCGGAGGCAATCCCGCGGTAACCCGCGGGTGGCCCTCCGAAGGAGGGTGCCGCACATGGACGGTGCTCAAAGGAGGAACCCATGGCGACCCAGAAGGGCGTCGACAAACCCGACACGTCGGTCAAACCCGAGGAGAAGTCCTCACAGGGGATGACCCGTGGTCGTGTCATCGGACTCGTCCTCGGTCCCCTGCTCGGTCTCCTGGTCTTCCTCGTGATGCCGGAGATGCCGCTGCCGCTGGGTGACGGTGAGACCGAAGAGGTCATGTCCGTCAATGGTGGGGTCGTCGCGGCGATCACCGTTTGGATCGCCATCTGGTGGGCGACCGAGGCCATCCCGATCCCGGTGACCTCCCTTCTCCCCTTGGTGCTCTTCCCCCTGATGATGGAGGGCGCGGAGGTCGGGGACGTGGCCTCCGCGTACGGCTCCGACACGATCTTCCTGTTCATGGGCGGCTTCATGCTGGCCCTGGCCATGCAGAAGTGGAACCTCCACAAGCGCATCGCCCTGACGATCGTCTCCAAGGTCGGGTCGAACACGGTCGGTCTGATCGGTGGCTTCATGATCGCCACCGGTTTCATCACCATGTGGGTGTCCAACACCGCCACCGCCGTGATGATGCTGCCGGTCGGTCTCTCCGTCATCGCGCTCATCACCCAGTTCCGTGGCGGACGTACGGACGCGAACTTCGCGACCGCCCTCATGCTGGGCATCGCCTACTCTTCGTCCATCGGCTCGGTGGCCACCCTGATCGGTACCCCGCCCAACGTCCTGATGGTCGGGTACCTCGCCGACGCCCACGACATCAAGATCGGCTTCGGCCAGTGGATGATGGCCGGTGTGCCGCTGGCCGCGGTCTTCATGCTGATCGCCTGGTACGTTCTGACCCGCCTCTTCAAGCCGGAGGTGAAGAAGGTCGAGGGCGCTCAGGAGATGATCCGCGAGGA
This sequence comes from Nocardiopsis listeri, assembly GCF_020741345.1. GTDB lineage: Bacteria > Actinomycetota > Actinomycetes > Streptosporangiales > Streptosporangiaceae > Nocardiopsis > Nocardiopsis listeri_A. The sequence continues at coordinate 15,161 of NZ_DYZD01000186.1, forward strand.
GCTCGACAAGATGGGCGCCATGTCCCGGGGCGAGAAGCTCGTCCTGGCGGTGTTCGCCTTCGCGGCCCTGTCCTGGATCTTCATCCCGATGATCGCCGACCTCGCTCCGGTCGCCGCCGTCGCTCCCTGGCTCGGCAGCGTCTCGGACGCGGGCATCGCGATGACCGTCGCGGTTCTGCTCTTCCTGCTCCCCGTGGACCGTAAGACGCCACTGATGGACTGGGACACGGCGGTCAAGCTGCCTTGGGGCGTCCTGCTCCTCTTCGGTGGCGGGCTGGCCATCTCCGCCCAGTTCACCGACTCCGGGCTCAGCGCCTGGGTCGGCGCCCAGGTCTCCTTCCTGTCCGGGGTGCCCACCTGGGTGTTGATCCTGGCCGTCAGCGCGCTGGTCCTGTTCCTCACCGAGCTGACCAGTAACACGGCCACCGCGGCCACCTTCCTGCCCATCATGGGCGGCGTGGCCATGGGCATGGGCATCGACGTCCTCGCACTGGTGGTCCCGGTCGCCCTCGCCGCCACCATGGCGTTCATGCTCCCGGTGGCGACCCCGCCGAACGCGATCGCCTTCGGTTCGGGCTACGTGAAGATCGGCGAGATGATCAAGGGCGGCCTCTGGCTCAACCTCGTGGCCCTGTTCCTCATCCTCGGCACCATGTACGGCCTGATGACCTGGGCACTGGGCATCTCGTTGTAGTCGTGGCCGACCACGGATCGCTCGAAGCGAAGAGCGGGCGATCCTCCTCCGGGTGGTGGTCCACTCTCCCGGACACCACCCGGCACTCCCAGGGGCGTCTCCACCCTCTTTCCGTCACCGTCCGACGGAAAGGAGGGTGGAGGCGCCCTCCTTCGTGCCCTCAGGGGTCGGAGTGTTCCCGCGCGTCGGGGCTTGGCTCGGGTCGGCCGGCGAACAGGGAGATGCCCGTCTGGACCAGGGCGAGGGCCCCCACCAGCAACAGCACCGGTTCCCACACGCCCGTGGTCTGTCCGAGCGCGCCCGCCGCCACCGGGCCGCCTGCGGCCAACAGGTAGCCCATGGACTGCGCCATACCGGAGAGGCGAACGGTCCGTCCGTGCGTGCCGCCCCGGAGCGCGATGAGCGCCAGCGCCACCACGATGGCGCCACCGGTGCTCGCCCCGGCCAGCAGGATCCACAGCAGGCCCACTCCGGGCGCCCACACAAGACCGGCCATGGCCACCACCATGCCCACGCTCACCACCAGGCAGGCGGGACGCTGTTCGGCCCGACGGCCCATCAGTGCGGTGACGGCCAGACCGGCCACGATGCCCGCCAGTTGGAAGCCGAACAGGTGCCATCCGGCCGTGGTGGGGGCGACGCCCCGCGAGGCCTCCACGGTGGGCAGCCAGTTGATGAGGGTGAAGAAGGTGGTGGACTGCAGACCCATGAACACGGTGACCTGCCAGGCCTTGGCCGAGGCCCACACCGATCGTTCGGGCTCCTCGGGAACGGCCGCGACCGTCCCGACCGCGTCCGGGCCGGGTAACCGGCGCATTCGCACCGCCCACACCAGGACCGCCACCGCCACCAGGCCCGCCCACAGTCCCAACGCCGGCCGCCAACTTCCCAACAGCAGGGACAGGGGAACGGCGAGACCGGCGGCCAGGGCGGCGGAGGAGTTCATCACCGCGGTGTTGACCCCGGTCAACAGGGAGATCCGGGAGGGTTGGTCCCGCCGGATGATGGCGGGGATCAGCACGTTGCCGACCGCCACCGAGGCGCCGATCAAGGCGGTGCCGATCCACAGGGCGGGCAGCGGCGGCAGGGAACGGAGGACGATGCCCGCGCACAGCACCACCATCGCCACCAGCACGAGCCGGTCCACACCCCATCGGGCCGCGGGGCCGTGGACCAGGGGCGAGATCACGGCGAAGCCGAGGAGTGGAAGCGCGCCCAGCAGTCCCAACGCCGAGGCGGACAGCCCCGTGGTGTCACCGATCTGTTCCAGGACCGACCCCACCGAGGTCAGTGCCGGGCGCAGGCAGGCGGCGACCAGGAAGAGGGCCGTGAGGACCAGTGCGCCCTGGGCTCCGGTGCGGACGGCGGTGCTGGAATGCATGGAGCCTCGCTGTGGGGGTGCGGGTTGAGGCATCCGATGAGCGGATGACGACGTCCAGGGCAGGCTAGCGTCTGCGCACCCGACCGGGAAGGGAGCACGACGAAGAACCCCGCCCCGTCCGGGTCTGGTGACCTGGACGGGGCGGGGTTCTCATATGTGCGTACGCGTGAACCGGTTCGTCAGTCCCGGCTGCGGCTCGCCGCGGGGCGGCGCGGGCGACGGTTGCGCCCGCCGCTGTAGCCGCCGCCACCGTAGCCACCACCGCGCGGACCGCGACGAGGGCTGTCCTCGCGGCTACGAGGCAGCGTCACCGGCTCACCGGAAGGCTCACGGGCACCGGTGATGCGGGCGAGCTCCGGGTCCTCGGCGTGCACCTGTGCGATCTGGGCCTCGACACGCGCCTGGTACATCATGCGGGCCATGCCGCGACGCTGGCTCGGCAGTACCAGGGTGACCACGTTGCCGGACTCGCCGGCACGGGCGGTACGGCCGCCGCGGTGCAGGTAGTCCTTGTGGTCGGTGGGCGGGTCCACGTTGACCACCAGGTCGAGGTCGTCCACGTGGATGCCGCGCGCCGCGACGTTGGTGGCGATCAGCGCGGTGACCGTGCCCTCCTTGAACTGCTTGAGGGTGCGGGTGCGCTGGGGCTGGGAACGACCGCCGTGCAGGGGTGCGGCCCGGACGCCGTTGTCCAGCAGGTACTGGGCCATCCGGTCCACGGCGTGCTTGGTGTCCAAGAACATGATGACCCGGCCGTCACGGGCGGCGATGCGGGTCGCCGTGGCCTGCTTGTCCGCGGGGGACACGTGCAGGAGGTGGTGCTCCATCGTGGTGACGGTGCCCTCGGAGGGGTCGACCGAGTGCACCACCGGGTCGTTGAGGAAGCGGCGGACCAGACGGTCCACGTTGCGGTCCAGGGTCGCCGAGAACAGCAGGCACTGACCGCCTGCGGGGGCCTCTTCGAGGATCGCGGTGACCTGCGGCATGAAGCCCATGTCGGTCATCTGGTCGGCCTCGTCCAGGACGGTGGCCTCCACCTGGTCCAGGACGCAGTCGCCGCGCTCCATCAGGTCGCGCAGACGTCCCGGGGTGGCGACGACGAGTTCCACGCCCTGGTGCAGGGAGCGCGCCTGGCGGTGGATGGGCATGCCGCCCACCACGGTGGCCATGCGCACCCGCACCGCACGGGCGTACGGGATGAGCGATTCGGTGACCTGCTGGGCGAGCTCGCGGGTCGGGGCGAGCACCACCGCGAGGGGGTGCCGCGACTCGGCCTTACGGCCGTCGAGACGGGCCAGCAGGGACAGCCCGAAGGCCAGCGTCTTGCCCGATCCGGTCTGGCTGCGGCCCAGGACGTCGCGGCCCGCCAGCGAGTTGGGCAGGGTGGCCGCCTGGATCGCCGACGGCGTGGTCAGGCCCTGGCGGGTCAGCATCGACTTCAGCGAGTCGGGCATGTCCAGGTCCTGGAATGCCTCCACGGGGTCGAGCCCGGGAGTGACCGTGGTGGGGAGGGCGAACTCGCCGGAGGAGCGTCCGCCGTCGAAACGACCTCTGCCGCCTTCCCGGCCGCCGCCCTGACGGGGGCCGCCACCGAAGGAGCCGCGGGGCCGCCTACGGCCGAACTCCCCGGAGGGACGGGGGCGTCGGGTGTTGGTACGGGACGTGTGGTTCAAGAGAAACCTTCCACCGACGACCCGTGCCGGGCGTGGAGGTCGTCTTCGACCTCGACGCTGAGCACCGGCGGCGCCGGGATAATACTGCGAGATCCACTGCCCACACGGAGAATCCGGGGCGTGGTTGATGGCCGGTGCCGGTCGAGATGCGACGGCGAGAAACCCGGTCCGAAAAGAAGAAAGGCAGAGGCCCTGCGCCCTGAGGGCGGGCCCCTGCTATTGAAAGAGCCTCAGCTCTCTCAGACCAGAGTGATGTTGTCGGCCTGAAGGCCCTTGGCACCCTGGGTGACGTCGAACTGGACCGCCTGGCCCTCCGCGAGCTCGCGGTAGCCGTTGGCCTGGATGGCGGAGTAGTGGGCGAAGACGTCGGGGCCGCCGCCGTCCTGCTCGATGAAGCCGAAGCCCTTTTCGCCGTTGAACCACTTGACGGTACCGGTGGCCATAGATTGTGCCTCTCGTTCGGGAGCATGAAGAAAACCGCGATTTGACGGTTTTCTCGTCACCGAGGTGAGCGCCCGAAAAAGATGGAGCTTTATGCGGGGTCACTACTGCAACTTCAAACAACCTAGCACACGGTTTGTGTCGGGCCCGAAAAATCCGATGTGTTGTAACGCATCGAAAACCCTGGTATCGGATCGGGCGAAGTCCGTGTTGGGTGTGGAGTTCTCGTCGTCGTCGGCCCGGCCCGTCGGGGCGCCGCGCGTTCGCACGAGCGGGCCCCGCCCTCCCCTCAAGAGCGGGACCCGTTCGCTCCAGTGGCGGCCGTGGTGGCTACTTCCCGCCCTCGTCACCGCTCCCGGCGCGGGCCGTGGCCAGGCGGCGGTAGTGCCGGCCTCGCAGGCTCAGCACGAGGGTCGCGGTCAGGGTGGCGATCAGCGAGGCGATCAGCACACCCGCCTTGGCGTGCGACAGGTGCTCGGGCGAGTCGGCGAAGCTCAACTCCGTGATGAGCAGGGAAACCGTGAAGCCGATCCCGGCGAGTTGCGACATACCGAAGATATCGATCCACTTCAGGTCGGGGTTCAGCTCCGCCTTGGTGACCTTGGTGGTGAGCCAGGAACCGCCCGTGATACCGACGATCTTGCCCAGGACCAGACCGGCGATGATGCCGAGCCCGGCCGGGTCGGTGAAGACCTCGTCCACCCCGTCGAAGAGCACGCCCGCGGAGAAGAACGCGAACACCGGCAGCGCCAGCCCCGCCGACCAGGGTCGCAGGACGTACTCGATGTGGTGGCTGGGGCTCTCCGGTTCGTCGCCCTGCCGGTTGGTGCGCATCATCAGGCCCATGGCCACACCGGCGATGGTGGCGTGCACACCGCTCTCGTGGACCAGCACCCAGATGAGGATCGCGAGGGGCACGTACACGATCCAGTTCGGCAGGGCGGAGGCGTTCAGCTTCGCGGCGAGGCCCTTGCCGCGCTGCAGGTAACCGAAGAGGGCCACGCCCAGGGCGGCGCCGAACAACGGGAGCAGGCTGATGGCGGCGGTGTAGAAGATCGCGATGACGATGACGGCGCCGAGGTCGTCCACGATCGCCAGCGTCAGCAGGAAGGTGCGCAGCGCCGGCGGCAGCCCGCGTCCGACCACCGCGAGGATCGCCACGGCGAACGCGATGTCCGTCGCCATGGGGATGCCCCAGCCCTGGATGGTCTCCGGGGAGTTGAGGTTGATGAGGGCGTAGATGCTCGCGGGGACGACCATCCCGCAGATCGCGGCGACGATCGGCAGCATCGCCCGCCGGGGGTTGCGCAGTTCACCGTGCACGAACTCCTGCTTGAGCTCGTTGCCGACCACGAAGAAGAAGATCGCCAGCAGGCCGTCCGCGGCCCACGTCTCCAGGGACAGGTTCAGGTGCAGGGACTCGGGGCCGAAGGTCACCGAACGGAGGTTCTCGTAGACGTCGCCGAGCGGGGAGTTGATCCACACCAGCGCGGTGATCGCGGCGAGGATCAGCAGGAAGCCGGCGACGGTGTCGCTGCGCAGGTTGTTGGCGAGCCGGTGCAGCGGGCTGTACTTCGGTGAGAAACGTACCGGGTCAAGGCTCATCTGGGTGTGCTCCGGGCATAGGACTGGTGGGACTCGCCGACCAGTCTTCCCGGCACACCTAGACGCGCTGGGCGCCGCGCCCATGTTCGTCGAAGAATGAGTGTATGTCCAGTTCAGGGCGGATCCGCACGGGGACGACCGGTCAAATGTCCAGGCTGATCAGGTAAAATCCCACACCGTGATCCGAGAAGGTCACCGCCCACCCGGATTCGAGACCAAGGTGCCCTATGTCGGAGACCATCCCCCAAGGTGCCCGCATCTACCGGTCGGAGCTCGCGGAGCGGATCGTGCGCGGCTGGTGCGAGGAGCGTCTCGCGGAACTGCCCGGGCTCCGATCACTGCCCGAGCTCTCCACGTCCATCGGGCCCACCAGGGCCTTTCGTTTCGAGGGTGGTCCCGACGCGCCGGTGGTGGTGCTCAGCGGTACCAACTTCAACAGCGCCCTGAGCGCCTCACCCGCCTCCGACATGTCCGCCGAACGGGACGTGATCCTGGTGGACCTGCCCGGGCAACCGGGCCTGAGCTCCGGTAGGCGCCCTCGCGGTCACCGCTCCCGGGCCTACGGGGCATGGCTCGACGAGGTCCTGCCCCGGCTCGTGGATCGGCCCGCGATCATCCTGGGGCACTCCCTCGGCGCCGCCGTGGCCCTGGCCGGCAAGCCGAGTCCTCTGGTCAAGGGGATGGTGCTGGTGGGGGCCGCGGGGCTGACCCCACCGGCGACCTCTCCGGAGCTCATGCGGGTCACCCTGCCATGGATGATCGGCCCCAGGGAGGACAAGAGCACCCGGCTGTTGAACTTCATGAGCGGACCCGATTTCCGGTATCCCGTCCACCCCTTCGCCTCCTGGATGACGATGGTGGGCGAGTACTGCAGGACCAGCCTGGCTCCGGGCCCGCTGCCGACGGAGTCGCTGCTGGCCTGGCGGAAGAAGAACGTCATCGTGGCGACCGGATCGGACGACGTGTTCTTCTCGCCGGCGCGCCTGCACGGCCCGGCCAGACGGTTCCTGGACGCCGACGTGGACGTGCTGGAGGGCGGCGGCCACCTGGTCCCCTACGAGTTCTCGGAGCGGATCCGCGACCTGGTCACCCGGGCCGACAACGAGCCGAAGGAGACCGACCCGACCGACTGACGGTTCGGGTCCTGTTCGGATCGGTCGCCTTGTCGTCGACCCGGAGCCGCGTGGACTCCTCCCGGTGGCCGCCCGAGGTCGGGGGTGACGTCGACTTCGGCTTCGGGGGGTGCCCATCGCTCCGGTATCGGGCACGGAAGACGCGGTCTCCCATGCCCGATACCGGGGCTTCAGTAGTAGACCGCGAGCGGCCCGTTGGGTCCGTCGATGACGGTCACCGGGGTCTCGAACACCCTGGTGAGCACGTCGTCGGTCATGATCTCGGCCGGTGTGCCGAACTCGACGACGGACCCGTCCTTGACC
>NZ_DYZD01000187.1 GCF_020741345.1 Nocardiopsis listeri
CGGCTCGGGGGGCGGGATCCCAGCGCGGCCAGGTCGGCCCGGAAACGGGCCGCCTCCTCCTGGAACCGGCGGGCCAGGCCCGGCGGTGCGCGCCCTGTTCGTGGTCGGCCCATTCGGGTGATCCGTCCTCGGCGGTGGCCGCGAGCTGTTGGTAGAGCGCGCGGACGAGCCGAATGGAACCGCGCAGGCGTTCCCGGCGTTGCCGTGGACGGTCATTGGCCTTTCTTGCTCCGGGGTGCGTGGTGGGTGCCAGATCCCCGACGCGTCTCGGCGTGGCCAGGTGCGGTCAGTGGTTCTCGGCGGCCGGAACCCGGGCCCAAGCTAGTGTCGCCCACCATGTGGACGGTCCTCTTTTACGTGAACCCCCTGACCATCACACTCGCGTTGGCCCTGGCACTGGTCGCGGCGTTGTTCCTGGCCCGGCGACGGCCGGCCGTGCGGGCGGTGACTCTTTGTCTGGCCACCCTGTACCTGCTGATCCTGGCGGCCCCCCTTGGTGGCCTGGGCACGATCGGCGGATCGGATCGCCACGTCATCTGGGATCCATGGGTGTCCTTCCAGGACATCGGTGTCCCGGAAGGGCCCGAAAATTTCGGAGTGACGCTCGACGACGGCCGCGTCATCCACTATTCGCCAACGGAACCGACGGCGATCGAGCGGGCCGAAAAAGCCGAGGTGGAAGACCCGGACTCGGAAGTGCTCCACGTGTACGAAGACCCGCACGGCTCCCTGGCCGTCACCGACACCCAGGGCACACCGGTGGCTCCGGGATCCGAGGCAGAGCGGACCGTCGTGCGGACCATCGGGCAGGAGCAGGCGTCCATGGACGCTCAGGTCGCCCGGTACGAGGAGGAGGGGCCATGGAGCGTCACCGGCGGCCTCGCCCTCCAGGAACGGGTCATGAACACGCTGTTGTTCGTGCCGATAGGCGTCGCCGCGTTCTTCGCGTTCTCCTCGTGGTCGGCCCGGCTCCTGTTCGGGCCCGCCCTGTCCTTGACCATCGAATCCACCCAATGGGCCCTCGCCTCGGATCGGTCGCCCGACACCGGTGACCTTCTCGTCAACGGTGTGGGCTCACTCTTGGGCTCCCTCATGGCCCTGACCGCGGTGGGCGTCGTCGGGGTCTTCGACCGCCGGGCCCGGACCCGGCCCCGGGTTCCCCTTCGGGACACCTCCTCCCCCGACCGCGCACCGGGCTCGCTCCCACGCACCGTGCCCTTCCCCTTGTCTCTCGCCCGGTTTCGGTCACGTTTCGAGCACACCGACTCGTCGACCTGGGATGACAAAAACGATGGGATTGACTCCCCTCTGTGATGGGAACTGGATCGACCGAAACCCCCTTAACCCTGGGAAGGGTGTGGCCGTTGGCTCCCGGACACAGCGACAAGGGCGGGCCCGTTCCCGTCCCCGAACCGGTCGCGCACTTCCACCGGCGGGAACTCCCCCCACCGCTCGTCGAAGATCAGGTGCTCACGGGGCCCGCCGGTGTGGGCAAGACCCAGTTGGCCGCGCACCATGCCCGGGCGCTGGTGGCCGACCATCCCGACACCCTCGTGGTGTGGGCCGACGCCACCGACCGGGAGGGCGTGGTCTTCGCCTACTCCCACGCGGCCCGCCGGGTCCTCGACCACTGCCCCGACGACCCCGAGCTCGCCGCCGGCCGGTTCCTGTCCTGGCTGTACGACCCGCCGCACGGCGTGGATCCTCGCTGGTTGGTGGTGTGGGACCACCTGACCGACCCCCGCGACTTCGACGACCTGTGGCCGCCGCTCGGTCACCGGTCCCGCACCGACGGCCGGGCCCGGGGGAGGGAGAAGGGCCGGATGATCGTCACCACCCGGCTGCCCACGGAACGCTTCGACCCTCCCGGCCGGCGCCCGGTCGAGGTCTCCACCTTCACCGAGACCGAGGCCCGCGCCTACCTGCGCTCCGCCCTCACCGAGGCCGGTGTCGCCCACTCCCCCGCCGAACTCGACACCCTCGCCGCCGCCCTCGACCACCACCCGCTCTCGTTGGGCCAGGCCGTCGCCTACATGGCGGACCGCCGCACCGCCTGTTCGGACTACCTGGAGCTGCTCGGCGACTCCCGTGACGCCCGCGAACCGGCGCTGGACCGCGCCGACCGCCACCGTCCGATCGGGGTGGCCCGCCCCCTCATGGGGCTGATCTCACTGCTCGGCCCCCTCGCCACCCCCGAACAGGTGCTCGTGTCCCGACCGTTCCGCAACCACCTGGGGCGCCGCACCTACCCGCCGCGGCGCCTCGCCGAGCACGAGGTCCGGTTGGCGTTGGCGTCCCTGGAACGCCTGCACCTGATCACCCGGGACACCCCACTCGTGATCGCCGCGCACGACCACCCGCGCGCCCGGCCGACCATGGAGAGCGTGCGCACGGCCGCCGACGGCCTCATGAAGGTGTGGCCGGACACCTGCCGGGGCGCCTCCCTGGAGTGGCGGCTGCTGTCGAGCACCGACGCTCTGCGCTCCCACGCGCCCTCCGGTTCCTTGTGGGACGTGGATCCGCACCCATTGCTGTTCCGCACCCGCGCCCCGGCCTGGGCCGGCGCCGCGGAGAGCCCGCTCCCCTACCGCGAGATGTTCATGGCGGGCTCCTACCGGGAGTTGGAGGAGTCCTACGAGAGGCACCTGGTGATGGAGGGGCCCGACGGGCCGACCACCCTGCGCGTTCGGCACTCCCTGGCCTACCTGCGCGCCTGGGCCGGCGACACCACCGGGGCCATGGTGCGCTTCCGGCACCTGCTGCACGACCTGCGCCGGTGGCAGGGCGCCGACCGGGTGGAGGCGTTCGGCACCCGAGGCAACCTGGCCCTGTGCCGGGCCGAGACCGGCGACCTGGCCGGGGCGGTCACCGAGTCCCGTCGGCTCCTGGAGGATCAGCGCGAGCATCTGGGCCCCGACCACCCGAACACGCTCACCACCCTGCACAACCTCGCTCATTGGCGGGGCGAGGCCGGAGACGCTCGCGGCGCCGCCGAGGAGTTCCGCCGGCTGGCCCGGACCCGCGCGGAGGTGTTGGGCGCCGACCACCCCGCCACGCTGCGCTGTCGACACGACCTGGCGTTCTGGCGGGCGCGCGCAGGCGAGACCGAGGGCGCCGTGCGGGCCCTGGAGGAGTTGCTGAGGGACCGAGGTCGGGTGCTGGGGCCTCGGCACCCGGACACCCTGACCACGAGGAGGCGGGTGGAACGTCTACGCCGCCAGGCCCGGGTCAAGGCGGAGGTGACGCCGAACGGTGGCGCGGGTTCGCAGGACAGTGGGGCCCGCGCCTCCCTGGCCGGGAGCAATGGAGGAAGTCACGAACTCGACCCCAACGACGAACCCACGGGCCCGCAGGCCGCCGAGCACCTCCGCGGCTGACCCCGGTCCGACCGCATCCTGATGATCTTGCTCGCGGCGCCGGTTTCGGCGCCGAAATGGGCGCCGGGAGCAAGATCTACTGGTTCATCATGGTGGGTGTCGGGAGGGGAGGGGCGGGAGCGGTCATTGTTCCGGATGTTCGACCTGATCGCTGATCTGGGCGGCCTCGACCTGGTCGGCCTCGGTCACCACCCGGCGCAGGGCGGGCACCGCCAGGGCCAGCGAGACCAGCAGCAGCACGCCCGAGGCGATCGGGACGTAGTACAGCTCCACCCGTCCGAGGAGGCCCGCCAGGAGCGCCGCGACCGGGCCGAAGGCGGTGCCGGACACCTGCACGAACGACATCACCCTCCCCAACCGGCGCCCGGGGACGATCAGCTGGATGGCACCGAGCATCACGATGTTGGACGCGGTGACCACGAACCCGAGCACGACCCACGCCACCACGGCCGCGTAGGCGTTCGGGGCCAGTCCGAAGCCCAGGAAGCACAGGCCGCTGACGGTGAAGAACACCAACTCCAGGCGGAACCGCCCCAGCCGGGCGAGCATCGCTCCGGCCGTGGCCGCGCCCAGGAGCGCGCCCACCGCGGACGATCCGAGGAAGGCCCCGTACAGGGCAGCCGGCACCCCGAAGTGGTTCTGCGCGAGCAGCACCATGACGGCGCTCAGCGCGGTGAAGGCGGCGTTGAGCGCCAGGTTGAACAGCAGGATCGGGCCGAGGGAGCTTCCCCGGAAGACGAAGACGAACCCCTCGCGCAGGTCGGCCAGGGCCGAGGGCCGCCCACCACCGGCGGCCCCGTCGACATCGTGCCCGGGAGCGCGACGCACCGCCAGGGGCAGCCCGAGCAGGACCAGTGCCCCGAGAACGTAGGCGCCGGCGTTGGCCGCGATGGGCACGAACGCCATGATCGCGAACAGGAACCCGGCGAGCGGCCCACCCGCGAAGTCCTGGGTGACGGTTCGCCCGCCCTCGATGCGCCCGTTGGCCCGGTCGATGGTCCCGGCCGGGGCGAGGTTCGGCATGAGCGCCCTGCCGGCCAGGTCGTAGAACACCTCGCAGGTCATGACGGTGAACATGACCGCGTACAGCACCCAGATGGTGGCGTGCCCGGTCGCCACGAGAACGGCCAAGGTCACGAGCGCGACCGACCGGACCACGTTGGCGCCGATCATCAGCCGCACCCGGTCGACCCGGTCGACGATCACCCCGGCCGCCAGTCCGAACAGCAGGAAGGGCACGAAGCGGGCGGCGAGCAGCCCGGACACCAGGAGCGGGTCGTTGGTGAACAGTGCCGCGACCAGTGGCAGGGCGATGGCCATCATGCCGTCGCCGAGGTCACTGGCCAGGCTCCCGAGCCAGAAGCGGTTGAAGTCCCGGCCGAGACCGGGTTTGCGCGTGGCCTTCTGCAAGGGGTGGCCTTTCGGAGGGGGTGGGGGCCGTGCGGCCGACTTCATCCTGCCCGGCAGGCCCCCTGTCCTCAAGCCCCGCTCACGGATCGTCCCGTTGCCGCGCGCAATCCCTTGTGGGGTCAGGGACGGCGGGTGGACAGGACACAGAACTCGTTGTCCTCCGGGTCGGCCATAACGACCCAGCTGAACTCGCTCTGTCCGTTGTCGGTTCGGCGGGCACCGAGTTCGACCAGTCGGCGGACCTCGTCGGCCTGATCCCGGTCGGTGGGGTTGACGTCGATGTGCAGTCGGTTCTTGATGGACTTGCCCTCGGGCACGCGGGAGAAGGTCAGCGCCGGAGGCACCGGCCCCGCACGGTTCTCGTCCTCCGCCGCCGTGGCCGGGCCGATGGCGACGAACGCGCCCTCGTCCTCCACTCCCAGCACATCGTAGTCCAGGACCGCGCACCAGAAACGGGCGAGGGCCTCCGGCTCCGCGCAGTCGATCGCGAGCTCGGTGAACTTGCTGGCCATGTCGGAACCTCCGGGTCGAGCCGTGCGGGTCGGGTTGCGGTGACGCCTGCTCGTTCGACATCCAAACACACGAGGCGTCGGCGATCCCACCACTTTTCCAGTACTCGGGTCTGCGGGAGGAGACAGAGGGAGCGCGTAGTGGGACGACGAAGATGGAAGATGGAAGACGCAGAGCCGCCAAGAATCCGCGGTGAGGTCGGGTACCCGGAGGGTCGGACGATTCCGGCAAGCGCCTGTTCCCTCGGCCTCTCGGTCACAGACGCTTGCCACAAAGGCGCTCGGTCCCTCTCAAGACCGCTCGCCGGCCGCCCCTTAGGGCTCATCTCATTTGGTGGGTCTGCGGAAGCAGATCAACGTGCAGGCGATGTCGGCGAACGCGAGGAAGTGCTCGGCTTTGCGCTCGTAGCGACGATGGAGACGGCGGCATCCGGCCGGCCAGGCCATGGTGCGCTCGACCTGCCAGCGGTGCCTCCCCAACCGCTTCGAGGATTCCACGCCCTTGCGAGCCAGGCGATGGACGATTCCGCGTTCACGCAGCCATCGGCTCAGGTGGTTGTAGTCGTAACCTTTGTCGCCGTGGAGCTTGCCGGGTTTGCGTCACCTGCGGCCTCGCCTGGACTTGATGGGCGGTATCACACGAATCAGCGGTTGCAGCAGGTTCGCACCCGAGATCGGCACCCCGGTCCGATCGGTGATCAAGTGGATCGTGGCGCCCTTCTTGCCCCCGATCGACAGGATTCGGACCCGTCAGGTCCCCCTTTGAGAGCACG
>NZ_DYZD01000188.1 GCF_020741345.1 Nocardiopsis listeri
CCGCCTTCCACCAGGGGGAACCGGTACGCGGTTTCTTCATGGTCCTGCGCGGGCAGATGCAGCTGACCGTGTCGACCGCCGACGGCGCCCGCAAGGTGGTCGAGATCATCCGGGAGGGTGAGAGCTTCGGAGCGGCCATCCTCTTCGAGGGCCGCGACTCCCCGGCCACAGCCACCGCGCTGGTCGTCACCGAGCTGTTGGTGGTGTCCGGCACGGCGGTGTTCGGTCTGTTCGACCGGGACCCGGCCTTCGCCCGGCGGATCCTGGCGAACATGGCGGGTCGCCTCCACCGGCTGTTGCAGGACGTCAAGTCCTACTCCCTGTTGTCGGGCACCCAGCGGGTCGTGGGGTTGCTGTTGCAGGAGGCCGAGGGTGACGACGCGACCCGGGGCACGGTGCTTCTACCGACCCGCAAGCAGGTGCTCGCCTCCCGGCTCAACATCGCCCCGGAGACGTTCTCCCGGGTACTGCACGACCTGTCCGCCGACGGTCTGATCGGTGTGGAGGGCAGCCGCGTCGTCCTACACGACGTCCCCCGGCTGACCGCCCTTCTGGAGCGGTGAGGACCCACCTTGGGACCCGGATCACACTCGGTCTCGGATTGACGAGGGTCAAGGAAACCGAACCCGGCGCGGCCTACGGTCGCCTTGCGGCTCCGGCCCTCTGCCGGAGCCATCGAAGACGAGTCCGCGAAAGGACCACCATGTTCTGCTTCCAGTGCGAGCAGACCGACAGGACCGGCACCGTCATCGGCTGCGGAGGACCCGTCGGCAACTGCGGCAAGGACGCCCCCACCTCGGATCTGCAGGACCTCCTGGTCCACGCGGTCAAGGGCATCGCCCAGTACGCGACCAAGGCGCGGGCGCTGGGCTCGCCCGACGACGAGGCCGCGGGCTTCATCCTCTTCTCGGTCTTCAACACCCTCACCAACGTCAACTTCAGCCAGACCCGGTTCGTCACCCTCCTGCAGGAGGCCGCGAGGGTCCGGGACCGGGTGAGGGCCGCGTACGAGGCCGCCGAGCGCGCCCGTGGGCGTACCCCCGAGGAGCCGATCGGTCCCGCCCGGTGGCGCCCGGAGCCGGACATGGAGGGGTTGCTGCGCCAGTCGGCCGACGTCCGCGTCGACGCCGGTCTCGACGTCGTCGGACCCGACGTCATCGGGCTGCGTTCCCTGCACCTCTACACGCTCAAGGGGATCTGCGCCTACGCCCACCACGCGCACGTGCTGGACGGCCACAGCGCGGAGGTCTTCGGCGGGGTCGAGTCGGCGTTGGCCTACCTGGCGACCGACCCGACCGACGTCGAGGAGCTGATCGAACGCGCCCTCGACCTGGGACGGCTGAACTTCGCCGTCATGGAGCTGCTCGACTCGGCCAACACCGGAACCTACGGAGCCCAACGACCCACCGCCGTGCGCACGACGCCGGTCGAGGGCAAGGCGATCCTGGTCAGCGGCCACGACATGCGGGACCTGGCCGACCTGCTGGAGCAGACCAAGGACACCGGTGTCAAGGTCTACACCCACGGCGAGATGCTCCCCGCCCACGGATACCCGCTGCTCAAGGCCTACCCGCACCTGGTCGGCAACTACGGCGGGGCGTGGCAGGACCAGCAGGAGGAGTTCGCCCGATTCCCCGGGGCGATCCTGATGACGTCCAACTGCATCATCGAACCGCACGCCTCCTACCGGCGCCGGATCTTCACCACGGGCCCCGTCGGTTGGCCCGGGGTGCGGCACGTCGCCAACGGTGACTTCGGTCAGGTGATCCGGGCGGCACGTGCCCTGCCGGGGTACCGGGAGACCGAACCGGAGGAGAAGTCCATCATGGTGGGCTTCGGACGCGACGCGGTGCTCGCCATCTCCGACCGGGTGACGGACGCGGTCGAGCGGGGCGCCA
Source organism: Nocardiopsis listeri (assembly GCF_020741345.1). Classification (GTDB taxonomy): domain Bacteria; phylum Actinomycetota; class Actinomycetes; order Streptosporangiales; family Streptosporangiaceae; genus Nocardiopsis; species Nocardiopsis listeri_A. The sequence continues at coordinate 1,899 of NZ_DYZD01000188.1, forward strand.
TCCGGCACTTCTTCCTGATCAGCGGATGCGACGGCCCCACACCGGGGCGCAGCTACTACACGGAGTTCGCGCTCGGGGCGCCGGACGACTCGATCATCCTCACCCTGGGCTGCGCCAAGTACCGCTTCAACCGGCACGACTTCGGCGAGATCGAAGGGATCCCCCGGTTGTTGGACGCGGGGCAGTGCAACGACGCCTACTCCGCCATCAAGATCGCGATGGCCCTGGCCGACGCGTTCGGATGCGGGCTCAACGACCTGCCCCTGACACTGGTGCTGTCCTGGACCGAGCAGAAGGCCGTGGCGGTGCTGCTCACGTTGCTGGCGCTCGGTTTCCGGGGGATCAACCTCGGCCCCACGCTCCCGGCCTACCTCACGCCCGATCTCGCCGGCGAGTTCATCGACCGTTTCGGGTTGCGGACCATCGACGACCCGGTGGCCGACGTGGCCGCGGCGCTGGGCGAGGTGGAGGCATGACCGAGGCGGTTCCAGGCCCGGCCGGGACCGGCTCCGATCCTTGTGGGTGCGGTGAGGGCGGGTGCCATCCGATCACGCTGTCCACCACCGATGGTGAGGCCCTGGAGTTCTGCTGCTCGCCCGGGCAGAACGTGCTGACCGCGGCGGCGGAGGCGGGCGCCACCCTGCCGGCCTCGTGCAAACAGGGCACCTGCGGGTCCTGCCACGCCAACGTGACCGTCGGCGAATACGAGTTGGGCTCCCACAGTCCTCAGGCGCTGTCGGAGAAGGAGCGGGACGAACACGGGGGCGTGCTGCTGTGCCGCACCTTCCCCCGGGGGCCGATCTCGGCGGATCTGCCCTACGACGGGTCACGTGTGCTGCGCGGTGAGATCCCGGTACGGGAGGCCACGATCACCGCGCTGGAGGAGGTGGCCAGGGACACCGTGCGACTCGAAGTGCGCCTCGACGGCGATTCCGACGAGGGGCTCGACTGTCAGTTCGAGCCCGGCCGGTTCGTGGAACTCCAGCCGCCGGGACGCGCGGACGCCAAGCGGGCGTACTCACTGGCCAACACCGGCAACTGGGACGGGCTGATGGAGTTCTACGTCCGGTTGCGGCCCGACGGCGCGTTCTCCGGTCACCTTCGCGAGGAGGCCCGCCCCGGCTCGACGCTCGTCGTCCGCGGCCCCCTGGGCGCCTTCGGTCTGAACGAGACGGGGCTGCGGCCGCGCTGGCTCGTCGCCGGCGGGACCGGTCTCGCGCCGATGCTGTCGATGGCCCGGCACATGGTCGAGTGGCGAGAACCGCATCCGGTCCGGTTGATCCTCGGGGTCAACGAGGAAGAGGAGGTCTTCGGGCTGTCGGAGATGCGCGAGCTCGCCGACGAGGCGCCGGCGACCTCCCCGGTGGGTGGACTCCCGGGTTTCGAGTTCGATGTCTGCGTGTGGCGTCCCGGCGACACGTGGCCGGGTCCGGTCGGCACCCCGGCCGACCTCGTACGTGCGGGCTTGAAGTCCCAGGACGTGCTCCCCGACCTGTACGTGTGCGGCCCGCCGCCGTTGATCGACTCGGTCCTGGAGGCCGCGGTCGGGGGCGGTGTCGCCGAGGAGAACGTCTTCTGGGAGCGTTTCCTGCCCTCGTGAACCATTTTCCCCACGGGGTGTCGCGCGACCCGTTGTTTACCGGCGAGTAGGTTGGGTCTCGGCGCGTCACGAGAGGGAGAGAGTTCATGAGCGAACGCGTGAGCGTACTGCGCGGAGCGGCCCCGCGGGTCCTCGGAGGCCTGTTCGTCGCCTCCGGGATACTGCACTTCGTCGCCCCGAAGCCGTTCGAGGCGATCATGCCCCGGCGGCTGCCCGCCCACCGCGCCTTCGTGTACGGCAGCGGGGCGGCCGAACTGGCCTGCGGGGTCGGCCTGCTGACCCGTCGGAAGTGGGCCGGACCGGCCGCCGCCGCACTGTTGCTGGCCGTGTGGCCCGCCAACGTGCAGATGGCCCTGGACTCGGGTTCGGGCCGGCTGCCGGGGCCGGCCGACAATCGGCTCATCGCCTGGGGTCGTGTGCCCCTCCAGGTTCCGCTGATCTGGGCGGCCCTGCAGTCACGTCCCGCCGACGGTCAGCACCCCGATCCGGCCCCGGGGAAGTCGGAGAGCGTGTCCTCTCCGACCGCGAAGTAGTGGACCTCCACCACCCCGCACATCTCCGTCATCGCCGAGGCGAGTGCCTCACGTCGGTTACCGTCTTCGATCCGCACGTCGTACCTGGGCGGAAGGTCGTCCGGGGTCAACCCCTCGGGCGGGTCCTCATCCGAGGTTTCGAGGAACTGCCGGTAGGCGTCCTCCTGAGTGACGAAGAGGTACGACACGACCTCGGGTGATTCGTTCAGGAAGGTCTCGATCTCCTCCCACTCGTGGTCGAACCCGTGCTCACGCCCCTCGCACAACGGGTCCGAGTACGTCTGTGAACACACCAGGACCTTGAGCAGGTCCTGTTCCTCGACGGTTGCCCGAGTCCGGTCGAGTCCGGGCGGAAGGCATCCGGTGGTGACCAGGAACAGGAGGGGGCGGCGGCCAGGGTGACCGGACGCAGGGGTGCGGGCATCTTCTACGATCCTCGTTCTTCTTCGACGGCGCACCCAGGATGCCGGAGCCGCGGAAGGCGACGAAAAGCCCCGCCCCGAACCTGTGCCGGTCCGGGGCGGGGCGAGTTCGTACGAGGCCGGTCGGGCCGGCCCCTACAGGCGGCAGGCGTAGATGTCGGTGACCAGGATGGCTCGGGCACCCAGCTGCCACAGGTCGTCCATGATGCGCTGGGCCTCCTTGCGCGGCACCATCGAACGCACCGCGACCCAGCCCTCACGGTGCAGCGGGGAGACCGTCGGCCCCTCCATGCCCGGGGTGAGCGCGACCGCGCCCTCCAGGTTCTCGGCGTGCACGTCGTAGTCCATCATCACGTAGTCCCGCGCCACCAGAACGCCGCGCAGCCGCCGCAGCAGCAGGTCGATCTGGGGGTTCTCGGGCGCGTTCGTGGGCCGGATGACCACCGCCTCGGACACCAGGATGGGCTCCCCGAAGGTCTCCATCCCGGCGTTGCGCAGGGTGGTCCCGGTGGAGACCACGTCGGCCACCGCGTCGGCCACACCGAGCTGCACCGAGCTCTCCACGGCTCCGTCGAGGTGGATGACACGCGCCGCCACGTTCTGCTTCTCCAGGTAGGAGCGGAGCAGTTCGTCGAAGGAGGTGGCGATGCGCTTGCCGTTGAGGTCGTCGATGGTCATCCCGGCACCGCCGGGGGCCGCGAACCGGAAGGTGGACCCGCCGAAGCCGAGGGGAAGGACCTCGTCGACCGGCGCTCCGGAGTCCAGCAGCATGTCGCGGCCGGTGATCCCGGCCTGGAGGATGCCCTCACCGACGTAGACGGCGATGTCCTTGGGGCGCAGGAAGAAGAACTCGGTGTTGTTGTCCGGGTCGACCAGTACCAGGTCACGGCTGCTCTTGCGCTGCCGGTAACCGGCCTCGGTGAGCATCTGGACGGCGGGCTCGGACAGTTGGCCCTTGTTGGGCACGGCGATTCTGAGCATGTCGGGCATCTCGTGGTTCCTTGATCGCTCTTACGTGTACGGGGACGTCCATTGGCCGGCGAACGCTCGCGCCCGAAGGGGGCGCGGGGCGGGCCGACCTACAGATGCTTGTAGACGTCCTCGAGCCGCAGGCCACGGGCCAGCATCAGAACCTGGAGGTGGTAGAGGAGCTGCGAGATCTCTTCCGCGGCCTGCTCGTCCGATTCGTACTCGGCGGCCATCCAGACCTCGGCTGCCTCCTCGACGACCTTCTTGCCGATGGCATGGACGCCGGCGTCGAGTTGGGCGACGGTCCCGGACCCCTCGGGGCGGGAGCGTGCCTTCTCGGACAGCTCGGCGAACAGCTCTTCGAAGGTCTTCATGGTCTCTTTCCTCGACCGACAGTGCCCTACCAGGGTAGGCGCTCCGGAGCACCGGTGAACAACCGGGGCCCAGGTGTCTCGGCATGTGAGAAAGGCGAGGGCGCCAGGTCACGGCACGGACCCCGCTCGGCTCCGCCGCCCGGATCCGGCCCGCGGGTCAGGCCAGTCGTCGCGCCACGGCGCGCACGAGGGGCCGCGGCAGCAGGCGTAGAATCCCGTCGGCGGTCTTGTACCGGGCCCCGGGGATGACCGCGGCACGCCCCGCCGACCACGCGGTGAGCGCCTCGCGGACGATGTGCTCCTTGTGGACGAACGCGAACTGGGGCATCCCCTGCGCCTGGACCTCTCGGGTCATGTCGGTGCGCACGAACCCCGGCAGCACCACGGTGACGTGCACCCCCTTTTTGCGCACCTCCGCGGCGACGCTCTCGCTCCACATCGTGACGAACTTCTTGCCCGCCCCGTAGACCGAACCGCCCGGGTTGGCGGGGATCTCCCCGGCCATGGACGCCACGTTCACCACACCCAGTCTCCGGGTCTCGCCGGCGGCCCGGCGGGCGATCTGGACGGGAAGCACGGCCCGGGTCAGTTGGAGGACGGCGCGAACGTTCAGGTCGAGCATCGCGTCGATCTCGTCGGGTTCCTGCTCGGCGAAGACACCACCGTCCCCACGCCCGGCGTTGTTGACGAGCAGGTCGATGGGTTCGAGTCCACCGGTGCCGTCCATGGCGAGGCGTTCGGTGACCGAGGCGAGGCCTTCGGGTGTTCCCAGGTCGGCGACGAGCACCTCGACGGGGGTTCCGTAACTTTCCCTGAGGTCGAACGCCACCTCCTCCAGGAGCTGCGCACGACGCGCGACCAGGACGAGGGCGTGCCCGCGTTGGGCGAGCCTGCGGGCGAACTCCTCGCCGATCCCGCTGGAGGCACCGGTGACCAACGCCGTCCGGGGGCGGTCGGGGAAGGGGGATGTACTGTCCGGTGCGCTCATGTCCTCAGGGTAGGGCGAGTGCCATGGAACGGCGCAGGCACACCACCGGTTCCCGTTTCCCGAGTGGCGATACCCACCCGGTGTTTCCCGGACAAACGTCTACGTGAACTCCCCCAAGACCCGGCGAGGCGTTAGCGTTCAACCATGTCCGAGACACACAGCCATGCCGGACCCCTTTCCGCCCTCCGACTCGAGGAACGACTGCGCGACACCCGACTGTTCTTCAGTCAGGCGTTGCGAACCTTCCACGCCACCGGATCCATCCTGCCCAGCAGCGGCGCGCTCGCCTACGAGATGGCCGAACACATCCGCCACCGCACCGATCCCGACGGAGCCCTGAGCATCCTGGAGGCGGGCGCCGGCACCGGCGCCATCAGCCGCGGGATCGCGGCCGCCATGCGCCCCGGCGACACCCTCGACCTGGTCGAGGCCAATCCCGAGTTCGCCGCCCACGTCGAAGAACTGTTGTCGACCGACCCGGACATGTCCCGGATCGCCGACGCCGCCACGGTGCACGCCTGTCTGGTGAACGACCTCGGCACCGACCGGACCTACGACGTGATCGTGTCCGGTCTGCCGTTCGCCAACTTCACCGCCGACCAGGTGAAGGGCATCCTCGACTACTACTTCACGGTGCTCCGTCCCGGCGGAACGCTGTCGTTCTACGGATACCTGTACACCAAGGAGGTCAAGGCGGTCATCGCCAAGCGCGAGGACTACCTGCGCCAGGCCCGGACGAGTTGGGTGGTCCAGGACTGGATCGACCGCTACGGGATCGGTTCGGAGAAGGTATTCGCGAACGTCCCGCCCGCGTGGGTCCACCACCTTCGCAAGCCGGAGAACGACCTCCGAAGCTGACGTCGTCGAAGTCCCGGCCGGGTGGGCGATGGACCGTCCACCCGGCCTTTTTCGAGCGCCGAAGATGAGGAACCTCCCCAGGTTCTCCGGTCCTCCAAATCGGGTGATCTGCATCACTTTGCACTCCGGTCGCAGGAGTCCCACGACGCGGGTAGTCTCGCGTTGACCTCCGGGGGAGACGTTCTTTCCAAGAACGACCGACATCAGCCGATTCGCCACACCGCGCGTTAAAAGTTCCTGATATCTGGTCAAAGTCCCCCGAGGCTCATCCCGCGCCACCATCCCTGCGTCTACGTTTTCCACACCGATCCAGTGTGAACCGATCGCATGTGCGCGGAGTCCTACATTTCACCTATTTTCCCAGGTCATGTAGTGGACCATGTGGAGGAGGCAACGTGACGCTCACCCAAGCGGTCGAAGCGACGTCCACGAGGGCGACCGACACAACTCTCACGAGCATGCCTCTCGACGTGCGCCAACGCGTCTCCGCGCTGGCCCGCACCTCGCGGCTCCTCGTCGCCTGCGACTACGACGGAGCCCTGGCCCCCGTCGACTCCGACCACCGCGGCCCCCTGCCGGAGGCCGTCCGCGCCCTGCGCGACCTCGCCGACCTACCGGGCACCGTGTGCGCGGTCGTCTCCGCCCGTCCCCTGCGCGACCTCGCCGTGCTGTCCCGTCTACCCGCCGAGGTCCGTCTCGTCGGCGCCCACGGCACCGAGTTCGACACCGACCTCACCGTCGACACCCCCACGGACAAGTCCGCCGCCCTCGAAGTGCTCCGTGAACAGGTCGACGCCACCGCGCTCCTCTACATCGGCGGTGGCGAGGGCGAGGAGCCGGTGTTCACGAACCTGAACACCGGGGCCGACGCGGGTGTGCGCGTGGGCACCGAACCCACCGTCGCCTCGCACAGCGTCCCGGACACCCCCACCGCCGCCACGCTGCTGACCCTGCTCGCCAACGAGCGTCGCTCCTGGGTGTTCGGCGAACGCCCCACCCCGATCGAGCGCATGTCCATGCTCTCCAACCAGTCCTCCGTGGCGCTGGTCGGACCGGACGCGCGGCTGCTGTGGTTCTGTCACCCCGAGCCCGACTCCAACGCCCTGTTCTCCGAAGTCCTGGGCGGGCGCCAGGCGGGCGTCTTCGCCATCGCCCCCGCCCACGGCGGCCTCCCCCTGGGCCAGCGCTACCTGCCCGGCACCATGACCGTGCGGACCCGCTGGTCGCGCCTGGAGGTCACCGACTACCTCGCCCACGACACCGAACCCGGTCGCACCGACCTGATCCGCGTGATCGCCGGTGTCACGCCCGCCACCGTCGAGTTCGCGCCGCGCCCGGACTTCGGCCGCGCACCGATCCGCCTCACCATCGAGCCCGAGGGTCTGCGCATCCAGGGCGCCGATTTCCCCATGGTGCTGCGCTCCCCCGGTGTGGAGTGGCACGTGGACCACGACGGCACCGACGATGTCGCCCGAGCCACCGTCCACCCGCGTTCCGAGCAGCCCGTGGTCCTGGAACTGCGGTGTGGCACCGACTCCTTGGCCACCCAGGAGAGCACCGAACCCGAACGCCAGGAGAAGGCGACCCACCACTGGTCCCGGTGGCTGGAGAGCCTGGAGCTTCCCGACACCGAGAATTCGTTGGCGGCGCGTTCGGCGTTGACCCTGCGCGGGCTGTGCACCCCCACCGGCGGGGTCATGGCCGCCGCCACCACCTCCCTGCCCGAGGAGATCGGCGGGGTCCGCAACTGGGA
>NZ_DYZD01000189.1 GCF_020741345.1 Nocardiopsis listeri
CTCTGTGTAGTGAACCACGGCGGTGCCCTCGCCCGGTGGCGATTCCCCTCATCGACCGGTGGCCGGCGGGAAGGCGGCCACCGGAGCACCGGCCACCCGACTCCTCCGACTCCTGCGGCGGTCGGTCCGAACACGCGAACGGCCGTCCCGTGACCCGGGACGGCCGTTCACCGTGTGCTCGACTCCTACTGGCGGCCGAGCGCCCGGTAGGTCCAGCCGGAAGCGCGCCAGTACGTGGGGTCCAGCGCGTTGCGCCCGTCCACGATCCGTCTCTGGGCCACGACCTCGCCCATCACGTCGGGGTTGGCCTCCTTGAACTCCGCCCACTCGGTGAGCAGCAGGACCACGTCCGCGTCGCGCGCCGCGTCCAGCATGGACTCGGCGTAGTTCAACTCCGGGAACGCCTCACGGGCCCGCTCCAGGGCCTGCGGGTCGTACACGGTCACGTGCGCGCCCAGCGAGGCGATGGTCGAGGCCACGTCCAGCGCGGGCGAGTCACGGATGTCGTCCGAGTTCGGCTTGAAGGCCGCGCCCAGCACGGTCACGGTGCGCCCGGCGAAGTTCCCACCGATCAACTGGCGGGCGATGTCGATGGTGCGGGCCCGACGACGCTGGTTGATCGCGTCCACCTCGCGCAGGAACGAAAGCGCGGGCTCGACACCCAGCTCGTCGGCGCGGGCCATGAAGGCGCGGATGTCCTTGGGCAGGCATCCGCCACCGAATCCCAGACCGGGGCCGAGGAACTTGCCACCGATGCGGTCGTCGTAGGACAGCGCCTCGGCGAGCTGGATGACGTCGGCGCCCGCGACCTCGGAGACCTCCGCCATCGCGTTGATGAAGGAGATCTTCGTGGCGAGGAAGGCGTTGGCCGAAACCTTGACCAGCTCGGCGGTCTGCAGGTCGGTGACCAGGAACGGGGTGCCGTCGTCCACCTGCTGCTGCCACAGCGCGCGGACGGCTTTTTCGACCCGGGGGGACTCGGTGCCGATCACGATGCGGTTGGGGCGCAGGGTGTCCTCCACCCCGAAGCCCTCACGGAGGAACTCCGGGCTCCAGCCGAGCTCGGCCTCCTCGCCCACCGGGGCCAGCGCGGCGAGGCGGGCGGCCAGGGTGGCTGCGGTGCCCACCGGAACGGTGGAACGGCCCACGACCACGGTCGGTCGGGTCAGGTGCGGGGCGAGGTTGTCCACCGCCGAGTTCACATAGCGCAGGTCGGCGGCGCCGGAGTCGTCACGCTGCGGGGTGCCCACACAGATCAGGTGCAGGTCGGCGAACTCGGCGGCCTCGGCGAAACTCGTGGTGAAGTGCAGCCGATCGGTCCTCAGGTTGGCCTTCAGCAGGTCTTCGAGACCGGGTTCGTAGAAGGGGACCTTGCCGGAACGGAGCATGTCGACCTTGGCTTCGTCGACGTCCAGGCCCAGGACCTCGAAGCCCATCTCGGCCAGACAGGCGGCCGTCGTGGCGCCGAGGTAGCCGGTCCCGATGACGCAGACCCGCATACGTTCCGCTTCGACCACTGGGTGTTCCTTCCTTGCTTCCGCTCGCGCCTGGTACTGGTTGTTCCCGCTCTCGGCGGTCGACATCCCGCACGGGGGCGGATAACGGACATGGTTCGGCCGACGATGGTGCCGGGGCGGCATCACCCTACGCGCAGGGGCATGGCGTCCGACCCAACTGCGCGTGAACAGTCAGGCGGACAGGTTACCGGTGAGTGGTGAGGCGTCGATACGAGGGGATCGATGACGGGACGTCCCGCCCCGTGAAGTGGGACGTTCGGATCAGCGGCCCTGGTCGTCGAAAGCCCGGGGAGAGCCGGGACCCTCGTCCAGCGGGGTCCACACGGCACCGCCCTCACCGCGACGGAACGGTGTCGTGGTCTTGCTCGGATCCTCGTACCGGCGCACGGGGGACGTGGGCGGAGGAACGTCGGGCACGGTGTCGCCGACCGGACCACCGTCGTTCCACCGCTCTTCCAAGGTCTCGCCCGGCTCGGGCCCGACCTCGTCGACCGGCGCCGAACGGTATCGGTCGCGGCTCGCGCTCGCCACCACCCGATCGCCGGGGACGGGGCCCGTACCCTCGGCCGCGCGCCAGCGCGTGGGCAGGACCGCCGAACCCGCCAGCAGTACGCCCACGGGCAGGGCGATGCCGAGCCCGGCCCCGCTCGGGTACAGGAACGTCTCCTCGTTGAGCCAGGAGAGCGCGGAGGTCAGCGTCCGGGGGGAGACGATCGGCCACAGGCACAGAGCGGTCAGGAGCACCCCGGAAGCACCGGCCACCAGGGGAGAGCGGCGGGAGGCGACCAGATAGGCGCCCACGGCGCCCACCAGACACAGGACCACCACCGACAACACCGAAGTGACGTCCAGCTCACCCTGGGTGATGCGAGGGAACAGATCAGCCGACCACGCGATCCCCACCCAGATGACGGGGGCCAAGGCGATTCCGACGAGCAGTCCGACCAGGTGGCGGAGCAAGAACTTCCCCTTCCCCGAGGGACTTTCGAGGTCCCCCTCCTCGCAAGGCTACGTGCAGATGTTCTCTGCGGCGGTAGTGGTGGCCGGCCCGTCCTCCGCGGTCGGTTCCTGCGGCTCCTCTTCGGCCACCGCGCCCTCCACCGGCGCGGGAGGTTCGAACGTCGTGTGGTTGAAACCGATCACGACCTGAAGGTCGCCCTCCAGGGTCTGGTCCTCGACCGTCTCCGAACCCGGCAACATCTGCGCCATGTACGCGGCGAGCTCCTCGTCCTCCGGGCCGTACCGGACCTCTGTCGTCGGTACGTTCCGGTCGCTCCAGTTCTCGGCCTCGTCGGTGACGTCGAATCCGGCCTCGACGAGCCGGTTGTCCATCTGTGCGCCCAGGCCCGGGGTGGCGGTGCCGTTGAACACGCGCACCCGGACGTCGCCGGGGACGGGTTCGGAGTCCTCCCTGCCGGGCTCCTCGGCTTCGGCCTCGGGTTCGCCCAACGGGCGGTCGGCGTTGATGTCGGCGAACAACTCCCGCGCCGCGGGCTCGTCCCACAACAGGGCGACGTCACCGCGCGGTGTCCAGTGGTCCATGTCCGAGATCGGCACCTGCGCGAAGGTCACGTTGCTCAGGTCCATCTCGCGCATCTGGTACGCCAGGTCGTTGATGGCGCTGGTGTCCATTCCCTCGTCCACGGTCACCGAGGACAGGGAGCTGTCCAGGAACGCGGTGAGCTTGCCCGGGTCCGAGAGGGTCCGGCTGCTCAGCGCCTTGTCGAACATGGCCGACAGCACCTGCTGCTGGCGATCGATCCGGTCCAGGTCGCCTCGGGCGGTGGCTCTGGTCCGGGCGAAGGCCAGGGCGTCGGCCCCGTCCACCCGGTGGGTACCCGCCTCCATGTTCAGCTTCGCCTTGGGGTCGTCGATGGCCTCGGGCAGGCACACCTCGATGCCGTCCAGGGCGTCCACCACGTCCACGAATCCGTTGAAGTCCACCTCGACGTAGTGGTCGATGCGCACCCCCGTCGTCGACTCCACGGTCCGGACCGCCAACTGAGGGCCACCGAAGGCGTAGGCGGCGTTGATCTTGTCCTCGCCCTCGCCGGGGATGTCCACCCACAGGTCGCGGGGGATGCCCACCACGGTGAGGTGGTCGCGCTCGTGGTTGAGGCGCACCAGCATGATCGTGTCGGAGCGCTGACCGGGGGTGGAACCGACGCTGAGCGCGTTCTGGTCCTCTGAGTTCATCTCCTCGCGACTGTCGGAACCGATGACCAGGAAGGTCAGACCACCGGTCTCCTCGGGCCGGTCGTCGTCGGCCATTCCACCGAACACGTCGAAGCGGTTCAGTGAACCCGACATCCACCCGGTGATCGCCCACGAGGTGCCGGAGGCCAGCAGGACCAGCACCGACAGGACGCTCATCACGAGCAGGCCGTTGCGGCGGCGCCGGACCGTCGCGCTCGGCACGGTGATCCGCCCGGAACGCTTCGACCGGTCGGGTGGCACAGGAGACGAGCGCTCACGTCGGAACTCGCCCGTTGATCCGTGCCGTCCGGCGTCGTCGTCGCTCATCGGCATCCCCGTCCCACCCGTTCAACGGTGTCCTCGACACCTAGGTTGTCACCCGATCGGCCGAAGAGGACCGGATGTCGGCCCCCGGCGTGTTGCTCCCATATGTTTCGAGGCCGAAACGGACCGATCGGTTCCGTCGTTTCGCGTAAACCATCTTGGCTCCCAAGGAGCCATCCGCTACGCCCTGGGAAAGGCGGAGCCCTCGGTGCGTCGGTCGGACCCCGGGCTCCTCGGCCGCCCCGGCTCCTTCTCCCGGCCCTCCCGATCGACAGGAGTCGAACCATGGACCCACCCCGCCCCGAACGGCTTTCCCCGGGAGCCGGGCCACCACGCCGCTGCTCGGTCCTTTCCGGCATGACCGCGAAGATCGGGCAGCCCGGTCGGTGGCCCCGGTGCAGTACGGTTGACGGCGCGCACACCCTCTCCTCGTGCGCGTTTCCGACACGTCTTGATCCAGGGAAGTGCCCGTGTCCTGGCCGCCTGTCTCCGTCGTCATGCCCGTTCTGAACGAAGAACGCCACCTCGCCGCCGCGGTGGAACACGTCCTCGCCCAGGAGTACCCGGGCGAGCTCGAGGTCGTCCTGGGGGTCGGTCCCTCCACGGACCGGACCCGTGAGGTCGCCGACGGCCTCGCCGCGGCGGACCCCCGCGTCAAGGTGGTGGACAACCCCACCGGCAAGACCCCGGCCGCCCTCAACGCCGCCATCGGCGCCTCCTCGCACGACATCGTCGCGCGCATCGACGGCCACGCGATGATGCCCTCGGACTATCTCCGGGTGGCCGTTGAGACCCTCGACGAGACCGGTGCCGACAACGTCGGCGGCATCATGGCCGCCGAGGGCACCACCCCCTGGGAGAAGGCGGTGGCCGCCGCCATGACCTCCAAGGTCGGGGTCGGCAACGCCCGCTTCCACACCGGTGGCGAGGGCGGCCCGGCCGACACCGTCTATCTCGGTGTGTTCCGCCGATCCGCGCTGGAGCGCGTCGGCGGGTACGACGAGGCGTTCCTGCGGGCGCAGGACTGGGAGATGAACCACCGCATCCGCACGACCGGGGGCACCGTCTGGTTCCAGCCCCGGATGCAGGTCTCCTACCGTCCGCGTCGCAACGTCAAGCTGCTCGCCAAGCAGTACTTCCACTACGGCCGGTGGCGGCGTGTGGTCGCCCGCCAGCACAAGGGCACCATCAACCTCCGTTACCTCGCGCCGCCGGTGGCCGTGGCCGGGATCGTCGTCGGACTCGTGGGCGGTTTCCTGTTCTGGCCGCTGTGGCTGGTCCCCGCCGCCTATCTGGTACTGATCACGGGTGCGTCCGTGCCGCTCACCCGGGGTCGGCCGGCCTCGTCGTGGCCGCTCATCCCGCTCGCGCTCGCCACCATGCACATGTCGTGGGGCGTCGGGTTCATCACGAGCCCGTCGAAGCTGGGCGCCGACTCGCGGACCGCCCAGGCCTCCCACTCCTGACCTCGGGACCCGAATAAACGGTCTCCCATCGGGGCTCCGGTTCTGCTAGCAAGAAGAGGAGGAGAACCGGAGAGGGAGCCATGGACGAGCTGCGCGGAGAACAGGCCGTGTGGGTGTTCGACAGCGAGACTGTCCGCATCCGCTTCGAGACCAAGGGCTGGTTCAAGAGCCCGCTTTTCAAACTCCTGGGCACCCTCGATCTCCCGGTCGGGCTCGTCCGCGACGTCGACTTCCGTCCGGGCGCCGGGCGGAAGAAGGGCTGGATCCTCAACCTGCGGCTGCACGATCGTATGGACCCCTACTCCGCGGTCGGTGCCATGCTCGACGAGAATTTCCAGCCCTTCCGGCTGACCGGTCCCGCCAAGACCGAGCTGGTCGCCGAGTACCTGGCCGACCAACTCCGCTTCGCCGCGGGGCGGGCCCGCGAACCCGATCCCCGCGCCGTGCTGTCCCTGGTCCCGCCCCGACCCCTGCACGTGCTCACCTCCGAAGGCACCGCACGCTTCGAGGGTGATCGGCTCTCCCTGGTGTGGTCGGGTGGCCACGCCGGTGGCTACAAGAAGAAGAAACAGCGTCGCGAGTTCGACCTGGCCGAGATCGACGGTATGGAGTGGGCGCCGGTCGACGACTGGGGCTGGGGCTTCGTCCGCGTGGTGGGCCGGGGACGGCCCGTCGACGCCAAACCCAGGACCGACCTCAACGTGTTGCGTGCCGGGGACGAGGGCAACGAGATCCACCAGGCCTTCCTGCTCGCCGCCACGGTCACCGCCCACCTGTGGGCGCAGGAGGGGGCGGCCCGGGCGGCCATCGGTGCCGGTGACGGTGGGATGGAGCAGGCCCCGCCGGTGGGCTTCGACGACCCCGAGTGGTGGAAGCGGACCGCCCGGAGCGCAGTGGACGCCCTGCGCGGGCCGCGGATCACCCTGAATCTCCCGGGTGGAAGGGGAGCGGGATCGGACGGCGACGCCTCCGTCGAGATAGGCGAGGACGGTCCGGAGGCCCCGGAGAACCCCGGGGAGTCGCCGGGGGGCCTCCGTGAGCCCGCGCAGCGGACCGACACCTCATGGATCTTCGAGCAGATCGAACGTCTCGGCGACCTGCACGCCAAGGGTCTGCTCACCGACGAGGAGTTCAGCACCAAGAAGGCCGAACTCCTCGACCGGATCTGAGGGTCAGGCGCGGGACTCCTTGAGGGCGGTCACCGTGCCGGGCACATCGTCCACCACGACCGCGTCCATGCCGGCCGCGGCGAAGCGTGCCGCGTCGACCGGGTCCGGGCACCAGGACATGATCTCCAGCCCGGCGCGGTGCGCGGTCTCGATCGTGTACTCCAGTGGGCGCCGTCCCGGCCCGGGCTCCTCACCGCTCAGACCCAGGGCGCGGGCGTCCACCGCCACGATCGGGCATCCCAGCCCCACGGCACCGGGGATCGCCGAGTCCGCGGGGTTGCGCACGTACGGCATCCAGGCCGTCGGCACCTCGGGCGCCCCCTCCCGCACGGCCGAGAGCAGACCCGGGTCGAACGAACAGACGAACACTCGGCGACGCTCGGCCTCACGGCGCAGGTGGGGCAGGAGCAACGACACGGTCCGTCGCGCCGGCGCGTCCACCGCGTCCTCCATCACCGTCTTGACGTCCACGTCCAGGCCGATGTGGTCCGGGATGGCCGAGAGCCCTTCCCCAAGATCCACCAACCCGGCCTCTTGGCACTCCCGCAGGGTGAGATCGACGACGGCGCGCCCGTCGTCCAAAGCGGCGTTGTGGTAGAGCACCAGGGCGTCGTCACGTGTACGACGCACGTCGATCTCGATCCAGTCCGCGCCGGTGCGGGCGGCCAGTTCGAACGAGGCCACGGTGTTCTCCCGGGCCCCGTCCACCACGCCTCGACCCGCGCCCCGGTGCCCGATCACGTCGGTGGCCTCGAAGACCCCGCTCACGGCGCCACCCCGGGGACCGGACGCTCCATCGGTGCGGCGTGCGCGCGCATCCGGCGCAGCAGCGTCTCGGCGACCTCCACGTCACCCGGGTTGGTCACCTTGATATTGCTCTCCTCACCCGGCACGATCCGCACCTCCTCCTGGGGCAGGTACCGCAGCACCACCCCGCAGTCGTCGGTGGCCACCAGGTCCGGGTCCGCCATCGCCAGTTCGTAGGCGCGTCGTGCCACGCCCAGGCGGAACCCCTGGGGCGTCTGCATCCGACGCAAGGTGGAACGGTCCGGGGTCTGTTCGATCACCTCGGCGCCGGACCGCCCCGGGGCCACCCGAACCACGGTGTCGGCGCTGGGCACCGCGACCCCGACGGCTCCCGCCTCGCCCAAAGCGGACACGCACGCCGCGATGGTCGCCGGACGGACCAGGGGGCGGGCCGCGTCGTGCAGCAGCGCCAGGTCGTCGTCGCAGGCGTGCGACATCGCGGTCAACGCCGCGTAGGAGGTGTTCGTCCGGGTCTCACCGCCCGGGAGCACCCTGGACACCTTCGCGAACCCGGCCTCGGCGACCAGGTCCTCGATCCGACCCACGTACTCGTCCACCATCAACACGACGATCTCGTCCACGTCGGGGCAGGCCTCGAACGCCGCGATCGAGTGCTCGATGATGGGACGCCCCTCCAACGGCAGGAGCTGCTTGGGGGAGGGCGCGCCCATACGCGCACCGACCCCACCTGCCAGAACCGCCGCGATCACCCGCGGACGTGCGGACATGCTTCCTCCGTGCCTACTCGGGTCTTCGTCGGAGATCGAACGAGAGAACCCAGGGTGGGATGTCGATGCCAGACCCTAACCGACGCCGAAGTGGGGAGGTCGGTTCAGGGGTGAACGGCACGTGGTTGACACGGTCTGTCCGATGCAGCGGTAACCTATGGACGCCTGTCGAGCGTGATCGGTCCCTCCCTCCCATCGATTCGGACGTGGAGCCGGGCGTGGTCCGTGACATCCCCCGACCTTCCGGACAGCCCCCGTTCCGGTCCGGGTGCGGGTGGGGCCGCGTCGAAGGCCGGTGCGCACAGGCGAGTTCATAGACGCGACAGTCCGGCATCCGAACCGGACGATCTCGAACCTTGGAGGTGGCGGTGGCGTCAAGGACGCTGGCCGTCTGGGAGCACCGGAAGGTCGTCGGCCTCCTGGTCCGGCGCGACCTGAAGGTCAAGTACCAGCAATCCGTGCTGGGATACGCCTGGACGATGTTGGAACCCCTCGCTCTGACGTTGGTGTACTTCTTCGTCTTCGGCATCGTGCTCCAGGCGGACCGAGGTATGCCGGAGGGAGCCCCGGGCGGCTACATCCTCTTCCTGGTCGCGGGCATCCTTCCCTGGACCACCTTCGGCGCCATCCTCAGCGAGGCGCCGCGCGCGATGATCACGCACGCGAAGCTGATCACCACGATGAAGGTGCCTCGGGAGATCTTCCCGATGGCCACGGTGGGGACCAAGTTCGTCGAGTACGTGCTCACCTGGCCGGTCCTGTTGATCTTCGTGTTCGCGCGCGGTGGAAGCTTCACCTGGGAGGGCATGCTCTTCTGGCTGCCCCTGGCCGTCGTGCTGACCTTCATGTTCGGGTTGGGCGTGACCCTGTTCCTGGCCTCGGTGAACGTGTTGCTCCGTGACGTGGAACGTCTGACACGTATCCTGACCCGGCTTCTGTTCTACGGATCGGCGATCCTCTTCCCGGCGAGCATGGTGCTCGCCGCCGACAGGGTCCCGGGCTGGGCCAAGACGCTCTACGAGCTCAACCCGTTGATGGGTATCTTCCAGATGCACCGAACGGTGTGGTTCTCCGGATTCGAGGAACTAACGCCGAGTACCTTCGCGTTGACCTCTTCGGTGGTCGGTTCGATTTTGATGCTGATCATCGGATACTGGACGTTCCGCCGTCTGGAGATGTCAGTTCTGAAGGAGTTGTGATGGCGTCCACTTACGAGGCCGCGGTCGCCGACGGTCCGGTCATCGAGGCCAAGGGTCTCGGTGTGAAGTTCGCGGTGAACCGTCGGCGTAAGCGCAGCCTGCGTGAGATGTTCATCCACGGCAACAAGCGCGACCCCAACGCCGAGGGCAACGAGTTCTGGCCGCTGCGGGACGTCTCCTTCGAGATCGCCAAGGGCGACTGCGTGGGCATCGTCGGCAAGAACGGCACCGGCAAGTCCACCCTGCTCAAGATGATCGCCGGGGTCCTCATCCCCGACGAGGGCAAGGTGAGCGTGCACGGCAAGGTGGCGCCGCTGCTGGAGCTGCGCGCCGGCTTCAACGACAACCTGACCGGTCGCGAGAACGTGTACCTGGTCGGTTCGCTGCACGGCATGACCGAGAAGCAGATCGACGAGCGCTTCGAGGAGATCGTCGACTTCGCCGAGGTCAAGCCGAAGTTCATCGACACCCCGGTCCGCCACTACTCCAGCGGTATGAAGGTGCGGCTGGGCTTCGCGCTCATCTCACAGCTGGAGCATCCGATCATGCTGGTCGACGAGGTGCTCGCGGTGGGCGACAAGGCCTTCAAGCGCAAGTGCTACGAGGCCATCGACCGCATGCTCGCCAACGAGCGCACCATGGTCCTGGTCTCGCACAACGAGAAGGACCTGCGCCGCTTCTGCAACCGCGGTCTGTACATCAAGAACGGGTCCCTGGACCTGGACACCGACATCGACTCCGCCTTGGCCGCCTACAACGAGGACACCAAGGTCGAGATCGAGGAGCGCAAGAAGAAGGACGCGGCGAAGAAGAAGCGCGCCGAGGCGGCGGCCAAGAAGGTCGAGGCCGAGGCGGGCACGATCGAGGCGGGCGCCACCGCGGCCGACACCGCCAAGACCGACCGGCCCGAGCCCGATGCGGACAAGGCCGACCCGGGTGAGGGCGGCGACGGCAAGGACGGCGGACAGGTCGCCTGACCTGGACCCCAACGCGAACCCCCACAGGGAAGAGCGCACCACGGATCGTTCCGGAGGTGCGCTCTTTCCTGTCCGGGCCTGTCCGAAACGCCGCCCTGCGGCTCAAAGGGGCGTATCGGCGTCCTTGAGCGTGTCGGTGATGGATTGCGCACAGAGCGTAGGCGACCGTGACTCTCAGTTGAAACCAGGGGAGCGCGGACATGGCCGAGGGAATCGTGGTGCGGGCGACCGCTCGGATGCTCGAACGCAGGTACGTCACCCGTACGGGGGTGACCCGCGTCGGCGTCGTGGTCGCGGCCATCGCGGCGGTCTGGTTCAGCCGGGCCGACGCCACGGGGGCGATCGTCGGGTCGCTGTTCCTCGGCCTGGTCCTGTTCTGCGACATGGTCCGCTCGCGCATGCGGTCCCATCGCCGGGACGTCCTCACCCTGTGGACCGTCTCCATGGCCGCGCAGTTCCGGGAGTACGTGGTCTATGTCGGACTCGCCTTCGGCGCGGCCGCCGCCGGTCACTCCGGCGCCTGGGGGTGGGCGGCCGGCGCGCTCATCGCCCTCGCCCTGCGTGACGCGCTTCTGGTGGCTCGCGCGGCACCGCCCGCGAGGTGGGCGCCGCATCCGCTCGTTCTTCCCGGCCAGAGGCGACCTGAGAGCCTCCAGGGGGTCTCGGTTCCCAGGCCTCGGGGCGGTGAACGGTCCAAGACGCCGGAGCCGGAGCGGACCGCGGACGCGGACCACGCGGCCGAGATCGCCCGGGCCGCCGGGATACCGGACACCGGAGAGGTCGGGGGGGCCGTTCACGCGTCGCCCTCCCCGGCCCTGCTGACCCGCCGGATCATGGCCTTCGAACAGCCCACGCGCTTCCTGGTCATCGCCGTGGCGGCCACGGCCTGGGACGCCCGGATCGCCTTCATCAGCCTCATCGTCGGTTGTGTCGTGGCGATCACCGGTGAACTCGTCGACCCGAGTTCCGAGGTGCGGCGGTGAACGGGGAATCTCCGGAGGCGGTGCCGCCGGAGGAGGCACGGGCGGGGGAGAGACCGACGGGCGACCGTCCGGTGGTCGAGCGGGATGCCCGGGGGTGTGACCTTTTGGGCCCGATCGTTCTCGACCTGCGTTTTCTTCGTGATGACGGTCACATGGGCATGCTTCTGGGCAGGTTGGCTCCGGGGGTCGCACCACCGCTGTTCACGGCTGTCGCCGGCACCATCATCGTGACGGTCCTACTCCTGGCGGACCAAGGGCGGCTGACAGGCATTACCCTGTGCGCACCGGTCGCGGCCCTGCTACTGTCCGGTTTGGCCGCCGGCCACCCCCATAATGGGCGGTTCGACCGGTTCGTACCACCCATCCTGCGGGCCACCGAATACGGATACCTGGCAACGCTGGGGCTCGCGTCCGGCGTACCCGGTCTCCTGGTGTTCGTAGTCTTGGTGACGGTCGCCTGCCACCACCACGACGATGTCGCACGATCCGCGGTCGGAGTGAACCGACCGTCCGGGACGCGCGCCGCCGCGCTCGGGTGGGACGGCAGGATGCTCGTCATCGCGGCCGGGGGAGCGCTGTCCGCCCTCACACCCGCCTACGGCATACTCGCCGGATACCTGGTGGTCCTACAGGTGCGGGAGGCCGTGCGTACTTGGAGCGCCACTCCGGTGGCCGAGGTACGTACCGGCTCCGCCGACAACCTCGGCGGAGAGGAGCAGTGGGGAGATCACCCGATCTCCCCCAACGGAGACGGGGGCCGAACGGCCACCGGAACGAACGGGGAGGCGTGAGCGCCTCCTCGACCTAAGGAGGAACTCGCCCTCATGCTCGGAATGGTTCTCGCCGCAGGCGCGGGGCGTCGCCTGCGTCCTTACACCGACACCCTGCCCAAGGCCTTGGTGCCCGTCGACGGCGAGACGACCATCATGGACATCTCGCTGCGCAACCTGGCGGCCGCCGGTCTCACCGACGTCGTCGTCGTTGTCGGCTACCGGGCCGAGGCCGTCGAGGAGCGTAAGGCCGCTCTGGAGGAGCGCCACGGCGTCAAGCTCACCCTCAGCTACAACGACAAGGCCGAGGAGTGGAACAACGCCTACTCCCTGTGGACCGCACGTGAGTTCTTCTCCGAGGGCGTCCTCCTGGTCAACGGCGACACCGTGCACCCGGTGAGCATCGAGGAAACGCTACTCGCCGCCCGGGGACCGGAACTCCTCCTCGCGGTGGACAACGTGAAAAGCCTCGCTGAAGAAGAGATGAAGGTGACCCTCGACGAGGACGGCCACCTCCAGAACATCACCAAGCTGATGGACCCCGCCACCGCCGCGGGCGAGTACATCGGCGCCACCCTCATTGAGGGCTCGCTCGCCTCCCGTCTGGCCGACGCCTTGAAGGCCACCTGGGAGCGCGACCCGCAGCTCTACTACGAGGACGGTTACCAGGAGCTCGTCCGCCGCGGCGAGAAGATCGCCGTCGCCCCCATCGGCAAGGTGGACTGGGTCGAGGTCGACGACCACGACGACCTGGCCAAGGCGAGGGAGATCGCGTGCCGCTACTAGCCCGAATGCTCCCCTCCCCTCTGGCGATCGACGTGCGCCGGGGGGCCATCTCCTCACTCGGGACTGTGCTGGCCGACCGCCGCATCGCCACCGAGGGACGCATCGCCGTGGCGGTGGGACCGGGTCAGGGCGCACAGATCGCCGCCGACCTGGACCTGCCCCAGTGCGAGGTCTTCCAGGTCGAGGAGGGAACCGTCGACGCGGCGACCGAACTGGGCCAGAAGCTGCGTTCGGGCGCCTACGAGGCCGTGGCCGGCATCGGCGGCGGCAAGACCATCGACGTCACCAAGTTCGCCGCGACCATGGCGGGCATCCCGATGGTGGCCGTGGCCACCAACCTGGCCCACGACGGCATCGCCTCCCCGGTCAGCTCCCTGGAGCACGAGGGCGGCAAGCCGTCCATCGGCGTGACGATGCCCATCGCGATCGTCATCGACGTGGACTACGTCCAGGCGGCCCCCGGGCACCTGGTCCGTTCCGGTGTCGGTGACGTGATCAGCAACATCTCGGCCATCGAGGACTGGGAGCTCGCGGGCAAGGAGAACGGCGAGCCGATCGACAGCATGGCGGTCACCTTCGCTCGTGTGGCGGCGGAGGCGATCCTGCATCGCCCCGACTCCATCGAGTCCGACGGGTTCCTCAAGATCCTGGCCGAGGGGCTGGTGCTGTCCGGTATGGCCATGGTGGTCGCCGGTTCCAGCCGTCCGGCCAGCGGCGCCTGCCACGAGATCCTGCACGCGGTCACCCAGCTCTACCCGGGCAAGGGCAACCACGGGGAACTCGCCGGTCTGGGGACGCTCTTCGCCTCCTACCTGCGGGTCCAGCACCTGGACTGGCCGGCCGAGCGACTGGACGAGATCCGCTCCTGCCTGCTCCGCCACCAGCTGCCCATCGTGCCCTCCGACGTCGGTCTCACCGAGGCCGAGTTCGCGCGGGCCGTGGCGCACGCTCCGGGCACCCGCCCGGGCAGGTTCACGATCCTGGAACACCTGAACCTCTCCGAGGACGAGATCGGGCGGAGTGTCGCGGCCTATGTCGAAGCCGTCGGTCGCTGAGGTCCGCGCGGGCGGCCAGCCCGCGGGGATCAAGGAGCGCGTGAACGAGGAGCACTGGGCGGGGCGTCTCTACATGAGGGACATCTCCCCGTACCTGACCACGTTCTTCGTGCGCCTGCGCGTACCGCCGAACCCCATCACCTACCTGATGATGGTGTTCGGGGTGCTCGCGGGCGTGGTCGTCGCGTTCGGTGGCCTGTGGTCGGCGATCCTCGCCGCCGTGATGGTGCAGATCTACCTGTTGTTGGACTGCTCCGACGGTGAGGTGGCCCGCTACACGGGTCGGACCAGCGTGGCCGGGATCTACCTGGACCGCATCGGCCACTACGTGTCCGAGGTCGCGCTGCTCGTCGGCCTGGGCATCCGTGCCCAGGGCGGGTTCGAGGCCGGGGGCTGGGTCATCCTGGGCATGACCGCCGCGCTCGGTGTCGTTCTCATCAAGGCCGAGACCGACAACGTGGTCGTGGCCCGTGCCAAGGCCGGTCTTCCCGAGAAGATCACCGAAGAGGCCATGCGGCCCAGGTCGTCCGGGCTGAGCCTGGCGCGACGCCTGGCCTCCGCGCTCAAGGTCCATCGCCTGATCCAGGCCGTGGAGCTGTCCTTGATCGTGGTGGTGGTGGCCGTGGTCGACCTCTTCCTCGGTGACCTGACGGCGACCAGGATCCTGGTCGTGGCCTGCGCCGCGGTGGCGGTACTGATGAGCTTCGCGCACTTCGTGAGCGTGCTCGCCTCTCGGCGCCTCGAATAACGCGTCGATGACGTTCTGACGTAATCACGGGGCCGTGGACGCTACCCCGTTCACGGCTCCGTACACTTCGTCTTTATTCTTTCGTTAGTCTGTTTCTGCGAACGTTGGCATGTGTCCACCTGTCAGCCGCACGTCATCCACTGAACGGTTCGCATTCATGGCCACACCCGTGATCCCACCAGCACAGGACCCCGGCGGTCCTGCCGAACCCGCCGGCCCGGGTCTGCCCGGGGCGCGGAAAGCCCGAGCGCAGGAACGGAGCGGTTCCCAGGTGCCCGGTAAACCCACCCTGTCCTGTGTCCTGCTGACCATGGGCACACGACCCGCCGAACTGCGCCGGGCCATCACCAGCGTGTTCGAGCAGGAGGGTGTCGACGTCGAGGTCGTCGTGGTGAGCAACGGCGCCGACCTGCCCGACCTGCCCGAGGGCGTGGTCACGGTGAACCTGCCGGAGAACGTGGGCATCCCCGAGGGGCGTAACCACGGGGTGAAGGCCACCACGGGCGACGTGATCCTGTTCCTGGACGACGACGGCTGGTACCGGTCCATGGACCTGGCCGAACACGTGCGCGACCGGTTCGGTTCCGAGCCGTCCCTGGGCGCCCTGTCGTTTCGGATCGCCGATCCCGACGGCGGTCCCGACCAGCGTAGGCACGTGCCCCGACTGCGGGTCGGCGACTCCCGTAAGTCCAGTGTGGTCACCACGTTCCTGGGTGGCGCGTGCGCCATCCGTCGCACCGCCTTCGAGAAGGGCGGGGGTCTGCCGGGCGACTTCTTCTACGCCCACGAGGAGACCGACCTGGCCTGGCGGATCATGGACGCCGGGTACGGCATCGAGTACGACGCCGACGCCGTGATGTACCACCCCGCGGTGACGCCGACCCGGCACGAGAACTTCTACCGGCTCAACGCCCGCAATCGGGTGTGGCTGGCCCGTCGCAACCTTCCCTGGCCGCTGGCGTTCGCCTACCTCGGCACCTGGGTGGGACTGACGGTGCTCCGTGAACGCGACAAGAGCGCGCTCAAGGCGTGGTTCGGCGGTTTCCGCGAGGGATGGCGTGAGGACGCCGGCCCCCGGACCCCCATCGCCTGGAAGACCGCTTGGCGGATGACCCGCGCGGGTCGCCCGCCGATCATCTGATCTTCGCCTCGATCCCCAGGAGAACCACGTGGGCGCTTTCGGTGGGCTGATCATCCTCATGCTCTTGGCGTTCGTCGCCGTCGTCGTCGCGGTGATCGTCCTGCTCGTCGTCCTCGTCAGCGGCTCCAAGAACCCCTCGCGGGCGGGGGCGCCCGGGCGGCGGCCGCCCTACGGTCACGGACAGCCGCCCCATCCGGGCAACCCGGGTCGGTACCCCGGCCCCCAGGGGCCCGGAGGCGCCTAGGGCCATGGCCATGAGAAAGGGGGCGGGTGCCGCACGGCACCCGCCCCCTTCGTGGTCTTCGGGATCAGATCTCGGTGACGGTCTGCTCGTACTCCAGGCGCGGCAGGCGGTCGAACCAGGCGTCCGGGCCGGGCTTGCCGATGTTCATGACGACGATCGGCTTCTGGCTGGAGTCCTCGCCGAAGAACTCCTTGCGGACGCCCTCGGCGTCGAAGCCGGTCATCGGTCCGGCGGCCAGACCGGCGGCGCGAACGCCGATGATCAGGTAGGCGACCTGCAAGAACGCGTTCTGCAGGGCCATGGACTCACGGGCCTCGACCGGCATGCCGGCGAAGTTGTCGCGGGCGTCCGGGGCGACCGGGAAGATCGTGGGGAAGTGCTCGTGGAAGTCGCTGTCGGCGGTCAGGATCAGTGCCAGCGGGGCGGCGGCGGTCTTGGGGGCGTTGTTGCCGCCCATGTGCCGGACCAGGCGCTCACGGGCTTGGGGGGAGCGCACCGCGGTGACGCGCAGGGGCTGGTTGTTCATCGCCGTGGGGCCGAACTTGACCAGGTCGTAGATCGCGCGCAGCTGCTCGTCGGTCACCGGTTCGTCGGTGAAGCCGTTGGCGGTGCGGGCGCTGTGGAACAGCAGGTCCTGTGCGTTCTTGTCGAGGACCAGCGTGTCAGTCATAGTCAAAACCTCGGCTGTGCGCTTCTTCATGGTCAGGGAGCCCGCCTGCGGCGGACACGAGGCACAACCTGGTTTGCTAGGAAGATATTTCTAGATTATATGATTTGTGAGTTCATTCACTTAGCGCGCTGCGCGGTCGATCCCGCTGCGGGGGCACCTTGCCCGGGACGACCGGGACCCTCGGCGGGTCGGGGAGCGGTGCCGGCGGGGTCTCCGGGCTCTGCCGAGGTCGTACCGTACCGCCGGCCTGGGCCACCCATTCCTCCAGCCGCTTGACGAACACCCGTGCCTGGACCGGCCAGTGGTACGAGGTCCGCGCGATCCGGTGACCGGTGCTCGCCAACTCCCGGCGCAGCTCCTCGTTGTCGCGCAACTCCAACACGGCCCGGGTGGCGGCGTCGCCGTCGTTGAACGGAACGACGAGCCCGGAGCGTCCCTCCGGGCGCCGGCTGACCAGGGCCTCGGCCATCGGGTTCGGGCTGGTCACCACCGGCAGACCATGGGCCATGTACTCCACGACCTTGGTCGGCAGTGAGTGCCGGTAGTTGTCGGTGTCGTGCAGCAGGCTGATCCCGGCCAGGGCACCGGCCGCCATCCGAAGGGCCCGGTCGTTGGGCACGAACCCGTACCAGTGCAGGGCGTCCTCCTGGTGCGCCTCGCGCAGTAGGGGACGGACCTCTGCGTCGGCGTTGCCGATCACTTCCAGACGCACGCCGTGGTCGCGCAACCGCCGACCCATCCGGACCATCTCGCGGGCACCGCGCGCCATGGAGACGTGCCCCAGGTAGACGACGCGGTCGTCACCCGCCGGTCGGAGCGGGGCGTCCGGCACGTCCGTGGTGTTGGGAACGACCGGATGGTCGCCGCGGAACCGGGAACGGTAACCCTCCTCGGCCAGGAGCAGACGCAGTCGACGCTCGGCACCCCGTTCGAAACCGCGCACGACCCGACCGAGTGGACGGCGCAGCGGCCTCGGCACCCACGGCTTGGTGAGCAACGCCGCCGGGGTGTCCTCGTGCACGTCCCACACGGTGACCGGTGGCCGCTTCGAGGGCAGCGCGAGCAGGAGTTCGGGGTCGTGGAAGAGCAGGAGGTCGGCCTCGGGCGCCAATCTGGTCAGGGCGGAGCGGGCGGCCCGCAGAGAGGACAGGCGGTCGCGCCCCTGGGCGCGCGGCACGTCCACCGAGCGGATCTGGTCCCATGGCGTCACCCCGCACTCTCGGAAGGGGGCGACGTAGGTGACGGTGTGCCCTGCCTCGACGAGCGCCCGGATCTGGCGGTGCAGGATCCTGGCGTCCTCGGGGTGGTGCACAATCGTCGCCACGAGTGCGTGCATGAAGATCACCTATGTGTGTCACCGGTTGGCTCCGACTACAGCGATGATCCGCCGTTACCGGGCGGGAACCGCTGCACGACACGGTATTCACCTGGAGAAACACGCCGAGGACGGTCGGATGGACACCCGGCGTGCGCCCGGTGAACCTTCGGTCGGTCGTCGGTGAACACACGAAGGCACGCCGTCGAACGCCGTGGGACGTCCGGCCGGCGTGCCCAGGTGGCCGGGGCGATCACAGGACCTGGAGGCCCTCCCGCTGTACTTTGCGGCGGGCCTGCACCGGGATCTCGGGTCCGGTGGTCACGGGCTCGTCGGCCTCCGACCGGCGCAGCACTCCGCGGGTGTCGAGCAGCAGGCGCGCGTACTCTTCCAAAAGCTTGGGGCGGTAGTCGCTGTGGTCGGTGAGCAGGATGGTCAGATCCGCGTCGGCCATGGCCTGTTCCAGGTCGGTGGAACGAGGGATGTCCACCCCGTCCACCTGCCAGGACTCCACGTGCGGATCGTGGTAGGTCAGCGTAGCGCCCTTGGCGGCCAGCTTGCGCGCGACCGGACGGGCCGGTGATTCGCGCTGGTCCGCGATGTCGGCTTTGTACGTCACTCCGAGGAGCAGCACCTTGGAACGCGACAGCGCCAGTCCGGAGTCGTTCAGCAACTCCTGGGCCCGCTGCATGACGTAGGCCGGCATGCGGCTGTTGATCTCCTGGGCCAGCTCGACGAACCGGAACGGGTAGCCGAGGGTCTTGACCTTGTAGGAGAGGTAGTTCGGGTCGATGGGGATGCAGTGACCGCCCACGCCCGGACCGGGGTAGAACGCCTGGAAGCCGAACGGCTTGGTCGCCGCGGCGGCGATGGAGTCCCACAGGTCCACGCCCAGTTCCTGGCAGAAGATGGCCATCTCGTTGACCAGGGCGATGTTGACGTGCCGGTAGGTGTTCTCCAGCAGCTTGGCCATCTCGGCCTCACGGGTGCCGCGGGCGCGGACCACCTTGTGCACGAACCGGCCGTAGAACTCCGCGGCCGCCTCCCCGCACTCCTCGGTGAGACCGCCGACGACCTTGGGCGTGTTGGTCACGCCGAACGTCGGGTTGCCCGGGTCGATGCGCTCGGGGGAGAAGGCCAGGTGGAAGTCGGCCCCGGCCACCAGGCCGGACTCCTCCAGGAGCGGACGGACGACCTCGTCGGTCGTGCCCGGGTAGGTGGTGGACTCCAGGATCACCACGGTCCCCGGTGAGAGCCGGGTGGCGATGGCCTTGGACGCGGCGGTGACCGCGCCCAGGTCGGGACCGCCCTCGGGGGACAGCGGGGTGGGTACACAGATGACGATGGTGCGCGCCGTCGCCAGGCACGCCGGGTCCGTGGTCGCGTTGAACCCCTGGTCCAACATGGCGCGGACGTCGTCCGGAGTCAGGTCGTCGATGTGTGAGTCGCCCTGGTTGAGGCTGTCGACCACTTGGGCGTTGACGTCGAGCCCGGTGACCTTCACGCCGGCGGACGCGGCTGCGGCTGCCAGGGGCAGACCGACGTAGCCGAGACCGAGGACGACGAGATCGGCCGATCCGGTGCTCTGCTCGGGGACATTGGCCGGGTTGGAGGCTGCGGCATCCACTTCGTGGTCACACTCGCATTCATTTCGTGAACGGGCGCAAATGTTCGAGGACCGCCATTTCAGAGTCAGGACGTCTGAGTGTAGGCACGCGTTGTCCACGATTACGGGTTCTGGCCTGGTTCGGACATTTTCCCAATGAGAACCCGATACGCCTGGTTGTAGCGGTACACGGCCTGGGCCCATGTTCGGTCGGCTCCGACACGCTCCTGACCTGCTCGACCGTAGGAGGTCCGCTTTCGCCGACTGTAAGCGAGATTGGTGACCACATCAGCTAGACGTGCCGAATCGCCCGCCGGAATTAACTCTCCTGTCACCCCTGGTTCCACAATCTCCCTAAGAGCGGGAAGATCACTGGCAACGACCGGGAGCCCGCCGGCCATGGCCTCCACGGGTTTCAATGGTGTCACCAGACGGCACACCCGTTCATCTCGACGGGGCACCACGAACACGTCCAATGCCGCGTGATGGTGACGTACCCGGTCGGCGGGAACGCGTCCGGTGAAGTGCACCGCCCCCTCCAGCCCGGACCGTTCGGCCTGAGCCCGTAGCGCGGGCAGTTCCGGTCCGTCGCCGACGATCAGGGCGTGGACCGGTTCCCCTCGTCCGCGCAGCAGGGAGATCGCGTCCAAGAGCACGTCCAGCCCCTCGTAACCGAAGCAGCTGGTGGTGGTGCCCACCACGAACTCCTCCCGGCCGATGCCCAGATCCTCGCGGACCTCCTCGCCCGGGGGCAGCGGTTCCAGGAAGGAGACGTCCACCGCGTTGGGTACGACCAGCAGACGTTCACGGGGTACCCCACGGGCCTCGATGTCGGCGCGCATCGCCTCTCCGAGGGTCACGACCAGATCGGCGGCGAGCATGCACTCGGTCTCCGCGGCGCGTTCCGCCCGGTAGAAGGCGTCGTCCACGCTTCGGGAGGGGTCCCGCGACAGCCAGGACTCCTCCAGGAAACCCCGTACCTCGTAGACCACGGGCAGGTCGTATCCGCGCCCCAGTTCCAGGGCCAGCCGGGCGTTGTGGTGGTTGCTCGCCGCGTGCAGCACGTCCGGTCGCAACGCCTCCACCAATTCGGAACCCATGCGCAATCCGACCTGGAATTCCTGGTCGTGGTCGGAGGGGGCCCGCCACGGCAGGAGTCGGTGGTAGAAGACGCCGTCGACCTCCACGAGCGTGCGCGGGTCCGGCACCCCCTTGGTGAGCGGGTACCCGGCGCGGGAGACCACGTGCACGTCCATGCCCGCCTCGCGCTGGGCGACCGCGATGCGGTGCGTGCGCTGGGTGTAGCCGGCGTTGGTGTGCGGAAGCGCGTTGGTGACCAGGTGCAGAACACGCGGTACCGGGCCCGTCGCCGTCGGTCGCCGAGCGTTCACCGTGTCGTCGGGCCGCGTTGGCGTACCGCGGGTTAACGTGAACCCGTGACGGTCAGGGGAAACGGACAACGACTCGGGAACAGCGCGTCCCGTGGCCAGGGCCGTCCGGTACTCGGCGGCGCTGCGATGCCGACCCGGCGGGATCAGTTCGACCAGATCACGAGCGGTGTCGGCGTCCCCGGCGGCCAGGGCCGCCGACACCAGGCGCCCCACCCCGGCAGGGGATGTGCGTCGGGACGCGGCCAGCAGCACCTCACGCGCCTCCTCGCGCCGACCCTGGTCCCACAGGGCGTAGGCGCGTGGAAGCGCGCCGGAACGTCTGGCCACGGCACGTGCCGGTCCGCGCAGCGGACCGGGCATCAGTCTGGCGGCCAACAGCGGCAGCCGGGCGGGCTCGTCCCGCAGGTGACGCCAGGCCAAGGTGGCGGTGAAGGTCACCGCACGCGGCCACAAGGTACGTGGGCGCGGCGGTCGGGGTTCGGGAGTCCGGATGTCTTGCACGGTCAGTCACACAACCACGTGGACGTGACCAAGTGGTGACACCACGGCGTCGCGTTCGGGACGGGCCGGACAAGGAAGCCCGTCGACCCGACCGAACACCCCGCACACACCGGATTTCGGGGGACGAACCCCCCGACCCATCAACGCGAGAACCGAAGGAAGCACCAGTGGCAACGAGCGCCCCCCCAGGTAGTCAGGACACCGCGATCGCGCACGTGGTCGGCGCCCGCCCCAACTTCGTCAAGGCCGCGCCCGTGGTCTCCGCCCTGCGTGGCAGGGGCGCCCACCAGCGGGTCGTGCACACCGGCCAGCACTACGACGACCGCATGTCCGCGGTCTTCTTCCGCGACCTCGGTCTGCCCACCCCCGACGTCGACCTCGGCGTCGGTTCCGGGTCGCACGCCGCCCAGACCGCAGCCCTCATGGTCGGTCTGGAACGTGAGTTCACCGAGAACACCCCCGGCATGGTGGTGGTCTACGGCGACGTCAACTCCACCGTCGCCGCCGCGTTGGTCGCCGCCAAGCTCGGTGTTCCGGTCGCGCACGTCGAAGCGGGCCTGCGCTCCTTCGACAACACGATGCCCGAGGAGATCAACCGCCGGGTCACCGACCGGCTCAGCGACCTGTGCTTCGCGACCAGCCCCGAGGCCATCGGCCACCTCGCCGCGGAGGGCGTGTCCCCGGACCGGGTCCACCTCGTCGGAAACCCTATGATCGACACCCTCTTGGGCAACCTCGACCGGTTCGACGCCCAGGCCCTGCGAGCCCGACTCGACCTTCCCGAGCGCTACGTGGCGGCCACCCTGCACCGGCCCGCCAACGTCGACGACCCCGACAACGTCGCCCGCCTCACCGCACGACTGCACGAGGTCGCCGACGTCGCCGACGTCGTCATGCCCGTCCACCCGCGCGGCAAGGCGGCCTTCGACCGGGCGGGCCTGGGCGACCACCCGCGCGTGCGTCTGCTCGAACCGCTCGGCTACCTCGACTTCGTCGCGCTCACCCGCGGCGCCGCCGCCGTGGTCACCGACTCCGGTGGGGTCCAGGAGGAGACCACGATCCTCGGTGTCCCCTGCCTGACCTTGCGCCCCAACACCGAACGCCCGGTCACGATCACGCACGGGACCAACCAGCTCGTCACCGAGTCCGACCTGGTCGCCACCCTCGACAAGGTCCTCGACGGACGAGTCGACGAACGGATCGGTGACACCCCACCGTTGTGGGATGGTCGTTCGGGTGAACGCATCGCCTCCGTCCTCACCAGGTGGTCGAGGTGACGACACCGATGAGCCCGCCATGCAGAGGCGCCGCCCGGCGTCCCAGGGGACCGGCCACTCGGCTGACCCTGGGCCTTCGCACCCGTCCCGGCACACGTCGGACCGCACACCCGCCGACCCCGGACGCCACAGGCACGGGGGACCGTGGAACCGCCAGACCCGAGTACAAGGTGGCAGACCGTGAAACGGCGTGAACAGAGCCAGACCGAACAGCTTCGGCAAGCCCTGGCCGAACGTGAGGCCCAGCTCCAGGAGGCGCAGGTCCGCCTCGCCGCCCTGGAGGGATCGACCTCGCTGCAGGTGGGCCGGGCGCTCACCGCCGCGGCCAAGCGTCCGGGACGCTCCCTGGTACGGCTGCCCCGGGACCTCTACCGGCTCTGGCGGCACAGCGGCGACAGCAACCACGCCCAACGCCGTCGGGCCGAACCCGTCCGCTCCTTCGACGCCGACCGCCAAGAGGCCCGGCTCCTCACCGGCCTGAGCGGTGGCACCGCCGACCAACTGGTCGCCGCCACCGTCGTGGGCCCCGCCGTGCAGACCGCGATCGACCCCTACCTGCGTTCGGTCGCCCTGCGCCCGCACGACGCCCAGATCGTCATGGACGCCGTGGACGTGGACCTGCTCCTGGTGTCGGCCTCGGCCGCCGCCCCCGGGTCGCCTTGGGCGCACGTGGGAGACCCCGCCGTGGTGGACCGAACCCGTGCCCTGCACTGGGTCATGGAGTCCGCGGCCTCCCGCGGGATCCCCGCGGTCCTGCTCGATGACGCGCCCGCGCCGCCCGCCCTGCGCCGGCTCGGGTTCGACCGCATCCACAAGGGCGACGCCGGGGTGCCCCTGCACCTGTTCAACCCGGTCGCCGCCGAACTCGCCCTCGGCCCGGAGGCCGTCTACGTCCGTACCGGGGTCGACACCCCCGTACCCGACGTACTGCTCGAACTCGGGGTGGGCGTGGTCGACGTCGACTCGCCCGACCTGGCGGACGCCCTCCGCGCCGCCAACGTCGCCGTCATCCCGGAGAACACTCCCGGCGAGGCCGGACTGCACCGTCGGGCCTGGGCCTGTGGCACCCGTGTGGTCGCCCACCCGGCCGTCCCCGTACCGGGCGGCGAGGACCTCACCGTCAGCGTTCCACGACTGCGCGCGCTGGGCCCCACCCAACGCGAGGTCCGCACCATGCTCCGTCAGGTCTTCCTCGACGACGCCACCCCGGTCCGTCTGGCCGCCCTCCTGGACGGCCTCGAACTCACGACCGCCGTTCCGGGCGGCGGGCTTCCGCTCAGCGGGCGAGGCGTGGCCGTCCTCGCCGACCCGGACGGGGAGGAGCAGGCCGACCGGCTCGCAGAGGACCTGCTCTCCTCCCGTCTGCGTCCGGCCGAGGTCGTGGTCCCCGACACCGCCGCCCGACTGCCCGGCCTGCGCCGCCTGCGTTCGGAGGGCGTCACCGTGCGCACGGTGCGCTTCGACGCCCCCGACACCCCGGCCGATCTCACCCGGGACGACAACGACGCCGCCCCCGGCGGGCTCACGCCCCGACAGTGGGCGGACCTGGCCGAACGGGCCACCATGCCCTGGGCGTTCATGTGGACCGGGCCGACCGGACGCAACCGCCTGGTCGACCTCGCCTGCGCCGCCGAATGCTCCGGCGCCGACGCGGTCGGGACCCCGCGCGAGACCGCGGAGGGGATCGAGCCCACGGCCACCGGAACCGGTGACCTCGGGTTCTTCGACCGCTCCACCGGTACCGGACAGTACGTGTACGTCACCGGCATCGATCCCGAACTGGCCCGTACCGAGCTGCTACGACGCGCCTGGGGTCCGCGGGAGTGGAACCGGCGCGGCAGTCGACTCCTGGCCCTGGGGCCCGACCACGGCACCGGGACCGACAGCGGCGGCGAGGACCCGACCCACGCCGACGCGTCCACCGGCGCCCTCGGGTGACACCCGCGCAACGCCGGCCACATCAGTATCCGAAGGGAAGAACGTGAGCACAGCTCCTCCGCGCGCACTCTTGTACGGCGACGTGGACCTGAACATCATCGACGGTTCGGCGATCTGGGCGCAGTCGATGGCCCAGGCACTGGCCGCCGCAGGCTGTGAGGTCACCGTGCTGTTGAAGGCGCCGGTGCGCACCGATCGGCTCACCGCGCCCCTGCAGGAGGCCGACGGGATCAGGCTGGTCCGCCCCTACGAGGACCGCATGCTCTCCGACCTGGGCCCCCGTGGTCTCACCCCGGAGCAGGCCGTGGAACTCATGGGACGCATGCACGGGCGCAGGCCCTTCGACCTGGTGGTCGTGCGCGGACGCCGCCTGGCGGGGCTGGCCGCCCAGGAGACGTCCCTGAACGGACGTCTGTGGACCTACCTCACCGACTTCCCGCACAGCGTCGACGAGCTCACCGCCACCGCCACCGCGGAGCTCACCGAGATCGCGTTGGCCTCCCGGTTCGTGCTCTGTCAGACCGAGGAACTGCGCGCGTTCCTGGAGTCGACGGTGCCCGCGGCGTGCGGACGCTCGGTGCTGTTCCCGCCCGTGGTCGTCGTGCCACAGGGCGTGACGGCGGACGGCCAGGTGCACGCCCGCGCCCGACTCGCCTACACCGGCAAGTTCGCCCCGCGCTGGAACACCCTGGAGATGACCGGCCTGCCCGAGGAGCTCAACCGGATGGGGGTGGACTCCGAACTGGTGATGATCGGCGACAAGATCCACGCCGAACCCGCCGACTGGGCCAAACGCATGCGCAAGGCCCTGGAGAGCACCCCGAACGTCGACTGGCGCGGCGGTATGGCCCGCGCCGACGCGCTGCGTCAGTCCGCCGAGTGCGACTTCGGCCTGTCCTGGCGCGACCCCGACATGGACGCCAGCCTGGAGCTGTCCACCAAGGTCCTGGAGCTGGGGGCGCTCGGCCTGCCGGTGGTCCTCAACCGCACACCCATGCACGAGGCGTTGCTCGGCGTCGACTACCCGCTCTTCGCGGGTGAGGACTCCGGTTCGGTGGCCACGGTCATCGCCCGCGCCTACCACGACCGGGCCGTGTACGCCCTCGCCGCCGAGCGCTGCCGTTCGGCGGCGGCCGACCACTCCCTGGAACGGGCCTCCGAGCGTCTGCGCGGCTACCTGGCCGAGGCGCTGCCGGCGGCGCCGGAGGGAGCCGACCCCGAACGGCCGCTCAAGGTGGTCATCGCCGGGCACGACCTCAAGTTCTTCACCCGCCTCGCCGAGTACCTGGACTCCCTGCCGGGGTTGGACGTGCGCATCGACGAGTGGGAGGGGCTGAGCACCCACGACCAGTACCGGTCTCGGGAGCTCGCGGCCTGGGCGGACGTGGTCATCTGCGAGTGGTGCGGACCCAACGCCCTGTTCTACGCCAAGTGGAAGCGCCCCGACCAACGCCTCATCGTCCGACTGCACCGCTTCGAGCTGTACGCGGAGTGGCCGCGCCGCCTGGACGTGTCCAAGGTCGACGCGGTGGTGTGCGTCAGCCCCCACTACGCCGACCTGACCCGCGAGATCACCGGGTGGCCCCACGACAAGGTGGTGGTCCTGCCCAACTGGGTGGACGACCTCCAGCTCGACCGGCCCAAGCTGGCCGGCGCCGAGTACTCGCTGGGGATGATCGGCATCGCGCCCTCCCGCAAGCGCCTGGACCGCGGCCTCGACGTGCTCTCGGAGCTGCGCCGCATGGACCCCCGCTACACGCTGTCGGTCAAGACCAAGCAGCCGTGGGACTACTGGTGGATCTGGAACCGGCCGGAGGAGCGCGCCTACTTCGAGAAGGTGTACCGGCGGATCCAGCGCGACGAACGGCTCTCCGGCGGCGTGATCTTCGACGGGTTCGGCCCGGACGTGGCCACCTGGCTGCGCCGGATCGGGTTCGTGCTCTCCACCAGCGACGACGAGTCGTTCCACCTGGCACCGGCCGAGTGCGCGGCCTCCGGGGGTATCCCCGCCCTGCTGCCGTGGCCGGGCTCGGACACCATCTACGATCCACACTGGATCCACGACGACGCGGTCGCGATGGCCGAGGCCATCCACGGCACCGTCTCCAGGGGCGGGTTCGCCGAGGAGAGCGAGCGGGCACGGTCCGAGATCACCTCGGTGTACGGCCTGGAGCGGGTGCGTTCCCTGTGGAGCGACCTGGTCGTCGGCGGCCGGGTCCCCGAGCCCACCCCCTCCGACGTCGCCGTCGCGGGCGGCTAGCTCCGCCCATGGAGGAGATACGAAGGCCTCTGGGAACAGGGCCTAGACGGGGCCGGTCATCTTCGACAGGCCTCCGGCGCCTGCGGGCAGGAACAGCGCGAAGGTGGTCGGCTTGGTCTGCACCAGTTCGATGCGGGCGCCCTCGGACTCGGCTATGTGCCGGGCCAGGGCCAGCCCCAGGCCGGTGCCGCCACCTCCGCTGACCTCGCGTTCGAAGATGCGTCCGGCCAGGTGTTCGGGGACGCCCTCGCCCTCGTCGCTGACCTCGACCCGGACGGACTGGCCGGTGTCGAGGCGGCGGATGGTCACCGTCCCCGCACCGTGCTTGTAGGCGTTCTCCACCAGGGTCGCGAGGATCTGCGCGAAGTCGGTGGGGACGGTCATGGCGGTCAACCCGGAGTCGCCGGTCACCAGGAGCCTGCGATTCTCCTGCTGGAACACCGGCGACCACTCGGCCTGGAGACGGTTGAGAACCGGGTCGAGCGCGACCGCCTCGACCTCCGGGTTCTGGCTCTTGCGGGCCCGGCCGAGCAGGCTCTCGACGGTCTCGGTGAGCCGTCCGGCCTGGGCCAGGGCCGCCTCACCCTCCTCCCGGACCACGCCCGGGTTGTTCGCCTCGGCGATGATCTCCTCCAACCGCATGGTGAGCGCCGTCAACGGCGTGCGCAGCTGGTGTGAGGCGTCGGTCGCGAAGTGGCGTTCGGTGGCGATGAGACCCGCGATGCGTTCGGCGCTGCGGTCCAGCACCTCGGCGACACGGTCCGCCTCGGGGATGCCGTAGCGGTGCCCCCACGGGGTGGTGACCCCCGAGCCGAGTCGTTCGGCGGTGGCCGCCAGGTCGACCAGGGGCAGCGTGAGCCTGCGCGCCTGGAACATGGACAGCCCCACCGCGACCCCGATGGCCAGCAGGGACAGCGAGGCGATCCCCAACCAGGCCCGGATCACGCTCTCCTGCAGGGCCTCCGAACCGGACCACACCTCGACGGTGGTGCCGAGATCGGTGGTCGCCTCCGCCCGGATCAGTCCCGGCGAGTCGACGGACGTCGGGTCGAGCTCCGGGTTGCCCGCGGTCAGGACGGTCTCGCCGGTGGCATCGGTGATCCGTATGTAGCGGTCCGGATGCGCCTGGTCGAACTCGGCGAGATCGACCTCGCCGTCACGGTCGATCATGGCGTCGGTCTCGAAGCCGATCAGCTCCGCCTCGCCTTCGAGCTGACGGGCGCTCTCATCGTGCACCAGCTTGAAGGTGAGCGCGCCCAAGGGCAGTCCGAGCAGCAGGACCGCGATGACGGTCACCACCAGGGTGGAGAAGACCATCCGTCTGCGCAT
>NZ_DYZD01000190.1 GCF_020741345.1 Nocardiopsis listeri
CACCGCTTCTCGAAAGCCCTGAACCAAGTCCTCTGAGAAAGGAACACTCGTGTTCGTCGTCAACGACATGCCCGAACAGATCGATGGCCGGATCGTCACCGAGCTGGAGAAGACGTGCGTTTCCACGCTCGGCCATCTTCGGGACCACGGCTTCGCGCTCGGTCTGCAGCCGAACAGGCGCCCGCTCAAGTTCGTCGGCACGGCGGTCACGGTGCGCATTCCGCACCTGGACTCCACCGCCGTCCACATGGCGGTCGACATGCTGCGCCCCGGTGACGTCCTGGTCGTGGACCAGTCCGGTGACCGACAGCGCTCGTGCTTCGGCGGCCTGGTCTCCTACACGGCCAAGGCCCGAGGTGCGGTGGGGGCGGTGATCGACGGGTCGATCAACGACCACGACGAGACCCTGGCCTACGACTTCCCGGTGATCTCGCGCGGGTACAGCCCGCTGACCACCCGCATCGGCGGGATCGAGGGCGCGATCAACGTGCCCGTCACCATCGCGGGCGCGGTCGTGAACCCGGGTGACGTCGTCTTCGCGGACTCCGATGGTGCCGCCTTCCTCTCGCCTGAGGAGGCGGTGGGTCTGGGCGACCTGCTGAAGTCCAAGGAGGACGCCGAGATCCCGGCGCGGGAGTCGATCTCGGCCGGCGGTTCCCTCGCGGAGTTCTCCGGGGCGGCCACCCACCTTCCCTGAGGCACGCTCCCAGCGGAGCTCTCACCTCGGCCCCGGGCCCGGGCGGTTCACACCGTCCCGAGCCCGGGGCCGTCGTCATGTTCCTCGGGCCGCCCTCTCGGGTGGCCCTGAGACGTTGACGGAAGTCCACAACACCTACGCCTGGCTTCTGTGCGCCCCGGCCACTGCCTCGAAGGAGCCGGTATCGGACAATGGGGGACGACCACCTCCCACCACCTCCCCGAGGGGATCCACCATGCCCGACGTCGGGACCAAGAAGCATGTCCGTCACCGCGGTCTCACCGCTCGCGACCTCGCGCTCATCGCGATCTTCGCCGCCCTCATCGCCGCGATGAGCGTCACCGTCGCCATCCCTCTGCCGTTCTCCCCGGTGCCGATCACCCTTCAGACCCTGGGCATCATGCTCGCCCCGAGCCTCCTGGGCTGGAAGCGAGGAACCCTCGCCGTGGTCGCCTTCCTCGCCCTGGGCCTGGCCGGTCTGCCCCTCTTCGCGGGTGGCCGCGGCGGACTCTCGGTCCTGGTCGGGCCCTCGGCCGGGTTCATCGTCAGCTGGGTCTTCGCCGCCCTGGTCATCGGCCTGCTCACCGACCTCATGGTCCGGAACGGCAAGTACCGCTTCTGGCAGGGCCTGCTGATCAACGCCCTGGGCGGCATCGTCGTCATCTACGCCATCGGTGTCCCGTGGATGGGGGTCGTCCTGGGCGACGGCGTCCTGGCCACCGGCGCGGCCATGATCGCGTTCCTGCCCGGTGACGTCGTCAAGGCCGTGGTGACCGCGCTCATCGCCGCCACCGTTTTCCGCGCCTACCCCATCCCGCCGGCCGGCCGCCCGGTCTCCGCCACCACGGAGACGGAGAAGAACGCCTGATGCTTCGCATCGAGGGGGTCTCCCACTCCTACGACGACCGCGCGGTCCTGCGCGGCATCACCCTGGACCTGGCCGAACACCGTATCGGCGTGATCGGGGCCAACGGATCGGGCAAGTCCACGCTCGCCCGCACCCTCAACGGACTCGTCCTGCCCGACGAGGGCCGTGTGTCGCTGGGGGAGTGGGACACCCGGCGACACGCCAAGCACATCCGGCGCCGTGTCGGCTTCGTCTTCTCCGACGCCGCCAACCAGATCATCATGCCGACGGTCGTCGAGGACGTGGAGATCGGACTGCGGTCCTTGCGCCTGGGACGTGTCGAGACCGCGCGCCGGGTCGACGAGATCCTCGCCCGCCACGGCCTCGACGGCCACCGCGACCACCCCGGACACCTGCTCTCCGGGGGCCAGAAGCAGTTGCTGGCGTTGGCCTCGGTTCTGGTCACCGAGCCGGACGTGTTGGTGTGCGACGAGCCCACCACCCTGCTGGACCTGCGCAACACCCGAATGGTGCACCGCACCCTGGACGGTCTCGAACAGCAGGTCGTCCTGTTCACGCACGACCTCGACCTGCTCGCCGACTTCGACCGGGTTCTGGTCATGGACGAGGGCCGGGTGGTCTTCGACGGTGTGCCGGCGGACGCCATCGCCTTCTACGCCAAGCTGATGGACGACGGGCCGACACCGGGGCGGGCGTCGTGAGCGTGGTGGGGTTGTACGTCGCCGGCCGCGGGCCGCTGTACCGGGTTCCGGCCGGCCCGAAGCTGTTCGCCCTGCTCGTGCTCGGCGTGGTGCTCATCGTCGCCGCGAACCTGTGGTCGGCCCTTGCCACCCTGTTCCTGGCCCTGTTGCTCTACCCGGTCGCCGGGCTGGGCGTGCGCCGGGCCCTGGCCGTTCTGCGCGCGCTGTGGCCGTTCCTGCTGGCCATCGGTGTGTTCCAGGCATTGTTCGTGGGCGAGTGGACCGAAGGTGTGCGGCTGTGCGCCCAGCTCGCCGGACTCGTCCTGCTCGCCAACGCGATCACCCTGTCCACCCGGGTCAAGGAGATGCTCGGCCTGTTCGAACGCATTTCCCGGCCGCTGCGCCACATCGGTGTGAACCCGGACCGGGTGGCGTTGGTGCTGGCGTTGACCATCCGGTCCATCCCCATGGTCGCGACCGCCTGGTCAGCGGCCAGGGACGGTTACCGCGCCCGTGGTCTGCGAGGGCGGCCCCACCTCCTGGTGGTGCCGGTGATCGTGCACCTGCTGCGGATGGCCGAGGCCACAGGGGAGGCCCTGGTGGCCCGGGGGATCGACGAGGACGCCCGAACCGGCCACCCATGAGGGGACTCCGTACCGATTCAATATCGGGTGGGTGATTTCTCCTCGCGGGCTGTGGATAATAATCCGAACGGCCCGCCCCGCCGGGTCGATGGCCCCACATCCCCTGGACAGTGTTGTTTTGCGCCTCCGCCGGTGCTTCGGCGTGTTCGGGCGCCCCCGTGGTTCACGAAACAGACCTTGAGCTCAAGGAACCGGTGATCGCGTGCCCCGGCGTCTCCTCGCCGAAAGACGAACCCGGCCCCTGGCCCCGTCCGTCCTGCTCGCCCTCTGCATCGCCCTCATCCTGCCCGCCGCGACCCCGGCCGGAGCCGTGCCCATGCTCCCCGAGAACGCCCTGCTCGCCCCACTGGTCGTGGACTCTCGGGTGCCGTTGGTGCCCTTCGCCCCCACCACCGCCCCGGCCACCGGCGGCTCCGCCCTGACGGCCCAGGCCCGCGCCGCCCTCGACGACCGCGTCGCGGCCCTGGGCGAGGGCGTCGACTTCGGTATCGCCGTCCAGGACCTGCGCACCGGGACGACCTACAGCCACAACGGCCAGGACCGTTTCCCCTCGGCGAGCGTGGCGAAGCTGACCGTGCTGGCCATGTTGCACCTGAGCGCCGACGAGGAGGACCGGGACCTCACCGCGACCGAGCTCTTCCAGGTCGAACAGATGATCCGCTTCAGCGACAACGAGGTCACCGACGGTCTCTACATGCGCCTGGGGTTCACCGAAGGGTTCCTGCGCCACGCCGAAGCCCTGGGGTTCACCGGCACCGAGCCCCACCCCGGCGGCTCCTGGGGTTCCACCATGACCACCCCCTCCGACCAGATCCGTCTGCTGCGCGCCCTGTACACCGACGAA
Source organism: Nocardiopsis listeri (assembly GCF_020741345.1). Lineage (GTDB taxonomy): Bacteria > Actinomycetota > Actinomycetes > Streptosporangiales > Streptosporangiaceae > Nocardiopsis > Nocardiopsis listeri_A. Next base: position 3,734 of record NZ_DYZD01000190.1, read on the forward strand.
GGCCCGCTGGCCGACGAGGACCGCGCGCACATCCGGGAGCTCATGGAGTCGGTCAGCCCCGAACAGGCCTGGGGCGTGTCGGCCGTCGCCACCGACCACGACACCGTCGGACTCAAGAACGGGTGGACCCCGCGCGAGTCCAACGGAGGCCTGTGGACCATGAACAGCGTCGGCTACGTGTTCGGTCCCGACCGCGAGTACCTGATCGCGGTGATGTCGGACCACAACACCGACTACGCCACCGGGATCACCCTTTTGGAGGACCTGGTCACCGAGGTGGTCGGGGCCATCGAGGGTCCCGGCGTCCACGACGACCACATCGCCGTCGGCACCGCGGTCCGCTGACCGGCCGCCCCTCGGGTCCGGGGCGGGCGTTCAGCGCCCGAAGGAGGTGGGTGACCAGGGTGTTCAGGTAGTCGGGCTCGACCTCGGCCCGGAGTATGTTGAGGCGCCAGTACAGGGGCGCGGCCAGCAGGTCCAGAGCCAGGGGCAGGTGGGTGTCCTCGGGGAGTTCCCCGCGCTCGATCGCCCG
>NZ_DYZD01000191.1 GCF_020741345.1 Nocardiopsis listeri
CAGCCCGAACCGGACCGGGTCGACTCCGGCGGCCTTCGCGAAGCGGGGCGGTGACCGAGGCGACGTCGCCGCCGCGCAGCAGGGGCAGGTCGATGACGGTGACGTCCGCGGCCGGAACCGCTCCGTCGGTCTTCTCCTCGACCCAGGCCCGTAGGTCGGAGCTGCGATAGCCGAAGGTGGCGTCCCTGGCGAACTCGGTCTCGGCCACGGGCGTGTACTCGTCGCCCGAACGCATGTAGTGGACCCCGCCGACGGTGACGCGTCCGGCGTCGGGGAAGGCGGGCACGATGACGATCCCGTCGATTCCGGGCTCACCCAGGTCCTGGAGGGTGCGGTCGATGACCCCGGGCTCCAGCGGGTAGTGGCCGCGCAGGGTGGAATCGCCTCGGCTGGCGAAGACGAGGGGCCGGTCGCCGGCGGCGTCGCGGGCGTTGCGCACGACCTCGGCGTTGCGGGCGCCGGCCTCTTCGGGGTCGAGGCTTCGGGTGTTGGTGAGCACGTAGACGGCGAGGGTGTCCTGTGCGAACGCCCACCGCAGGTCGTCGACGCCCCAACGGGTGAGCACGGGCAGCCCGTGCACCGACTGGGTGCCGGTCGGGTCGTCGTCCAGGACGACGATGACGGCTCCGGTTTCGGCCCGGCGGGCCACGTCCGCGGCGGTGACCGGGCTCGGTCCTCCTGCGCGGGTGAGGATCTCGTGGGGATCGATCATGAGGGCTCCCTTGTTAAACATCAGATATCTTATGTTAACTCCGGTGCAGGTCAAGGCTTCGTTCACATGAATTACCAAGAACGCCCGAGCGCGTCGGTGCGCGCTCGGGCGTGAGGAAAGGCGTGGGGAAAGAGGATGTGGGCGGCGATCGCCGCGGGATCAGTCGGACAGGCCGAAGACGTGGTGACGTAGGTCGCGTGCGGTCTGCGCCATGTGGCTCTCCATGGCCAACCGCGCCGCTTCGGCATCACCGGACCTGATGGCGTCCAGTACCTTGCGGTGCTCCTCGATCGCGTTGCGTTGGATCGTGGAGACGGCGGAGGTCTGCCGGCGCTTCTCCCGCATCACACGGGAGAGCGGATCGAACAGCACGGCCACGAACACGTTGCCCGTCGCCGACAGGATCACGTCGTGGAACCGGATGTCGTGTTCGACGAAGGACTCCAGGTCCTCGCGCTCGTGCGCGTCGCACATGCCCTGCAGCGACGTCTCCATCTTCGCCAGGTCGTCCTCGTCGCGGTGTTCGGCGGCCAGTGCGGCCGCGCCCGTCTCGATCATCCGTCGAACCTGGACCAGTTGCAGTGAGGCGGTGAGGTCGTCTCCGCCGCGCACGGTCGCGCGCAGCACGGCCTCCAGACCCGTCCACTCCTCCAAGGGGCGCACCACGCTGCCCCGGCCTCGGGAGACGTCGACCACGTGCTGGGCCTGAAGGGTGCGGATCGCTTCACGGACGGTGAGACGGCTGACCTCGAACTCCTGGCCGAGTTCGTTCTCGGAGGGCAGCTTGCCTCCGGGCGGCGGTTTTCCGTCGACGATGCGGTCCAGCAGCGTCCGGGCGATCTCGTCGGCGAGCAACGGCCTCGGCACGACACTCCTTCCGAACCGGGGGACGACGGGGCCGCGGAGTCCCCCGGAAAACATCCGCCACCCTCCGAACGCTTCACACGCGTTCACCGCGAAGCCCAAGCCTATCGCCGCATCGGAACCGGGCTCCCCGACCGGCTCCGGCCTCGGGAGGGAAAACCCGTTGTCAGGCGGGATCTCCTGACGTAGAACGTGGGAGTCCGGCCCTGCCCCGCTCCCGCCGTACCCCTCAAGGAGGCCGTCATGTCGGCTTCGAGCCCCACCTGCCCCTACCGACTGCGCACCGACGGAACCGGCTTCCACGAGGAGACCGCACACCTGCGCGCGGCCGGTCCCACAGTGCGCGTCGAACTGCCCGGGGGAGTGACCGCCTGGGCCGTCACCCGACACGACCTGGTCGAACGGGTCCTGGCCGACCCACGCGTCTCGCGCGACTTTCGCGCCCACTGGCCCGAACACGACCAGGTCGGCCAGGACTGGCCGCTGGCGCGACTGGTGTTCCTGGAGGGCTTCATCAACCGCTATGGAGAGGAGCACCGGAACCTGCGCCGACTGGTCACCCCGGCGTTCACCCCGAGGCGTGCGCGTCGGATGGAGGAGTCCCTGCGCAGCCGGGCGCGCGCATTGGTCGCGCAACTGGCCGACACCGGACCCGGGCGGTCCGTCGACCTGCGCGCGGCACTGTCACGCTCGCTGACCACCGGTGTGATCTGCGAGCTCTTCGGTGTCCCCGAAGGTCTGCGGGATCGGCTGGGCGACGCGGTGGACGCCGGTGTGGACACCACCGCCGCCCCCGAACAGGTCCTGGCGGGTCAGCGCGAACTCATGGCGTGTCTGGACGGCCTCATCGCGCACAAACGCGCGCACCCCGGCGAGGACCTCACCGACGACCTCCTCCGACCGACGGACGGCGAACCTCTCCGTGAGGAGGAACTGATCGGCACGCTCGTGCTCATGATCGGCGCCGGGTTCGAGACCGCCGTCAACCTCATCACCAACGCGGTGCACGCCCTGCTCACCCACCCCGAACACCGGGACCGCCTGGCCACCGGGGAACTGGAGGCCGAGAAGGTGGTCGAGGAGTCCCTGCGCCGCGACCCGCCCACCAAGTACGTACCGTTGCGCTACGCCGTCGAGGACTTCGAACTCGACGGGGTGCCCATCGCCAGGGGAGAGCCGATCCTCGTCGGTTTCGGGGCCCCGGGCCGTGACCCCGAACTGCACCCCGACGCCCCGGAGGCCTTCGACCCCGACCGCGCCGACAAGAAGCACCTGGCCTTCGGGTTCGGCGCGCACTTCTGCGTGGGCGCCCACCTGGCCCGCATGGAGGCCCGGGTCGCCCTGGAGGAACTGTTCGCGGCCCTTCCGGACCTGACCCTGGCGAAGGGCGGAGAGAACCCCGCCCCGGTCCCGTCATTGCTGGTCAACGGACCCCTCGAACTCCAGGTCGTCCCCCACCCGGAACGGTCGACGACCCCCTGATCGTCGACGGACACAGGGGAGGGCCCGGGGCGCGAGGCCCCGGACCCTCCAACGGAACCAGGAGAGGATCACTCGAACTCGTCGACGTTCTCCTCGGTGACGACCTCCACCGGGACCATCACGGTCTCCTCCAGGCTCTCGCCCTCCGCGGCGGCGATCGCGTTTCGCAGCGCGACCCGACCCAGTTCGGCGGGCTGCTGGGCCACGGACGCGTACAGGGTGCCCTCGGCGACCGCTTCGAGGCCCTCGGGGGTGCCGTCGAAGCCGATCACGACGGCCTCCTCGCCACGGGAGGACAGCGCCGCGGCGGCGCCGAGCGCCATCTCGTCGTTCTCCGCGAACACGGCGTCGACGTCGCCGTTGCCCTGGAGCATGTTGGTCATCACGTCCAGACCCTTGGACCGGTCGAAGTCGGCGGGCTGCTGCGCCACCACCTCGATGTCGGGGAACTCGGCGATCCCCTCCTCGAAGCCGGAACCGCGCTCACGGCTGGCGGAGGTGCCCGGGGTGCCCTGCAGCACCACGATCCGGCCCTCCTCGCCGATCGCCTCGGCCAGCTCCTGTGCCGCGAGCCGACCGCCCTCGACGTTGTCGGAGGCGACCAGGGTCTCCACGTCGGCCTCGTTGACACCGCGGTCGGCCGCGATCACCGGGATGTCGGCGTTGTTGGCGCCGCCCACCGGAGGGCCGGCGGCGTCGGAGTCCACCGGGTTGATCACCATGGCGGTCACACCGGTGCTGACGAAGTTCTGGATCTGGTCGGCCTGTTGCGACGCGTCGTCCTGGGCGTCGGTGACGATCAGTTCCACACCGGCCTGGTCCGCCTCCGCCTGTGCCCCGTCCCGCATCTGCAGGAAGAACGGGTTGTTGAGCGTGGACAGCGACATCCCGATCCGGGTCGTGTCGGTGGAGGAGTTCGGGGTCAGGAACGACAGGGCACCGACCACGAGGGCGGTCGCGGCCGCGGCGACCACGAGCTGGACGCCGCGTTTGCTACGGCTTCCGTTCGCGCCGGAACCGGACCCGGAGCCCGCGTCCCCACCGCCGGCGGAGCGGCGGCGCAGCGTGTCGAACAGGACGGCGACCGCGATGACCACACCGATGACGACCTGCTGCCAGAACGCCGAGACCGACAGCAGGTTCAGGCCGTTGCGCAGCACCGCGAGGATCAGCGCACCGACCAGGGTGCCGAACGCCGAGCCCACGCCGCCGGCGAGGCTGGCGCCACCGATGACGACCGCGGCGATCGCGTCCAGTTCGTAGCCCTGGGCGGCCTGCGGCTGGGCCGAGGCCAGACGGGAGGCCAGGATGATGCCGGCCACGGCCGCGAACAGACCCGACAACGCGTAGATGCCGAGCTGGTGCCGCTTGACGCGGATACCGGACAGGCGCGCGGCCTCCTCGTTGCCGCCGATCGCGTACATCGCGCGTCCGGCGAAGGTCCGGCGCAGGATCACCGCGGTGACCAGCACCATCACCAGCATGATGAGCACCGGTACGGGCAGCCGGCCGCCCAGCGAACGCCCCAGAACGGACACGGAGTCCGGCAGCGAGATCGGGCTGCCCTCGGACAGGACCAGGGACAGGCCGCGTCCGATCGACAGCATCGCCAGGGTGGCGATGAACGAGGGCAACCTGCCATAGGCGACCAGTACACCGTTGACCAGGCCGCACGCGACACCGGTGGCCGCGGCGAGGGGAAGCGCCAACCAGACAGGAACACCTTGCACGGTGGCGAGGAAGCCCAGCACCGTCGCCGACAGCGCCGCCACCGAACCCACCGAAAGGTCGATCCCGCCGGCGATGATGACGAAGGTGACACCGAAGGCCAGGATCGCGATGACGGCGGCCTGTACACCCACGTTGAGGAGGTTCTGCGCCGTCAGGAAATCGTCGGAGAGCAACGACATGACCACGACCAGGACGGCCAGGGCGGTCAGCGCACCGTTCTCCAGCAGGAATCTTCGCAGGGCGGGCCAGGTGCCGCCGCTCTTGTCCGTATCAGTGGCCATGGTGGCCCTCCACTCCGTGCTCTTCAGTGCTCGACCGGGGGCCGGCGGCGACCGCCAGGGACATCACGGCGTCCTGCGTGGCGTCCTCTGCGGAGAGCTCCCCGGTGATGCGGCCCTGGGCCATGACGAGGATCCGGTCACTCATTCCCAGCACCTCGGGGAGGTCGCTGGAGATCATCAACACCGCGTGACCGGAGGCGGTGAGTTCGTTGACGAGTCGGTAGATCTCGACCTTGGCGCCGGCGTCGACGCCGCGGGTCGGTTCGTCGAGGATCAGCACCCGCGAGTCGGCCAGCAGCCACTTGCCGATGACGACCTTCTGCTGGTTGCCGCCCGACAGGGTGCGCACGTGTTGGGAGATGCTCGACATGCGCACGCCCAGGTCGCCGGCGATCCGCTCGGCGGAGGCGCGCTGCCCCACCAGGTCCACGAACCCGCCCTTGCTGGTGGGCCCCAGGGTGACCAGCCCCAGGTTGTCCTCGACGGAGGCGTCCAACACCAGGCCCTGACCCTTGCGGTCCTCGGGGACCAGCCCCAGACCGGCGGTCATGGCCGCGTTGACGTCACCACCGGGCAGGGGACGGTCCAGGACCTCGACCGTGCCGGAGTCGTAGGGGTCCGCGCCGAAGACGGAGCGGGCGACCTCGGTGCGCCCGGCGCCGACCAGCCCGGCCAGTCCCACGACCTCACCCGCGCGGACGTCCAGGTCGATGTCCTCGAAGTGACCGTCCCGGGTCAGCCCCCGCACCCGCAGCAGCGGCTCTCCCGCCTCGGGGCGTTCGCGCGGGTACTGTTCGTCGATGCTGCGCCCCACCATCAGGCGCACCAGTTCGTCCTCGGGGGTGTCGGCGCCCACGTGCGCGACCGAACGGCCGTCCCTCAGCACGGTCACCCGGTCGGCGAGCGCCGCGATCTCCTCCAGGTGGTGGGTGATGAAGACGATGCCCACACCGTCGGCGCGCAGGCGGCGCGCGATGGCGAAGAGCCGCTCGACCTCCTCGGTGGTGAGCACGGCGGTGGGCTCGTCCATGATGAGGACCTCGGCGTTCAGACTGAGCGCCTTGGCGATCTCCACCATCTGCAGACGGGCGATGCCGAGTCCGCGCACCTTGGCTCGAGGGGACACGTCCACGCCCACGCGTTCGAGCAGCGCGGAGGCCTCGGCCTCCATTCGCCGGTGGTCGATGAACCCGAACCGGCGGGGCTGGCGGCCCAGGAAGATGTTCTCGGCCACCGTGATGTCGGGGACCAGGTTGAACTCCTGGTAGATGGTGGCGATGCCCAGACGTTCGGCGTCTTGGGCGTCCCGGATGAGGGTCTCGGAACCCTCGACGAGGATCCGACCTCGGTCGGGGCGGTGGGCGCCGGAGAGCACCTTGATGAGGGTGCTCTTCCCGGCCCCGTTCTCACCGAGGAGGGCGTGGACCTCGCCCCGACGCAGGTCGAAGTCGACGTCGTCGAGGGCGACCACTCCGGGGAAGGCCTTGCGCACCCCCTCGACGCGCAGGAGTTCGTCCGGACTACTCACGTGTGGCTCCCTTGGTTTCCGGCTCGCCGCAGGAGCGGCGTACGACGAGGTGGGCGGGCAGGACGGTGGAGGAGGCGGGCGAGCCCGCGATGAGGTCGGCCAGGGCACGCACCGCGACCCGGCCCAGCTCCGCCGTGGGTTGGGCGATCGTGGTGATCGGCGGGTCGGTGTGCGAGAACCACGGGATGTCGTCGAAGGCGGCCAGGGCGATGTCCTCGGGGACCCGCAGACCGCGCGCTCCGATCTCGTCCAGCGCGCCCAGCGCCATGAGGTTGTCGGTGGCGAAGACGACGTCGGGGGGCCCTGGCAGGTTCAGGAAGCGTTCGGTGCAGGCGCGTCCGCTCTCGGCCTGGAAGTCGCCGCGGCCCACGTATTCCTCGGGCAGAGCGAGCCCGTGGACGGCCAGGGCCGCGCGGAAGGCGTCCACGCGCTCGCGGCCGGTGGTGGTGGCCGCGGGGCCGGTGATGATGGCCAGACGTCGGTGGCCGAGCCCGTACAGGTGGTCGACGAGGTCGGCGATGGCCGTGCGACCGTCCGATCGGACCACGGGCACGTCGACGCCGGGGATCCAGCGGTCGACGAACACCACCGGGGTGTCTCCGGCCGCGGCCTCCAGGGTCATGGGGGAGCGGCCGTCGGCGGGGGAGACGAGGAGACCGTCGATGCGCCGGTCCAACAGGCCGCGTACGTGGTGGTCCTCCAGGTCGGCGCGTTCGTCGGCGTTGCCGATGATGACGCTGTAGCCGAGCTCGCGGGCCTCTTCCTCCACGGCGCGGGCCAGTTCGGTGAAGTACGGGTTGAGGACGTCGCTGATGACCAGACCGATGGTTCCGGTCCGGTGGGTGCGCAGCGAACGCGCCACGACGTTGGGTCGGTAGCCGAGCGTGCCGGCGGCGGCCAGGACCCGTTCACGCGCGTCGTCGCTGACCGAGGGGTGTCCGTTGAGAGCCCGGGAGACCGTGGCCACGGACAGGCCGGCCGACTCGGCGACGTCCTTGATGCTCACCATGGTGTCCACCCCTCTCTCATGTGTCGTGGAAACGATTACATGGTCGAAAGCGATGATGCCAGACGGGAAGAGCACAAAAGTTCACATGCTTGCGCGGGAAAGGTTCTGAATGCGCGGATTGCCCGAGATTGGAGGGTTTCCGTCACACTTCGCGGCGGAAAATGTGCCTCCGGTCACATGGGGGTCGTTCGATCGGTGGCCGGGCGTTCCGTCGCGCGACCGAACGCTACGAGGTGAGCAGTGAGGACAGGAACTCGTCGATGCCCTCGACCTCGGCGCGGTCGTAGGTGCTGACGTTGGCCAGGACCTCGGAGGCGCCGGTGCGTTCGACGAGGTCGCCGAGTGAGTCCGCCACCTGATCCGGGGTGCCGGCGATCGCGCCGGACATCCAGTCGTCCACGGCCCTGCGCTTCATCGCGCTGGTCGTACCGTCGAGCAGCCGACGGGCCTCCTCCACGGGCCTCAGCGCCCGGAACTCGCCCACCTCCCGCGAGTCCGCGTAGGCCCAGGCCTCGGGAAGCAGCAGGTCCCGGGCCCGCTCTGTGGTCTCCGCGACGGCGATGTCCACGTTCACCACCAGGTAGGGCCGTGGAGTGGTCGGGCCCGGACGGAAGTCCTGGAAGTAGTCGGCCAAACGATCCGGGTCGCGCAACAGCGGCCCTCCGGCCACGACCGGTAGCCCCAGGTCGGCGGCCAGGGCCATCCCGCCCTTGATGGCGAGCATGAACACCGGAGGAGGTTCGACGCGCGGCCTGACGGTGATGTCGGCCTCCCCGCTCAGATGGCGCAGGACCTCCTCGACCTCGGCCGGGTACTCGCCCTCCCGCAGGGCGGTCCGCCCCAGCGCTCTTCGGATCGCAGTGGTGAAACCGAGCGAGCCGCCGAGCCCCAGGTCGAACCGGCCGGGGAAGAGCGCCTCCAGGAGCAGTGCCTGTTCGGCGATCACCATCGGGCTGTGATTGGGGACCATGATGCCGCCCGTGCCCAGCCGGATGCGCCGTGTGCGGGCGCCGATCGCCGCGAGCAGCACGGCGGGGGACGAGCCGGCGATGCCCGGGACGGCGTGGTGCTCGGCGGTCCAGAACCGGTGGAAACCCAGTTCCTCCGCGCGCACCGCCCTCTCGACGGTCGTGGCGATCGTCTCCGCGTCGGGTTCTCCGGCGCGGGTCCGTGAACGGTCGAGCAGAGAGACACGCATCGGTCCTCATTCCCCTTGTTCGCGTTCGCGGGCGGTCCGTCGAGCACCACGGAACCCCGTGCCGACCCTGGAAACGACGAAAGCGGATCCCCGAAGGAATCCGCTTCCGCTGCTTGTGGGCGATACAGGACTCGAACCTGTGACCCCTACCGTGTCGAGGTAGTGCTCTAGCCAACTGAGCTAATCGCCCTCATGCGAGATGAGGTACATCTGGAGCCGGCGACGGGAATCGAACCCGTGTGCAGGGATTTGCAGTCCCTTGCCTAAGCCACTCGGCCACGCCGGCTTGATCGAAGCACGAGGTAGCCGAACGGCACCCGTATGTGCCTTTCTCCGAGCGGACGACGGGATTCGAACCCGCGACCCTCACCTTGGCAAGGTGATGCTCTACCAGCTGAGCTACGTCCGCAGGACAGGGATCCGAGGATCCTGCCGTGGGCGATACTGGGATCGAACCAGTGACCTCTTCCGTGTGAAGGAAGC
>NZ_DYZD01000192.1 GCF_020741345.1 Nocardiopsis listeri
GATCAGGCCGTCGCCCTGGCCACCGCCCTTCAGGTCGCCGCGGCCACGGGAGCCGCGGACGGTGAAGCGGCGCTTCGGGCACTGACGACGGTGCGACAGGTGATGCCCTCACGGCTACGCCACCGGGTCGACTCCGTGACGTTATCGACGCTGCCGTCCGACACCGCAGTGGTGGCCGACCCCGAGGCGCTTCTCGCGGTGAGTGCGGCGGTCCGGGCCTCCGCGGTACTGCGGTTCGTCTACGCGGCGGTGGGAGATGACCCGAACACCGAGCCGTCGCGTCGGCGCGTCGAACCACACCACGTCGTGTTCGGGAACGGGCGCTGGTACCTCGTCGCCTGGGACCTGGACGCCGACGACTGGCGCGTCTACCGACTCGACCGGATGAGGCCCCGCATCCCCACCGGACCCCGCTTCATCCCCCGAACAGTGCCCGGCGGGGACGTCCGCGACTTCCTCGCCGGGCGGTTCAAGGGCTCGGTCGGTGAGAACACGTGGCCCTGTACCGGCGAGGTCGTGCTGCACCTGCCGGCCCAGGAGGTGATCCCGTTCGTCACAGAGGGGACCGTCGAGGACCTCGGCCCCGACCGATGCCGGCTCAGAGTCGGGTCCTGGTCGTGGGTGGCGCTCGCCGCCTCGCTCGGTCGCTTCGACGCCGCTCTCACCGACGTGGCACCACCCGAACTCGCCGACGCGTTCGCCCTGCTCTCGCGACGCTTCGCGGACACGTCGATCCGGCCGCGTGACGGAGCGGCCGGACATTCCCAGAACGAACCCGATAGAAGAAGGAGGAACACCGATGGATGACGGGTCTTTGCTGCTCGCGGACGCGGCGGCGTGGCGATCCTGGCTCGACGTGAACGAGGACGCCTCGGACGGGGTGTGGCTGGTGATGGCGAAGTCGGGAACGGTCGTGCCGACTTCCCTGAAGTATGCCCAGGCGCTCGATGAGGCGTTGTGCAGTGGATGGATCGATGGTCAGCGAAGGAAACGTGACGGCACGACGTTCCTCCAACGGTTCACGCCCAGACGAGCGAAGTCGATCTGGTCGCAGCGCAATGTCGGACTGGTCGAGGCACTGATCGCACAGGGGCGTATGCGCTCGCGTGGGCGGGCGGAGATCGAACGCGCCCGGCTCGACGGTCGTTGGGCCCGTGCCTACCCCGGTTCGTCGGCCATGGACGTGCCCGAGGACGTGGCCACGGCGCTCGCGGAGTCACCGCTCGCGACGCAACGGTTCGCCGAGCTGGACTCGGGTCGGCGATACGCCCTTCTGCTGTCGATCATCACGGCCCCACCCGAGCTCCGTGGACGCCGCGTGGCGGCCATGATCCGAAGACTTGAGGCTCCGGATCCCTCCCCTTCCCGATGACCGGGGCACCTGGCCCGAGCACTCGACCTCGCCGTTCAGCCGAGGTCGGTGTACTTCCTCAGGGCGTCGGCCTCCAGTCGAAGCCGCTCCGCGGCCTCGCTTCGTCCGTGCGAGTCATAGCGTTCGGCTTCGTTGATCCGTTCCTGGACCTGCGCTCGCAGCAGCGAGCGCACCTCATCGACCGACAGTGTGCGTCGCCCGGTCTCGGTGGAACCGACCCCGGCCCCGGCACCGGCGACGTGCTCGCTCACCGACTCCATCGGGGCGTTCGATACCTCGACGGCTTCGGCGTTGTCCACTGCTGCGATCGCGGTGCGCAGGGCGGAGACCACCTCGGACCGCCGAGCCTTCATCGCGATGACCAGGTCGGCGCGGAGCTCGGCTCGCAGTTCGTGGACGGTCTCGGGGTTCATGGCCATGCGGCTCTCCAAGGTTCAGGGCATCGGTCGGCGGCTCCGACCCGATCAGAATACTCCTCATCGCTCCCTGTGTGTCCAGATAATTTCCCTGTTGGGGAAGTTTAGGGATCATCTGTTCGGCGGTAGCGCAGGGGAGGCTCCCCGAAGGCGCGGCGGAAAGCGTGAGAGAACGCGAAGGGCGACCCGTAACCCACCCGGGCGGCCACCTCCTCCACCGCCAGTTCGGTGTCGCGCAGTAGCCCCTTCGCCCGGTTCATCCGCCACCAGGTCACATACCCCATCGGTGGCAGACCGGTGAGCGCCGTGAACCGGCGGGCGAAGGTGGCCCGGGACATCCGGGCCGTCTCGGCCAGGGCCGTCACCGTCCAGGAACGTGCCGGATTCCGATGCACCGCCGCCAAGGCCGCCCCGACCCCCGAGTCGGCCAGCGCCCGAGCCCAGCCTCCCGCCCGACCACCGGCGGTCGGCTCCAGGCAGGCGCGCAGCACGTACAGCAGCAACGCGTCCAACAGCAGGGGCAGCAGGGCGTCGCCGCCGGGCCGCGACCCTTCCGTCTCCTCGCCGAGCCCCGCCAGAACCCGGGCCAGACCCAGGTCACCGGCTCGAACGTGGACGTGTTCGGGCAGCGTGGTCAGCAGAGGATGCGCGCGCTCCCGGTCCAGCCGGTACCCGCCGCAGACGAAGACCGCCGTTCGGCCGTCGTCGGGGTCGCCGTAGGTGTGGCGACCGAACCCGCCTTCGCCGGGACGGGCCTCCTCCAGGGTTCGCTGCGGTCTGACGGGTTGGTCGGCCAACCCGTATCCGTCGCCGTGCGGGGAGAAGACCACGTCACCGGGGCCGACCCGCATCGGCTCGTCCCGTCCGTCCGGGAACAGCCAACACGTGCCCTCCAGTACGGCCATGAACCCGGCGACCTCGGGATCGCCGGGCAGGTACCAGCCCCAGGTACCGTGTATCTCGATCCGGGCGGCCCCTGGGGTACCCGCGCGCATCGAGGTGACCACGTCGCTCAACAGGTCCATGCGGGGAGCCTAACCGGATCGTCCTTCGGGCTGAGCGTTCAGCGAAGGAAAAGCAGTGAAACAAACATGGATCGTCTCGCCGGTGCTTTCTAGGGTCGATGGTGCGACCCGAGAAGGAGGCACCATGTCCACCGTCGAAGAACTCTCCCGCACACCGCTACCCGAGGACCACTCCTGGCGCGAGCTGGTGGTCCTGCCGGACACCCCGCTCATAGAACCGGCCACCGTCACCGTCGAGGGCGACCCCGCCGGGGCGCCCGATCCGGACCGCCTGGCCGTGTCCGAGGGCCCGTCCTTGGTCCTGCGCACCAGCGAACGCCACGGCACCCGGGTGGTGGTGGATCTGGGACAGCTCGCGATGGGTCACCTGGAGGTGCGGGTCGAACGGATCTCCGGGGCACCGCTACGGGTGGCGCACGCCCAGTTCCGCGATCAGCTCACCCCAGAGGGCGACGGCATCGAGGCCTTCTTCGGCACCGACGCCGCGCCCTGGTC
>NZ_DYZD01000193.1 GCF_020741345.1 Nocardiopsis listeri
GGGCCGCGGCGATCGCCGCGGCCCCTGAACCTCCCGTTTGCCCTGACTCCCCAGGAGGAGCCACCGGGAGGGGTTCGTGGGGTCGGTCAGCGGCCGGGGCGGTAACTCGGCTGCGACTGGGGGTTGAACTCGTCGTAGGTGACACGTTCGGCGGAGCGCAGACGCGGGTCGTCGATCTTCAGGACGTCGAGTCCACGGGTGATGTCGGAGGAGTACACGTAGCCGTTGTAGTAGTACGCCGACCAGGAGCCACCGAGCACGAGCTGCTCGTCGTCGATCGGGTCACGGTCGAAGTGGCCGATCTCGCGGGGGTTCTTCGGGTCGTTGAAGTCGATCACCGAGACACCTCCCTGGTACCAGGCCTGCACGAAGAAGTCCTGGCCCGGGACGGGGATGAGCGAGCCGTTGTGGGCGACGCAGTTCTCGGTGGCGGTCTGCACGCGCGGGATCTTGTAGTAGCTCTCGAAGGAGAGTTCTGGCTCGTCGTCGGTGCCGCCGATGGTGTAGATGGCGTTGGCACCGCGTTCCTCCCCGTACTCGTCGGTGCAGATCGCGCCGCCGCCCCCGCCGAGCTCGTCGGTGAAGATCACGGTGCTCGCGTCGTTGGTGAAGGTCGCCGAGTGCCAGAACGCGAAGTTCTCGTCCTGGACGACGTCGGTCACCACGGGATGGGCCGGGTCGGAGGTGTCCATGAGGATGCCGTCGCCCATGCAGGCGCCCGCGGCCAGGTCGATCTCCGGGTAGGCGGTGATGTCGTGGCAGCCGGTGGTCGTGGTGTTGCCGCCGTCGGGGAACAGGACCGGCTCGTTGACCAGGGCGGCCTCGGAGGGGGCGTCGGTGGGGATCTCGACGATGGAGATCTTGTCGTGCGGCGGCTGACAGTTCGGGAAGTCCGCGTTGGGCGAGTAGGAGGACACGTACACGTAGTCGTGCTCGCCGTCCTTGCCCGGGACGAGGGTGTGGGTGTGCGATCCGCAGTCGGTGGCCACGGCCGCCACGTACTCGGGGGCGGCCTTGTCGGAGATGTCGAACACGCGGATGCCCTCGAACCCGTCGGGGTCGGTGGTGGGCACGGACGGCGCACCGCACTCGTCGCTCGCGCGCGGGTAGTCGACGGAGAAGTACACCAGGTCGCCGCTGACCGACAGGTCGCCCTGGCCGCCCGGGCACAGGACCTCGGAGACGACCTCGGGGGCCTCCGGCTCGGAGATGTCGTAGATGACGAAGCCGTTGTAGTTGCCGCCGATGGCGTAGTCGCCGGTGAAGGCCAGGTCCGAGTTGTAGTCGTCCATGGCCTCGGACTTGGGGAGGTTGGCGACGTGGGAGACGTTGGGGCTGGTCTCGGCGTCGCTTTCGAAGGGGGCGGTGTCGGCGGCCGCGCCGGCGGGGCCGAGCAGGCCCGCGGTCACAAGCGCGGTGGCGGTGAGGGCGACACCTGTGAGTGCTCTGCGGTGAAGCGGGCGTCTTGCACGGGGGCGGGTGGGGGATGACGCCATGTGTACTCCTGATTCCTAATGGAGCGAAACAGAAAGAACGTACACAGTTCAACATCAATATGTATAGAGGGAAACAAAGGAAATATAACTCTTAACAGTCCGAAGGCGCGGCATGGCGGGCCTCTCCGACGGTGACATCCCCCTGGCCGCGGGGACACACGACTGTGGCCCTCAGGACCTCCCCACGAATCCACCGCCGTCGGTTCCACACCGACGGAGGGCGCTGGAGACGACCGGACGAACGCCGGTTCGGCACTGGACAAAACACCCACGGAGTGAGTAGAAAACCCGCAGGATGTCGCATACCACCGACACCGGCGGTCCACCCGGCCCGTCCGCCCCATCCTCTGGAGGAGACCACGTGCGTCGCCTGGCACTCGCCGCCGGAACCGCCCTCGCCCTGCTCGCCGCCCCGGCCTGCGGCGCGGACGACGGACAGGAGTCCGCCAACGTCATCGCCCCCGGCGCCCCCGGGGAGTCCTCCACCCCCGCGACCGCCGAGGAGATCGCCGCGGTCGCCGAGGAACAAGGACACAACGAAGCCGACGTCACCTACCTGGTGATGATGATCGAACACCACTCCCAGGCCCTGGAGATGACCGATCTGGTCCCGGACCGCTACCAGCGCGACGGCGTCGAACGCATCGCCGACCGGATCGCCGCCGCCCAGGACCCGGAGATCTCCGCGATGGAGAGCTGGCTGGAGGAGAACGTCTTCGGCCCGGCCCGGGACAACCCCGCCCACCAGAACTTCTGCGGTCTGGAGGGCGAGGGCGGCCACCACCCGGAGGGCGAGGACGTCCCCCTCTGCGACCTGGAGGTCGACCACGACGACATGCAGGGCATGGTCTCCGAGGAGGACATGCAACGGCTCACCGACGCCGAGGGCGACGAGTTCGACCACCTGTTCGTGGAGTTGATGACCGCCCATCACGAGGGCGCCGTGGCCATGGCCGTGGACGTCCTCTCCGAGGGAGAGGACCAGACCGTGATGCGGATGGCCAACGACCTCATCGCCGAACAGAACACCGAGATCGCCCGCATGGAGTCGCTCCTGGAGGACGAGGACTGATCCCCCGGACGTCCCCGGGGCCCAGAGGGCCGTACGCGCGATGGGGCGCCCTCGCTCGATGCGAGGGCGCCCCATGTCGTGCAAGAGCGGTTCAGGGCCGCACGGAAACGATCAGGCGGACTTCTCCTGGCGGTCGTCGTCCTCCGGACGGCTGCGCGGCACGATCGTCGGATTCACGTGCTGCTCCACCGACTCCCGCGTGATGATCACCTGACCGACGTCCTCCCGGCTGGGCACCTCGTACATCACCGAGAGCAGGACCTCCTCGATGATGGCGCGCAGACCACGGGCGCCGGTACCCCGAATGATGCCCTGCTCGGCGATGGCCTCCAACGCGTCCTGGGTGAACTCCAGCTCCACGTTGTCCAGCTCGAACAGCCGCTGGTACTGCTTGACCAGGGCGTTGCGCGGTTCAGTGAGGATCTGGATCAGCGCGGCCTTGTCCAGGTTGTGCACGCTGGTGATCACCGGCAGACGACCGATGAACTCCGGGATCATCCCGAACTTGAGCAGGTCCTCCGGCATGACCGAGCCGAACAACGCCCGCTCCGACTCCTCGGTCTTGGGCCGCAGCACGGCGTTGAAGCCCATGCCCTGCTGCCCGGTGCGGGACTCGATGAGCTGTTCCAGTCCGGCGAAGGCGCCACCGCAGATGAACAGCACGTTGGTGGTGTCGATCTGGATGAACTCCTGGTGCGGGTGCTTGCGGCCGCCCTGGGGCGGAACACTCGCGGTGGTGCCCTCAAGTATCTTCAGCAGCGCCTGCTGCACACCCTCCCCGGAGACGTCCCGGGTGATCGACGGGTTCTCGCTCTTACGGGCGACCTTGTCGACCTCGTCGATGTAGATGATCCCGGTCTCGGCCTTCTTGACGTCGTAGTCCGCGGCCTGGATCAGCTTCAAAAGGATGTTCTCGACGTCCTCGCCGACGTAGCCGGCCTCGGTCAGCGCCGTGGCGTCGGCGATCGCGAAGGGGACGTTCAGGATCTTGGCGAGGGTCTGCGCCAACAGGGTCTTGCCCGAACCGGTCGGCCCCAGCAGCAGGATGTTGGACTTGGCGATCTCCACTTCCTCGTCACCGGGACGGTCGCTCTCCGAACGGACCCGCTTGTAGTGGTTGTACACCGCCACCGAAAGGGCCTTCTTCGCCTGCTCCTGACCGATCACGTAGGAGTCGAGGAAGTCGAAGATCTCCCGAGGCTTGGGAAGGGAATCCCAAGTGAGCTCGGTGGCGTCGGCGAGTTCCTCTTCGATGATCTCGTTGCACAGATCGATGCACTCATCGCAGATGTACACGCCGGGGCCGGCGATGAGCTTTTTCACCTGCTTCTGGCTCTTACCGCAGAATGAGCACTTCAGCAGGTCCCCGCCGTCGCCGATGCGTGCCACCCAGCCACTCCTCAAAACTAAGGCCACCCCGCCCCCGACGCGTGTCGCGTCGGACGGCACGGAAGCGAACTCCCGTGAATCTTCCGTCCACGACCGACCGGTCACGAACGGGGCGATCTGTGTGTCGCTCCCCGCCAGGGTAAGCGAAAAACCGGACCGGCTTCACCACCGGGTTGTTCCAGGCGGGTCCCGAACCGGTCCGGCGCGTGCTTTCAGGGGCCGGAGAACCCCTACCGGAACACCCGCGCGAGTGCGCGGAGTCCGGTTCGGCACGGGGTTTCTCCGGCGGGTGCCCTACTTCAGGGAAGCCTTGCGGTAGGGCAGCACGAAGTCGATGAGACCGTACTCGACGGCCTCCTCCGCGGTGAGGATCTTGTCGCGCTCGATGTCCTTGGACACCTGCTCGGCCGAGCGACCCGTGTGCTTGGCCAGGGTCGTCTCCAGCTGCTCCCGGATCCGGGTGATCTCATTGGCCTGGATCTCGATGTCGCTGGCCTGGCCGTGCATGCCCTCGGTGGCGGGCTGGTGGATCATCATGCGAGCGTTGGGCAGCGCACCGCGCTTGCCCTTGGTGCCGCCCGCCAGCAGGATCGCGGCGGCCGACGCGGCCTGTCCGATGCACACCGTCTGGATGTCGGGGCGCACGAACTGCATGGTGTCGTAGATCGCCATGAGGGAGGTGAAGGAACCACCCGGCGAGTTGATGTACATCTGGATGTCCCGCTCGGAGTCGAGCTGCTCCAAGGTGATGAGCTGGGCCATCAGGTCGTTGGCGGAGGTGTCGTCGATCTGCACGCCGACGAAGATGATCCGCTCCTCGAAGAGCTTGTTGTACGGATTCATCTCCTTGACGCCGTACGACGTGCGCTCCACGTAGGACGGCAGCACGTAGCGGCTCTGGGGAGCCATCGAGGCCGCGCCGCCGATCAGACTGGGGTTGAATTCGGTCATTTCACGCCTTCCACGCACTACGCCGATCCATGGACTGGGACAGGTCAGCCCTGGCTACGGTCAACTGGTCACATCGAGGGTGCCTTCGAGCACCTCATCGATGAAGCCGTACTCCAGCGCCTCCTGGGCCGTGAACCAGCGGTCCCGGTCGGCGTCCTTCTCGATCTGCTCGACCGACTGCCCGGTGTGCTCGGAGATCTTCGTGATGAACATCTTCTTCACATAGAGCAGCTGATCCGCCAGGATCCGGATGTCGGAGGCGGTGCCCCCGATACCACCGGACGGCTGGTGCATCATGACGCGGGTGTGCGGCAGCGCGTAACGCTTACCGGCCGCACCGGCGCACAAGAGCATCTGGCCCATGGACGCGGCCATACCGATACCCACGGTACGCACGTCGTTGGGGATGTACTGCATGACGTCATAGATCGCCATGCCCGCCGTCACGGAACCACCCGGCGAGTTGATGTACATGGTGATGTCCCGCTGGCGGTCCTCGGCGGACAGCAGCAGGAGCTCACCGACAAGGCGGTTGGCGATGTCGTCGTCGACCTGTTGGCCGAGGAACACGATTCGCTGGCGCAACAGGCGCTGAGGCGTCTGCTCAATAAAAGGGGAAAGTTGCGGGTCCGACGTACGAGCGTCGAATCCCGGGGACTCATCAAAGGTCGGCGGCACTCTCGTCACCTGCTCCGGAATCGAAACGGTTGCGATACAGCGACACTAACGCCGCTGGACGTCGGGCTCGTCCGTATAACGTCCCTGTTCGCTTTGAGCGCAGGGTGCAGGAGGGGTGGAACACACCTTTTCTCCTAGCAGCGAACAAACACGACGGGCCCCGACCGACCCGTTTCGGGGTCGGTCGGGGCCCGCGCGAACGCTACGGGGCCGAAGGGCTACTTGCTGTCGTCCTTGGCGTCCTCGTCGGCCTTCTCGGACTCGGCGGCGTCGACCTCGACGACCTCGACGTCCTCGGTGGCGGCGGCAGCGGCCTTGGCCGCGTCCTCCACGGCGTCGGTGTCCTCGGCCGTCTCGACCTGCGGGGTCTCGATGGCGTTGCCGTCCTCGTCGGTCACCTTGGCGTCGGCCAGGACCAGGTCCATGGCCTTGCCGCGGACGACCTCGGTGAAGGCGACACGGATCTGGTTCGACTCGACCAGGTGCTGGGCCAGCTGGTCCGGGCTGACACCCATGCGCTGGGCCTGCTCGAACACGTACTGGCTGAGCTCGCCCTGGTCGGCGCTCAGGTCCTCCTGGAGGGCCAGCTGGTCGAGAATGAAACCGGCCTTGACCGCCGAGTTGGCGCCGGTCTTCAGCTCCTCCTCGAACTCCTCCTCGGTCTTCTCCTGCGACTCGAGGTAGGCCTCCTTGGTCAGACCGCTCTGGGCGAGCTGCTGCTCAAGGCTCTGGCGACGACGGGTGATCTCCTCGTCGACGACCGCGTCGGGCAGCGGAACCTCGACGGACTCGATGAGCTTCTCCAGCGCCTTGTCACGGGCGGCGGAGAGCTGCTGCATGCGACGCACGTCGGCCATGCGCTTGCGCACGTCCTCGCGCAGCTCGTCGATGGTGTCGAACTCCGAGGCCAGCTGGGCGAACTCATCGTCCAGCTCCGGCAGCTCCTTCACCTTGACCGAGTGCACGGTGACGGTGACGTCCGCTTCCTTGCCCTCGTGGTCGCCACCCACCAGGGTGGTCTTGAAGGTGGCCTCGCCGTCGGCCTCCATACCGCGCAGGGTCTCGTCGAGGCCCTCCAGCATGTTGTTGGTGCCGACCTCGTAGGAGTAGCCGCTCACGGCCACGTCCTCGAGCTTCTCACCGTCGACGGCGGCCGACAGGTCGATGGACAGGTGGTCGCCGTCCTCGATCGGGCGGTCGGCGCCCACGAGCGTGGAGAAGCGCTCGCGCAGGGTGCCGATCTGCTCGTCGACCTGCTCATCGGTGACGGTCGCGTTGTCGACGGTCACCTCGATGCCCTTGTAGTCCTTCACCTCGAACTTGGGGCGGACGTCGACCTCGGCGGTGAAGGCGAGCTCGTCGTTGTCCTCCAGCTTGGTGACCTCCACGTCGGGCTGGCCGAGCGCGAAGATCTCCTCCTTCTGGATGGCTTCGTTGTAAAGCTCCGGAACGGCGTGGTTGACCGCTTCGCTGATCACCGCACCGCGGCCGACGTAGCGGTCGATCAGCCGCGCCGGTGCCTTGCCCGGGCGGAAGCCCTTGATCCGAACCTGCTTCGCGAGCGACTTGTAGGTCACGTCGAAAGCGTGCTCGAGCTCCTCGAAGGGCACCTCGATGGTCAGCTTGACCCGGGTCGGGCTGAGCTCCTCGACATCGGTCTTCACGGGGCGGTACTCCTAGGTTTGCCGGCTGGTGTCCGCGTCGGCCCGCAGGCGCACCACACGAACGGCGAATGCACGCGAGCACCCCGGCCCGTGGAGACCACGTTCTACTGGGGTGCCCTGCGACGGGCTGGGACTTACAGTTTCCTGCTGATCGCACCAAGTCTAGGGCAGATACGCAGGGGGCCACGGCCGCCGACCGAGAGGCCGGTCGGCCGCGAAAGATTTCGTCGGGGTGGCGGGATTCGAACCCGCGGCCTCATGCTCCCAAAGCATGCGCGCTAACCAAGCTGCGCTACACCCCGTTGCCCGGCGGAAACACACCGATCCGAAATCGAGTGTGCGACCACCGCCCTGGAGACTGTACTCTTATCTCCAGCGGCAGGACGAGTCTAGAGGAAACTCAAGGGCTCTGAAGCCATGCGGGCGTAGTTCAATGGTAGAACCCCAGCCTTCCAAGCTGGTCATGCGAGTTCGATTCTCGTCGCCCGCTCCACTCGAAGCGAGCCGTGTGCCCCACGGCACCGGCTCGTTTCGCCACTCCACCCAGGGGACGACCCCTGCGGTTCGGTTTCGGTTCGGTCTACTCCACCCGTTGGGCGACGCTCACCCGGAAGGGGAACGTGGCCGTGGCGCCCTGGACGTCGACCAGGTAGGCGCTCTCCGACGTCCGGTAGATCTGACGCCCACTCTCCGACCAAGGGTGATTCGGGGCGTACTCCCTGGCCAGGACCAATGCGGCCTCCGCCGCCTGCTCCCACTCGGGATAGGCCCCCTGCACCCGGCCCACGCCCCACCGCATGGACTGCCCGGATCCGACCGTCTCCTCGACGAGAAGCACCCAACCCATCACCAGCACCACTTTTCCGTTCCACTTCTCGAACACTTCACGTGATGGGACACACATACCGCCCTCGAGGTTCCCCGTAACGTCCGTCACACCGGCGGTGAACACCGTTCGGTTCTTCTCTCCGGAGGCGGAATACCCCCACCCGACAGGTACGTTGACCTTTCGGGTGAGCCCGTCCACGCGAGCGGACGCGGACACCCCTACCGTCATACGGAGGGAACGGGGACCACATGCGGGAATCTGGCACGGACGAGGCATACCAAGCGGCCACACCGCTGGGTCTGCGTTGGTTCGAACGACCGGAGCCCCTCGAACGACCGGTCGTGGTCACCGGTGTCTTCGACGTGCTGCACGTGGGACACATCCGATTCCTGGGCGCCATCGCCGAACGCGGCCATCCCCTGGTCGTGGGCATAGAGTCCGACGAGCGCGTGCGGGCCTGGAAGGGCCCCGAACGGCCGGTCAACCCGGCCGAGGAACGGGCCGAGACCATCGCCGCGCTGGCCTGTGTGACCGGTTCCTTCATCATCGACGGACCGCCCACGGTCGCCGACTGGGCCGCCTACGCCGACCTGCTGCGACCCCTGGCCCCCGCCGCCCTGGCCTTCACCGCCGGCGATCGCTACACCCAGGCCAAGATCCGCGGCGCGGAGGCGCTCGGTGCCCGGTCCTGGGAGCTGCCCTTCACCCCGGGCCGTTCCACCACGGCGGCGCTGGGCCGCCTCTCGCACTCCCTCTGACCCTCGTCGCCCCACGGCCCTGTCCCCCGCCTGCCCGGGAAGCGGTACGCGCCCATCGGTGTTGACTCATGCGTGGCGAACCGATGTACGAAACGAGGCCGTCGATGATGTCAGGGAGGCCCTCCTACAGGGCTCTGGTCAACGATGGGAGCGCGCGGGGACAGCGACTGCCCCCGGGGATCACCCGGCGCATCCTGTCGTACGCCCGACCGCACTGGCGGGCGATCCTGCTGTTCTTGTTGGTCACCTCGA
>NZ_DYZD01000194.1 GCF_020741345.1 Nocardiopsis listeri
GCTGGACAAGGGCCCGCACGGCTTCACCGTGCTGCCCATCCTCATCCACGGTGACGCGGCGTTCGCCGGACAGGGTGTGGTCGCCGAGACCCTCAACCTGTCCCAGCTGCGCGGTTACCGGACCGGCGGCACGGTGCACGTCATCGTGAACAACCAGGTGGGCTTCACCACCTCGCCGTCCGACAGCCGCTCCAGCGTGTACGCCACCGACGTCGCGCGCATGGTGCAGGCGCCGATCTTCCACGTCAACGGGGACGACCCCGAGGCCGTGGTCCGGGTCGCGAACCTGGCCTTCGCCTACCGTCAGGCGTTCAACAAGGACGTCGTGATCGACCTGGTCTGCTACCGGCGTCGTGGGCACAACGAGGGCGACAACCCCGCGTTCACCCAGCCGCTGATGTACGACGTCATCGACGCCAAGCGCTCCACCCGCAAGCTGTTCACCGAGTCCCTCATCGGCCGCGGTGACATCACGGTGGAAGAGGCCGAGTCGGCTCTGCGCGACTACCAGAGCGAACTCGAACGCGCCTTCACCGAGACCCGTGAGGTCGAGAAGAAGCCGATCGAGCCCGGCTCCGTGGTCAAGCCCGAGGTGTTCACCGAGTCCCGCCTGGACCACTCCCAGGTGGAGACGGCGATCTCCTCCGAGACCGTCAAGCGGGTCATCGACACCCAGGTGAACCTGCCCGACGGCTTCAAGCCGCACCCGCGTCTGGCCCCGCAGCTGAACCGTCGCCAGACCATGGTCGAGAACGACGCGGTCGACTGGGCCACCGGTGAGCTGCTGGCCTTCGGTTCGCTGCTGTTGGACGACCACCCGGTCCGTCTGATCGGTCAGGACAGCCGCCGCGGCACCTTCGGCCAGCGTCACGCCACGCTGATGGACCGCGAAACCGGCGAGACCCACACCCCGCTGAAGGCCTTCGACAACGGGACCACGAAGTTCTACGCGCACGACTCGCTGCTGAGCGAGTACGCGGCGTTGGGCTTCGAGTACGGCTACTCGCTGACCCGTCCGAACGCCCTCGTGATGTGGGAGGCTCAGTTCGGCGACTTCGTCAACGGTGCCCAGACCATCATCGACGAGTACATCAGCTCGGGTGAGCAGAAGTGGGGCCAGCGCTCCAGCGTCACCATGCTGCTGCCGCACGGCTACGAGGGCCAGGGCCCGGACCACTCCTCGGCCCGCATCGAGCGGTTCCTCCAGTCGTGCGCGCAGGAGAACATGACCGTCGCGATGCCGAGCACCCCGGCGAGCTACTTCCACCTGCTGCGTTGGCAGGCCAAGTCGCCGCTGGAGCGCCCGCTCGTGGTGTTCACGCCCAAGTCGCTGCTGCGCCTGAAGGCCGCGACCTCGGCCGCCCAGGACTTCACCTCGGGCAACTTCCAGCCGCTGATCGGGGACGACTCGATCGCGCCGGAGAAGGTCCGTCGTGTGGTCATCTGCTCCGGCAAGATCTACTACGACCTGGACGCGGCCCGCCGCAAGAGCGGGGACAAGCACACCGCGATCATCCGCGCGGAGCGGCTGTACCCGCTGCCGATCGAGGAGATCCGCGAGCAGCTCAAGGCCTACCCGAACTCGGGCGAGGTCCTGTGGGTCCAGGAGGAGCCGGCGAACATGGGTCCGTGGCCCTTCGTCGCGCTGGTCTTCTCCGAGCAGCTCGACCGCCCGTTCACCCGGATCTCGCGTCCGGCCTCCTCCGCGCCCGCGGCCGGTTCGGCCAAGCGCCACGAGGCCGAGCAGCGTGCCCTGGTGGACACGGTGTTCCCGCCCGCGGAATAGCGACGGAAGAACACATGTACTTCACCGATCGTGGAATCGAGGAGTTGGAGAACCGCCGCGGCGACGAGGAGGTCAGCTTCGGCTGGCTCGCCGAGCAGTTGCGGGTGTTCACCGACATCAACCCCGAGTTCGAGACGCCCGTCGAACGGCTGGCCACCTGGTTGGCCCGGCTGGACGATGAGGAGGAGTAGCCACGAGGCATCGCGCTGAGCGATGTACCGGCCGAGGGGCCCGGGTCCACGCGACCCGGGCCCCTCGCGTGTGTCCGGGGTCGGCCCGGGCTCAGGGTCGTCCCCGAGGATCCCCCGATCCGACCCCGAAATCCGCGACATATCTTGAGTTCGCCGAAGACGAGACATATCGTGAAGGCATCGAGAGCGAGCGGAAAGGGTTCACGATGGCAAGTTGGACCATCGACAGTCCGATGACGCACACCTTGGACGGCATCGTCGCCCTGAAGGTGCGAATCGTCGGCGGACAGGTCAACATCATTCCCACCGACGACCCGGTGACCTTCGAGATCACCGATATCGAGGGCGAGCCCCTGGAGGTCACCCAGGAGGCCGGGATCCTCACCATCCACTACCGGGACCTGACCGGTCAGGGGTTCCTCGACCGGCTCAAGCCCCTCCAGCTGACCGGCTACAAGAACGTGCACTCGCGTCGGGCCACCGTGAACCTGCGGGTCCCCCGGGACTGTCCGGTGGAGGTGACCACGGCCACCGCGCCCGTGGTGGCGGCCGGGCTCAGCGCCCGCACCAAGATCAGGACCGCCACCGGAGAGGTCACCCTGGACGAGGTCTCGGGTGAGACCGACCTGAACACCGCCGACGGCAACGCCTCGGTACGCGGACCGGGCGGCACCCTGGGCTTCAACAGCGCCACCGGGCAACTGGCCGTGGCCGGCGGCCGCCTCTCCGAACTGCGGGCCAAGACCGTCTCCGGCTCGGTCCTGGTCGACACCGACCTCTCGGCCTCGGCGCGTGTACGGGTCACGACGGTGTCCGGCGAGGTGGCCCTGCGGGTTCCCGCGGAGAGCTCCGCCAACGTCGAGTTGCGCGCCATGACCGGCGGGGTGGATTCCGACTTCGGGCTGGATCGCAACACCGCGCCGGCCCGCAACACCCTGAGCGGAAAGATCGGCGTGGGCGTGGACCCCGCCTCCATCAGTGTCAACACCGTGTCCGGTCGGACGGCGCTGCTGCGGCGTGCGCCCGAGGCTCCGGCCGCGATCCCAGAGGGGGCCTCATGAGCACCATCTTCGGCCACGGCAGACTGCGCCTGTACCTGCTCAAGCTGCTCGACGAGAGCCCGCGCCACGGCTACGAGATCATCAGCCTGCTGCGCGACCGTTTCCTGGGCGTGTACTCACCCTCCCCCGGCACCATCTACCCCCGGCTCGCCCGGTTGGAGGAGGAGGGTCTGGTCACCCACACCGAGGAGGGCGGCCGCAAGGTCTACAGCCTCACCGACAAGGGACGTGAGGAGCTGCGCGCCCGCGAGAGCGACCTGGACGACCTGGAGCGGGAGATCACCGATTCGGTGCGCGACATCGCCCGTGCGGTCAAGCAGGACGTGCGCGCCACCATCAGCTCCCTGCGCGACGAACTGAAGTTCACCGCGGGCGACGCCCGCCGTGAGGGGGCCGAACGCGCCGAGGGGACCAAGGCCCCCGAGGGCGAGGAGGACCAGAACCGCCGCGAGCGGGACCGCGCCCAGGACTGCGGCGACGGTGGCGTGTGGGCCCGTGAGTGGGAGCGGTTCGCCCAGGGCTTCGGGGCGTTCGGTGCCGCCTGGGGCCGCACCGACTCAGAACGTCGCGGTGAGGACTCGGGGGAAGGGTCCGAGCGTGAGGGGTCCGAGTTCGAACACGCCCTGAAGGACTTCTCCGTTCGCGTGCGGGACATGGTCCGGGGGGCCGGGCAGGTCGGCGGGTCCGCCGCGAGCGACCTGCGCCGCATCCTCGACGACACGGTCGAGGTGATCCGCCGCGACATGGGCCGGTGGGGGCCGACCGAGGGGGAACCCGACGGGCCCGAACCGACGTCGAACGAAAGTGACGAGTCCGCCCGGAGGTCCGCCGACGAGGGGTCCGGGGCGGGGGACGCGGGTCCCGCGCAGGACTCGCAGGAGCCGAAGGCTCGCCCGATGCCGCCCTCGGGCGGTGATCCCTGGTCCACCGCCACCGGTGAGGACCGGGACCGGCGCGACTGAGTCAGTGCCGGGGAGTGGCCCGGGAGACCACACGGGGGCGTGGTCTCCCGGGCCCTTCGTCGAACCATCCGATCCAGAGGGAAGAAGCGGTGCTGGTTCCGTACACGATCGAGCAGGACGCGGACGGCGTGTGGTGTGCTCACGCTCGTCTGCCTTCGGGGGCGGCCACTCGTGGTGAGGGTGAGACCCCGGACGCCGCCCTGGCCGACCTGCGCCGGGCGTTCGACCTCCTGAAGGAGGAGTTCGACTCGCCCGCGGAGCTGATGTGATCGTCCCGACGACGCACGGTGTCAGAGCGTGGCCAGGCCCAGCAGGAGCGCCAGTCCGGCGAACGCGACGAGGCCGCTCGTCGTCCATCTGAGCCAGGACGGTCCACTCCTGGTGGTGGGCAGGTCCGACCATCGTCGGATCCCGACCACGGCCGCGGCCACGGCCGGGAACACCCCGGCCACCCACACCCACGGGGACACCAGGTGCCAGAATCCGGCGAGGTGGACGTACCAGAGCAGCGCGACCGTGAGCGTTCCGTAGGCGACCAGGCCCGCTCGGTCCGTGGGCCGACGCGATGGTCGCCAGGGACGGCGCCGGGCCGCGAAGCCCAGGAACAAGGCCCCGGGCAGTAGTGCC
The DNA here is from genome assembly GCF_020741345.1 of Nocardiopsis listeri. GTDB lineage: Bacteria > Actinomycetota > Actinomycetes > Streptosporangiales > Streptosporangiaceae > Nocardiopsis > Nocardiopsis listeri_A. The sequence continues at coordinate 4,628 of NZ_DYZD01000194.1, forward strand.
AGGATCACCGTCGCGGTGGCGTACAACCGTTCTCCGGCCACGTTGTCCGGGCTGGGTTCGTCGACCCCGAGCAGGCGGATGCCGATGTCCTCGCTGTAGCGATGCGTGTTCGACAGGACCACGGCTCCCCGGTCGCCGGAGTAACCGATCCAAGCGGTGTGGCCGTTGGTCGTGGCGTTGCCGCCGTGCGCGGTGATCTCCCTGCCCCCGAGCGTCTCCACGTACCAGCCCAGCCCCTGTTCCCGGCGGGCGACGTCGCCCGCGGCCACGGGTTCGGCCGCCCCGGATCCCGGCGCCGAGCCGTCCAGCATCGCCGCGAGGAGCAGCCCGAGATCGCCCGCGGTCGTGGTCACTCCCCCCGAGGGCCCGGAAGCGACCGTGCGATCCAGGTCGATGGCCCGGCCCCGGTCCGCGTCGTGCACGACGGGGTCGGCCCCGCCCTGATCCGACCACACGTGGGTGTGCTCCATGCCCAGCGGTTCCAGGAGGCGTTCACGGACCAGGGCGGCGTAGTCGGTCCCCGCCCGGGCCGCCAGCGCGTGCCCGAGCAGGCCGAATCCGGTGTTGGAGTAGACGTTGGTCCCCCGTAGTTCGGGGTCGACGCGAGCCTGTGCGGCCACCTCGTCGAGGAAGTCGTCGACCGATTCGGCGGGGTCGGGGTGGCCTTTGGCGACGAACTGCCAGAGGGTCTGGGGCAGGGTCGTCTCCTCCCGGGACAGTCCCGAGGTGTGGGTGGCCAGTTCCTCGACGGTGATGTCGGCGATGGCGGGGTCGGCGGGGTCCAGCTCCGGCAGCAGTTCCCCCACCCGTGTGGCCAGGTCGAGTTCACCCCGGTCCACCATGTCGGCGAGCAGCATCCCGGGCAGCACCTTGGCCACCGACGCGGACCCGAAGGGGGTGTTCTGGTCCACCTGTTCCCCATCGTCGCCGACCGAGCCGAGCCCCGCCGAGCGGACGCGGTGCCCGCCCTCGGGATCGGGTTCGACGAGGGCCACGGACAGTCCGTGGTAGCCGGTGGTGTCGCCGATCCCCTCCCGTACCGACGCCGCTATCTCACGGTCGCCCTCGACCCGGTCGTCGAGTTCGTAGGGGCTCGGGACCAGGGTCACCGCCCCTACGGCGGCCACGACGGCCAGGGCCGTCGCGATCCGTCGACCGGTTCCTCGAGGCTCGCGCGCGGGCGGGAAGATCGGTTCCATGAGGGTCGTCCCAGGGGTCTGAGGCCGTTCGAACGGCGTGATTCCAACCCTCGAAAACCTATGAGCGCGCCCCTCACGGCGCACTACGCCCGTCCCCCGAACCCGTGGTGGCCGTACTCCCCCGCGGGTGGTGGCCCCGCCCCTACCCCGGCACGGAAAAGGGCCCGCGCGATCGTGTGGATCGCGCGGGCCCCGGAGCCGCGTCAGCGGCGGGCGACGCCGTCCTCACGGGCCTGGGCGGCGACCGCGGCGGAGACCGCCGGGACCACGCGCTCGTCGAACGTGCTCGGGATGACGTAGTCGGCGTTCAGGTCGTCACCGACGAGGTCGGCGATGGCCTTGGCCGCGGCCAGCTTCATGTTCTCGGTGATGTCGGAGGCCTGGACGTCGAGGGCTCCCCGGAACACGCCGGGGAAGGCCAGGACGTTGTTGATCTGGTTCGGGAAGTCGCTGCGCCCGGTGGCGACGACGCTCGCGTGCCTACGGGCGACGTCCGGGTGGACCTCCGGGTTGGGGTTGGCCATGGCGAAGATGATGGCGTCGTCGGCCATGCTGGCCACGACCGACTCGGGGACCTCACCGGCGGACAGACCGACGAACACGTCGGCGCCCTCCAGCGCGCTCTCGATGGAGCCCTTCAGGCCGGCCTTGTTGCTGATGGCGGCCAGTTCCCGCTTGACCGGGGTCAGGCTCTCCCGACCTTCGTAGATCATGCCCTTGGAGTCGGCGACCGCGATGTCGCCGATGCCTCCGTCGACGAGCATCTTGGTGACGGCGACGCCGGCGGCGCCCGCACCGGAGACGACGACCCGCAGGTCGGCCAGGGTACGGCCGGTGAGGCGGGCGGCGTTGTGCAGCGCGGCGACGGTCACGATGGCGGTGCCGTGCTGGTCGTCGTGGAAGACCGGGATGTCCAGGCGCTCACGCAGCTTGTCCTCGATCTCGAAGCAGCGCGGAGCGGCGATGTCCTCCAGGTTGACGCCACCGAAGGACGGCGACATGCGCACGACGGTCTCGACGATCTCGTCGACGTCGGTGCAGTTGAGCGCGATCGGCACGGAGTCGACGTCGCCGAACTGCTTGAACAGCAGCGACTTGCCCTCCATGACCGGCAGGGAGGCCTCCGGCCCGATGTTGCCCAGGCCCAGGACGGCGGTGCCGTCGGTGACGACGGCGACCAGGTTGCTCTTCCAGGTGTAGGTCTCGACCAGCTCGGCGTCCTCGGCGATCGCGTCACAGACGCGGGCGACACCCGGCGTGTAGGCCAGGGAGAGTCCCTCGTGGTCGCTGACGTCCACGGAGGAGGTGACGTGAAGCTTGCCACCGCGATGCATGGCGAAGGCCGGATCCTTGTCCAGCTCGGAGGTGTCCTGGGTACGCGAAGTAAAGGTGGTCACTACTCAAACCCCTCGGTCTGCTTCTACGTCCGCGTCGGCCATGACGAGGACGGTGGTCGACGGATCGCGCGCGAAGACGGTAAGGGTGCTAGGGGAACCCTTCACGGCGCCGGTCGGCCATGACCGGTGGTGTTCGCCGGAAGGGACAGTCTTCGCCGGACTCTTATACGAGCACAGCGCGTCCGCATCTCACGGGGATGACCCGTTACGCAATCCTCTCACAACGGTGACCACGGGAAAATCGCGGGGCGGCAGGATGGGGCGCTACCGACTTAATGCTCTATGCAGCATAATGTCCGTGTTGTCGTTCCAGGCCTGCGGAATGGATCCGCGTACCGGCCTCCGAGCAGGCACGATACGTGCTCTTGAAGGAGACCTCACATGCCCCTGCGCAAGCCCCTCCCCTACTTCACCGCCCTCGCCGCAGTGGGTCTCCTGACCCTTTCGGCGTGTGGCAATGGTGACGGCGCCGAGGACGACGCGGCCCCCGAGGCGCCGGAGGTCTCCGTCGACGAGGAACTCGCCGCGTTGCTCCCCGACGACATCGCCGAGGCCGGTGTCGTCAGCATCGGCGTCGAGGCCGAGTACGCGCCCGGCGAGTACCTGGACGAGGACGGCGAGACCGTCCTCGGCTTCAACGTGGACCTGGTGACGGCCGCCCTGAACAAGCTCGGTCTCGAGGCCGAGTGGGTCCCCGCCAACTTCGACTCCATCATCATCGGCGTCGACAGCGGCAACTACGACCTCGGCGCCTCCTCCTTCACCATCACGGAGGAGCGCATGGAGGCCGTCAACATGGTGAGCTACTTCTCCTCCGGGACGCAGTGGTTCGGCCCCGCCGGGAACCCCGAAGGGGTCGACCCCGACAACGCCTGCGGCCTGCGGATCGCCGTGCAGACCGGCACCACGCACGACACCGACATCGAGGCCCGCAGCGACGCCTGCGTCGAGGCGGGCGAAGAGGCCATCACCATCGAGAAGTTCCAGAACCAGCCGCTGGCGACCTCCAGCGTGGTCTCCGGGCTCAACGACGCGTCCCTGGCCGACCTGCCCACCTCGCTGTTCGCCCTGCAGGAGACCGGCGACCAGCTCGAGTTCATCGACGACCAGTACTCCGCCGCGCCGTACGGTGTCATCACCCACAAGGACGACAGCGAGATGGCCGAGGCCCTGGCCGCCGGGTTCAACGCCATCATCGAGGACGGCACCTACGGGGACGTCCTGGAGGAATGGGGCATCGAGGTCGGTGCCGTCGAGACCTCCGAGGTCAACCCCTCCGTCGACGAATAGACCCACCGGGTCCCACACCGTCGCACCACCGCACGCCGAGCTCACCGGGGCCGGCGTGCGGCCGTTTCGTCAGAACGTGTCCGGGCGCCCGTTCCGGTCACCACGACCGCCCGCCCTGTTCGCCCGCCACTAGCGAAGGTCTGATCCGTGACGTCACCGAGTGCATCGGCGGACGGTCCGGGGTCGAAGGAACCGACCCCGGACCGACCGGCCGAACCGATCTCCGCAGTCCCCGTCCGTTACCCGGAACGCTGGGTCGCCGCCGGGGTCGTGCTGGTCCTCGCCGCGATGTTCGTGAACATGCTGATCACGAACCCCGCGTTCAACTGGCCGTTCATGTTCGAGCACATGTTCTCGGACCCGGTCGTGAACGGTGTCTGGGTGACCCTCAGCGCCACTGTCCTGTCCATGATCATCGGCATCCTGCTGGGCGTCGTCCTTGCGGTGATGCGTCTGTCCGGGAACCCGGTCCTGGTGTCGGTCGCCTGGCTGTACACCTGGTTCTTCCGCGGTGTGCCCCGGCTGGTCCTGGCGGTGCTCTTCGGCAACATCGCCATCCTGTACTCGACGATCCACATCGGGCTCCCCTTCGACGACTACTGGATGCCCATGCTGGGTCTGGAGGGCGACGCCCGGTTCTTCGAGATCGACGTCCGCACCCTCCTGAGCGGCTACATGGCCGGTCTGCTCGCCCTGGCGCTGTCCGAGGGCGCCTACATGGCCGAGATCATCCGTGCCGGCCTGCAGTCGGTGAACAAGGGCCAGACCGAGGCCGCCCAGGCGCTCGGCATGAGCCGGAGCAAGATCATGCGGCGCATCACACTGCCGCAGGCGATGCGCGTGGTCATTCCTCCCACGGGCAACGAGACCATCGCCATGCTCAAGGACACCGCCCTGTTGGCGTACGTGCCGGTGACCATCGAGCTCTTCTACCAGCTCCAGGCCATCGGCACCCGCACCTACCAGATCTTCCCGATGCTGGTGGCGGCCTGCCTTTGGTACCTGGCGATCACCAGCGTCCTCATGGTCGGCCAGTACTTCATCGAGCGCAGATTCAGCCGCAGTGAGCGCGGGGTCGAGGACCGCATCGTCGGAGGCACGCACTGATGGCCGAGGAGAACCCCATGCCCGCTGACGACATGACCGTGGAGACCACCGACACGCCGCCCACCGACGCGCTCGTCGTCGCCGAGGACGTGCGCAAGAGCTTCGGCCGCCTGGAGGTCCTCAAGGGCATCGACCTGGAGGTCCGACGCGGCGAGGTCATGTGCGTGGTCGGCCCTTCGGGGTCGGGCAAGTCCACCTTCCTGCGCTGCGTCAACCACCTGGAGAAGCTCACCTCCGGTCGCCTGTGGGTCAACGGCGAGCTGATGGGATACCGGCAAAGGCGCGGGCGCCTCTACGAGCTGCGGGACAGCGAGATCGCGGCCCAGCGCAGCGACATCGGGATGGTCTTCCAGCGGTTCAACCTGTTCCCGCACCTGACCGTGCTCGGCAACATCATCGAGGCGCCGATGCAGGTCAAGCGCACCCCGAAGGCCCGGGCCACCGAGCGGGCCATGGAACTGCTGGAGCGGGTGGGCCTGCCGGACAAGGCGAACGCCTACCCCGAACAACTCTCCGGTGGTCAGCAGCAGCGTGTGGCGATCGCCCGCGCGCTGGCCATGGAACCGTCGCTGATGCTCTTCGACGAGCCCACCAGCGCGCTGGACCCGGAGCTGGTCGGCGAGGTCCTGGACGTCATGCGCGACCTGGCCAGGGGCGGCATGACCATGGTGGTCGTCACGCACGAGATGGGCTTCGCCCGCGAGGTGGGCGATTCGCTGATCTTCATGGACGACGGTGCCGTGGTGGAGACGGGGACGCCCGCCGAGGTGCTCTCGAACCCACAGCACGAACGCACCCGCGCGTTCCTGTCCAAGGTGATCCAGTAATCCACCCGCGGGGCCCGTACACCGGTGGTGTGCGGGCCCCGCGGCCTTCACCCCATCGAAACGGTGTCACACGCCCGCGGCCGGAACCGGACCGTACCCACCCGAAACCGCACGTGGGCTCGGGGTGATCGGGAAACACTCCGCCTCACCCCTTGACCGGCGGGCCTCCCGGTCCCAGAGTCTTTTCCCAGGGGCACCCCGATCCTGTCCCGG
>NZ_DYZD01000195.1 GCF_020741345.1 Nocardiopsis listeri
TGGCTCGGGATCCTAGGAGGTTCCCGCGTCCTCGGTGGCGCCCTCCACCGGCTGGGTGACGTTCTCCTCGGGAGCGTCGCCGGCCGCCTCATCGGTCTCGTCGGCCTCGCCCGGGGCTTCGTCCTCCGGAGCCTCGTCGGTGCTCGCCGGAAGGTCGAGCTCCTCCAGGGCGCCCGCCGGATCCTCCAGCTCGAAGAGGGCCTCCAGCGTCTCCAGCGTCTCGGGGTCGCTGAGCAGCTCGACGGCGTCCTCGTCGGCGAGGATCTCCTGGACCTGCGGGTCCTCGAGGAGTGCGGCCGCTTCGGGCGACAGTTCCTCGACGGGTTCGGTGACCTCGTCGGTGGTGTCGGTGACCTCCTCGGTGGGCTCGGTCACCTCGTCCGGCGGGTCGGCGAAGGCCGCCCCGACACCGAACACGGTCAGTCCCCCGGCCAGCATGGTGGTGGCGGCGATCCTGGTGAACGCGCGCATATACGTTCCTTGCCCCTCTCACTGTCACGGGTCAGCACCTTCCGTACGTGCATGACCACTCACAGTCATCAAGCGTGTGCGCCGAGTGGCGGTGCCGGCAACAAACAGGGGGTCTCGTTCCCTCGAATTTCCCGTATGCCATCAGAGGGGAGAGGCAATGCAGGACAAAGTCCCCGGAACGTTCCGTGTGGGAACCGGGGAAAACGGAACGCCGCCCCGTACATTCGACGGCGGTGAAGTGGGTACTCCTGCGTCCGACGGCCCGCAGACGCGAAGGACGTCCCGCCCCCGATACGAAGAAGGAGCGGTGAACACATGTCTCGGCCTCGGATCGTGGTGGTCGGTGCGGGATTCGGTGGAGTTCACACCGTGCGCCACCTCGAACGCCGCATACCCAACGGTGCGGCCGACATCGCCTTGGTCGCACCGAACGACTACATGCTCTACAGTCCGCTGCTGCCCCAGGTGGCCTCAGGGCTCCTCACCCCGCAGTCGGTGGCCATGTCTGTGCACCGGCTCATGAAGAAGACCCGGTTCGTGCCCGGGCACGCCGTGGGTGTGGACACCCAGGACCGCACCGTGGTGGTGCGGCGGCCCACCGGCGAACTCGCGCCGGTGCCCTACGACCGGCTCGTCCTGGCTCCCGGTGGTCTGACCCGGGAGTTCGACATCCCCGGGCTGACCGAGCACGCTTACGGGGCCAAGACCCTCGCCGAGGCGGTCCTGCTCCGCGACCACGTGCTGGGCCAGCTGGAGCTGGCCAACGACTCCAAGGACCCGATCGAACGTGAGGAGCGCTGCCGCTTCGTGGTGGTCGGCGGCGGCTACACCGGTGTGGAGACCGCGGCCTCGCTCATGCGCCTGTGCGAGGAGGCCGCCCGCCTCTATCCGGAACTGCGCTCGGTGATCCGCTGGCACCTGGTCGACATCGCGCCCAAGGTCCTGCCCGAACTCGGTGACCGACTCGGCCGCAAGGCCCTGAAACTGCTGCGGAACCTGGGCATCGAGGTCAAGCTCAAGGTGACCGTCCGTGAGGTCACCGCCGACAAGGTCGTGCTGACCGACGGGCGGGCCCTGCCGTGTCGGACCCTGATCTGGACCGCGGGCGTCTCACCCAGTCCGCTCATGGAGACCCTCGGCAAGCCGACGATGCGCGGCCGACTGGAGGTCGGCGCGGACCTGGCCGTCCCTGGCCGGTCGGACGTGTTCGCGATCGGCGACGCGGCCGCCGTGCCCGACCTGTCGAGCGCCGAGAGCGCCTACTGCCCGCCCACCGCCCAGTACGCCAGCAGGCAGGCGGCCACCGTGGCCCAGAACGTGGTCCACTCGATCCTGGGGCGGCCACTGCGCGAGTTCCGACACAAGGACATGGGGCTCGTTGTGGACCTGAGCGGCAGTGACGCGCTGGCCCGCATCATGCAGTTCGATCTGAGCGGTCTGCCGGCGCTGGGGGTCACCCGCGGCTACCACGTGATGTCGGTGCCCTCGGCCACGGCGCGGGCGCGGATCGTCGCCAACTGGGGGATCCGAGCCTTCACCGGGGGAGAGGTCGCCCGGATGGGGTTCGCCGACGAGGGACGACCCTCGTCGTTCGTGGCCAACGAGAAGGTGGACTACCTGGACGCGGAGGGCGCTCGGAAGGCGGGAGCGCGCCTACGGGAGAACGAACGGGATCGCTACGGTGACTGAGCCGAAGCCGTTGTCGAGGGCCCCGGAACCGTCGGAGGATGCGGTTCCGGGGCCCTTCTCGTTCTCCGGTCGTCGCGTCGACGGCGGAGGAGGAGCGTGGTGGCGGCCGTGACCTGGGCGAGGTGGGTCGCGCGGGCCCGAGGTCCCGGGCGGTGCCGGTGAGCCGTGACCGGCGGAGTGGGGCGGTGGTCAGGAACGGACCAGGCGGGCGATGGCGTCGGAGGCCTCGCGGACCTTCTCCTCGGCCTCCTCGCCGCCGTTGGCCACGGCGTGGGCGACGCAGTGCTTGAGGTGTTCGTCGAGCATGGACAGCGCGAAGGAGCGCAGCGCCTTGTTGACGGCGGAGGTCTGGGTGAGGATGTCGATGCAGTACTGGTCGTCCTCGACCATGCGCTGCAAACCGCGGATCTGCCCCTCGATGCGACGGAGTCGGTTGATGTGGCTCTGCTTGTCGTGGCTGTAACCGTGGTTCGCCGTCATGCCGCCGTTTCCCTGTTGTGCCTGCTCAGCTGCCATAACAATACCCCCTCAAGGTATTCAAGGGCGGGGTCTCCCGGTCTATTCCGCCGGGCCGGCCGCCGACACGGAACGATTCACCACCAACGCGGCCGTAGTAGGAGTTTCCCAGACCGCCGGGGTCGGTCGGTGCGTGTCGCCGGGACCTTCGACCCCGGGTCACGGTTCCGGTGTCGTTTCCGGCCTCGCGTAAACGTTCGGTCCGAACCGGACAATCCGGGGTACCCGACCCTTGCCCCGGTCTCCGGGCCGTGCCGACCATGGCGTTATGAGCGACAGCGCCGAACAGGACATCATGACGACCATCCGCGGTTTGATGGACGAGGAGCACGCGCTCCGATCCACACCGGGTGGCCTGGAACCGGCCGAACGCGGTCGGATGAGGGAGGTCGAGGAGGCGCTCGACCAGTGCTGGGACCTGCTGCGTCAGCGTCGGGCCAAGAACGAGTTCGGGCAGGATCCCGACGACGCCAGGGTCCGGCCGGTCTCCGAGGTCGAGGACTACCGGCAATGACGTAGCGCCGATGGCCGCGCGGAATCCACAACCAGAGGCCCTTCGGGAGCGTCAACATGGACAACGGCCGGCTTCGAGGAGTCGGAGCCGATCGCAGTCCATCGCGTACGAAGGAACCGCATGTTCGCCATCCTCACCGGGTTGGGCCTGGCCTCCGCGTCCGGGCTCAACGCCTACGTCCCCCTGCTTCTGGTGGGGTTGATCGCACGATTCACCGAGCTGATCCCGCTCGGCCCGTCCTGGACCTGGTTGGAACACCCGATCACCCTGATCAGTCTCACCGTGCTGTTGGTCGTGGAGTTCGCGGCGGACAAGATCCCCGCGCTGGACAGCCTCAACGACGTCGTCCAGACCGTGATCCGACCGTCCGCCGGCGGGATCACGTTCGGTGCGGGCGCCTCGACCGTGGAACTGGCCGAGATCACCGGTGAGGCCTCCGGTGCGGCGTCCACCTCCGGCGGGGTGGCGTGGGGCGCGGTCATCGCCGGCGCCCTCATCGCCCTGGCCTTCCACCTGGTCAAGGCGCTGGCCAGGCCGGTGATGAACGCGATGAGCTTCGGCGTGGCCGCCCCGCTGGTCTCCTTCCTGGAGGACGTCGTCAGCTTCCTGACCTCGGTGATGGCGATCCTGCTGCCGGTGCTCATCCTCATCGTGTTCCCGCTGATGGTGCTGTTCTCGGTGTGGGTCGTGCGCCGACGCCGTCGGATCCGCGAGGAACGTCGGATGGCCGCTCAAGGCGGCCCCGACGGATATGGCGGCCATGACCTGGGAGGTCCCGCCTGAGGGTGGCCGAAACCGCATACCGGAAATCGGCTTCTGGCCGTAAAGTGCATCCGATGCCTGAGATGACTTTCGAGAACCGCAACCCCCGCCACATCGTCTGGGACTGGAACGGAACCCTCCTGGACGACAACCACGCCAACCTCGCCGCGGTCAACGCCGTCTGCGCGGGGTTCGGTCGCGAACCCGTCGAGTTGGAGTACTGGCGTTCGATCTTCCGACGCCCGCTCATCCCCTGCTACGAGGAGCTCCTCGGACGTTCCTTCGCCGAGGGGGAGTGGGACCGGGCCGAGGAACTGTACGACACCAACTACGTCAAGCACCTGCCCACGTGCGACCTCGCGCCCGGCGTCCCCGACGTTCTGCACGACTGGGCCGGCAAGGGCGGCACGCAGTCGCTGCTGTCCATGGCCTCCCATGACCACCTCGTCCCGCTGATCGGCGAACGCGGGCTCACCCCGCACTTCACCCGGGTCGACGGACGCAGGTTCGAGACCGAACAGGACTCCAAGGCCGAGCACTTGGTCCACCACCTGCGCCACCAGGACCTGGACCCGGCCCGGGTCGTCCTCATCGGCGACATCGACGACGACGCCCGCGCGGCGCGCGAGGCGGGTGCGCAGCCGATCCTGGTCGCCAGTGGCCTGATGTCCCGAGAGCGCTTGGAGGCCACCGGTGCCGTGGTCGTCGACTCGCCCGCCGAGGCCGTCGCCACGGTGATGTCCCTGAGCTGAGCGGTCTTCGCTCGGCGTCCCCTCCGGTGCCCGAACGGCCGCCCCGTGGTCCACGAAAGGGGATCCGGCCGTGGGTCAACGTAGGAACCCCACTCTTTCCGAAGCTTCGGAGGTGGGGTTCCCACGTTCTTCGGCGACCATGGTGACCTGCGAACACCGTTGGATCCACTAGGTCGGACCGGCCCGTGATCGCGGGCACGGCGTGTTGTTAGATGGGTCTCGAAGCAACGCACAGCGACGCGATCGGAAGGCGGGCCAATGACGGAGAGCAGCGTGCCCCGTGTGCTCTGGGAACCCGACGAGCGGCGGATCGACTCCGCCAACATCGTGGCGTTCGCACGATGGGCCGCACAGGAGAAGGGTGTCGACGCCTTCGGCGGCGACTCCACCCGGGCGCGGGACTTCGACTACGACGCCCTGTGGCGCTGGTCGGTCACCGACGTCGACGGGTTCTGGGCCTCCATCTGGGACTACTACGGGGTCCGGGCCGACACCCCCTACGAGGCGGTCCTGGCCGACCGGAGCATGCCGGGGGCGCGGTGGTTCCCCGGCGCCACCCTCAACTACGCCCGACACATCTTCGAGGACCGTGACGACGACGCCGTCGCGATCCGGCACGCCACCGAACTGCGCGGACTCGGTGAGTGGACCTGGGGCGAACTGCGCGAGCGCACCGCGGCCATCGCGGCCGGACTGCGCGAACTCGGTGTCGGCGTGGGCGACCGGGTCGCCGCCTATCTGCCGAACCTGCCCGAGACGGCCGCCGCGTTCTACGCCGTGGCCTCCCTCGGTGCCATCTGGTCCTCCTGCTCGCCCGACTTCGGCGTGCGCAGCGTCATCGACCGGTTCGCCCAGATCGAACCGAAGGTGCTGTTGGCCGTGGACGGTTACCGGTACGGAGGCAAGGACTTCGACCGCCGTCCCGTGGTGGAGGAACTGCGCGCGGCCCTGCCCACGGTGGAACGCACGGTCCTGCTCGACCACCTGACCCCCGGCGCCGGGCTGGAGGGCGCCCTGCCCTGGGCCGACCTGGTGGCCTCCGGTGCGGGCACCGAACTGAGCTTCGCCCCCGTCCCCTTCGACCACCCCCTGTGGGTGCTCTACTCCTCGGGCACCACCGGTCTGCCCAAGGCCATCGTCCAGGGTCACGGCGGCATCCTCCTCGAACAGCTCAAGAACCTGAACCTGCACCTGGACGCCCAGGAGCACGACCGGGTCCTGTGGTTCACCACCACCGGGTGGATGATGTGGAACTTCCTGGTCAGCGTGTTGCTGACCAAGGCCTCCATCGTCCTGTACGACGGTAGCCCCGCGGCCCCGAACATGGAGGCGTTGTGGGACCTGGCCGCCGAGGCCGGGGTGACCGTGTTCGGTACCAGCGCCGGGTACCTGTCCTCCTGCATGAAGGAGGGCGTGGTCCCGCGCGAGGGTCGCGACCTGTCCGCGCTCAAGGCGATCGGTTCCACCGGTTCCCCGCTCAGCCCCGAGGCGTTCTCCTGGGTGTACGAGCAGCTCGGTCCGGACCTGTGGCTCTTCTCCACCAGCGGCGGCACGGACATCTGCAGCTGCCTGGTCGGAGGTACCCCCACCCTCCCCGTGTACGAGGGCGAGATCCAGTCCCGTGCCCTGGGCATGGCGGTGGCCTCCTGGGACCCCGACGGCAAGGAACTCATCGGGGAGGTCGGCGAGCTCGTGGTCACCGAGCCCGCGCCGTCCATGCCGGTGTTCCTGTGGGGCGACACCGACGGTTCGCGCCTGCACGACAGCTACTTCGCCGTCTACCCGGGGATCTGGCGGCACGGCGACTGGATCGAGATCACCGACCGGGGCACCGCGATCATCTACGGCCGCTCGGACTCCACCATCAACCGCGGTGGCGTGCGCATGGGCACCAGTGAGATCTACCGGGCGGTCCTGGCCCTGGACGACGTCCTGGACGCCCTGGTGGTGGACGTTCCACAACAGGACGGCTCCTCCCGGATCGAACTGTTCGTGGTGCTGCGCGAGGGTGCCGACCTGGAGGGCGACGTGCCCAAGGAGATCGCCCGCAGAATCCGCACCGACTGTTCGCCCCGACACGTCCCGGACCGGGTCCGCGCCATCGCCGCGGTGCCACGGACCCTGTCCGGCAAGGTGCTGGAGGTCCCGGTCAAGCGGATCCTCATGGGCGAGAGCCCGGAGAAGGTGGCCAGCCGCGACTCGCTGGCCAACCCCGAGGCGTTGGACCACTTCAGCGAGATCGTCGACGGGGGCTGACCCGGCCCACGAACGGCCGGCCCACGTCGAACATCGGGCCCGGGGCGCTCGCGCTCCCCGGGCCCGCTTCACAGGACGTGGTTCACGCCCCGGGGTTGCTTCGTGGGCGGGCCCTCGGGCCGGCCGGGTGTGGCCGTTAGAAGAACGTCAGGACGTTGGAGAGCCACGCGCAAGCGGCATAGCCTGACGAACGTGGCACAGAACCAGTCTGACGACACCGGCACCCTCCCCGACGACCGTCCCCCCGCCAGGAATCGTGTCGACGGCATCGACGCCGCTCGGGCGCTCGCGGTCTTCGGCATGTTCGCGGTCCACCTCGGGGTGGTCTCCTTCGGGCTGCTGCCCGAGGAACAGGGCTGGGAGCTGCACGGCCTGGTCCGGGGCAACTCCTCGGCGCTCTTCGCCTTCCTCGCCGGAGTGTCCCTGGCCCTGATGAGCGGACGCGCCGAACCGGTCTCGGGCCGGCCGCTGCATCGGGTGATGGTCAAGATCGTGGCCCGGTCGCTGGTCATCGGTCTGCTCGGTCTGTTCCTGGACTCGCTCGCGGTCCCGGTGGCCATCATCCTCACCTACTACGCCGGGTTCTTCGTCCTTGCGCTGCCGTTGATCCGCGCTCGGGCGGTCGTGTTGTGGATCGCCGCCGCGACCCTGGCCGTTTTCGGCCCGATCGTGTCCTTCCTGCTGCGTCAGGACCTGTTCCCCGCGCAGCCGCGTACCGGAGCCCTCACCTCCTTCTCGGAGTTCTTCCTCACCGGCTACTACCCGGCCATCACCTTCATGGCGTTCATGTTCGCGGGCATGGCGGTGGGCCGCACGGACCTGACCGCGACGGTGGTGCGCGTGCGTATGGTCGTGGGCGGCGCGATCATGACCGCCATCGGCTATCTGGGACCGTGGGTGCTGCTCTACCCGATGGGCGGCCTGGACCGGCTCACCGAGGCCCACAGCACCTTCCTCAACGGTTCGCCGCTGAGCTCGGTGGACGCCGAGACCGCCGAGGAACTGCGCTGGAACACCATCGACGCCATGCACAGCATCAGCGGCCAGGTGCACACGGACAGCTGGTGGTGGCTGGCGGTGGGAACCCCGCACACCGGGACCACCTTCGAGATCTTCGAGGCGGTCGGCCAGGCGTTGCTGGTGCTGGTGATCTGCATGCTGCTGGCCGAGCGGCTGCCGCGCGTGATGTACCCGCTCACCTCGGTGGGCCGGATGCCGTTGACCGTCTACACCGGGCACATCCTCGTCCTGGCGGTCATCGTCGCCCTCCACCCGGAGAACGCCGCGGGCGGACCGTTCTACCTGGAATGGTTCATCCTCGGCTCGTTCGTGTTCGCGACCCTGTGGCGCCTGCTGCTCGGACGCGGCCCGCTCGAACTCGGCCTGGGCAAGGTCGCCGAGGGCGCGGCGGTGCTCATGGACGAGGTCGGCGGCCGGGACCGGCGCGGCTGAGCGAGCCGGCCGGGCGAACCGCTCAGCGGTCCCGGGGCCTTCGGATGTTGGCCGAGGTACGGTCCCGGTGGGCGAGCGAGTCGGTGGTGGTCCGGGTGTTCTGCCGGATCAGCCGGCGGGCGTCGTCGGCCGCCGAACGCGCCACCTCCGGGCGGGCCACCGGCCGCTGTGAGAGTTCGGCGTCCTCGGGCAACCCGATGTCCATGGGCAGCCCGGCCCTGCCGATCACCCGCAGCTGGGAGGCCTCCTGGGAATGGGAGGGGCGGATGTCGCCGTCGGGGGTCTTCCAGGCGGCCAGACGATGGACGAACCAACGTCCGCCCCGGAACTCCTCGCCCCGGTCCCAGACCGACCCGTCGGGGCGTTCGAGGAGGGCGTGCCGAAGGTCGGCCAGGGTCCACCCGGCGGAGAAGAAGCGGGCCGACTCGGCCTTGAGGAAGGCGAAGTCCACCCCGCGCAGTGACGGGTCCTCCCGGCGGATCAGCTCACAGGCCTCGTGCACGGCGTGCGGAGTGTGCCGGGGTCGGTGCTCCGGGTCCGCGACGGGTTTGCGCAGCAGGGCGTCGTCGACGGTCACGATCACCTCTCCACGCCGGTTGTCCCAGATGCTCACGTCGTCGCGCGCCCACCCCTGGGACTCGGCCAGGGCGACCGCCATCTTCCGCAGGTCGACCTGGGCGTCGTCACTGCTGATCCGGAATTCCGCCATGGCACCCAGAGTAGCCGCGAAGGGCGACGTCCGTGCTCGCTCCGAGTCGTCCAGGGGAGTGGTCCGGTCTAGACCGCACCTGGCCCAAGGTGGGTGATTCAAGCCGGTGAAAGCGCCGTTTTGGGGTGATTCGAGCGTGCATTGGGAGGAAAGAACGATGATCACGAGATATCCGGCTTGGAGACTTCTCCAACCTTGACGGACCCGAACACGCGAGGCGATGTCACCGGCGGAGCCCGGGGTTATGGTGACTGCCTGACGGCCCCGGCCGGGACGCGGAGCCCCCGCGGCCGGCCCGGGACCCGCCGTCCCCGCCCAACCGGTGGCGGACGGTCACAGTGAACCGACGAAGCTGTAGGTGCCCGTGTCACACACCGCGACCGCGCCCGAGGCGACCACGAACCACGCGCTCCGGGCCTATCTGTACGGCCTGCCCGGTGTCGACGAGGTCGGCGCACGGGCCCGGGCCCAGGACCTGTCCACCCGGTCCATCAAGACCACCGCCAAGGCGGTCGCCATCGACCTGGCGATCTCCATGGTGGACCTGACCACCCTCGAAGGCGCCGACACCCCGGGCAAGGTCCGGTCCCTGTGCGCCAAGGCCGCCCTGCCCGACCCGGCCGACCGCACCGTGCCGAAGGTGGGCGCCGTGTGCGTCTACCCGGACATGGTCGCCACCGCCGTGGCGGCGCTGCGCGGCACCGGCATCGGCGTGGCCTCGGTCGCCACCGCCTTCCCCGCCGGGCGCGCGCCCCTGGACGTCAAGCTCGCCGACACCCGGAGGGCCGTGGCCGACGGCGCGAGCGAGATCGACATGGTCATCGATCGCGGCGCGTTCCTGTCCGGCGACTACCTGAAGGTCCACGAGGAGATCGTCGCGGTCAAGGAGGCCTGCGGGGACGCCCACCTGAAGGTCATCCTGGAGACCGGTGAGCTGAACACCTACGACAACGTGCGCCGCGCCTCCCACCTGGCCATGCGCGCAGGCGGCGACTTCATCAAGACCTCCACCGGCAAGGTGGCCCCGGCCGCCACGCTTCCGGTCACGCTCATCATGCTGGAGGCCGTGCGCGACCACCACGCCGCGACCGGCCGCAGGGTCGGAGTCAAACCCGCCGGCGGCATCCGTAACACCAAGGACGCCATCCGCAACCTGGTGCTGGTCAACGAGACCGCCGGGCCCGAGTGGCTCACCCCGGACCTGTTCCGGATCGGTGCCTCCAGCCTGCTCAACGACCTGCTCATGCAGCGCACCAGGCTGTCCACCGGCACCTACCCGGGCCCCGACTACTACACGCAGGACTAGCCGTGATCTTCGAGTACGCGCCCGCACCGGAGTCCCGCTCCGTCGTCAGCCTGCGCGAGACCTACGACCTGTTCGTCGACGGCGAGTTCACCCCGGCCCAGGGCGGTGAGTACATCACCAGCCTCAACCCGGCCGACGAGGAAGGGCTCGCCCGGGTGGCCGTGGCCGGTGCGGCCGACGTCGACCGCGCCGTCGCCGCCGCCCGCCGCGCCCAAGAGACCGTGTGGGGCCGCATGAGCGGTGCCGAGCGCGGCAAGTACCTGTTCCGCGTCGCCCGGATCATCCAGGAGCGTTCGCGCGAGCTGGCCGTCCTGGAGACGCTGGACAACGGCAAGCCCATCAAGGAGACCCGCGACGTCGACGTTCCGCTGGTCGCCGCGCACTTCTTCTACTACGCCGGTTGGGCCGACAAGCTCTCCCACGCCGGGTTCGGGCCGAACCCGAGGCCGCTGGGCGTGGCCGCCCAGGTCATCCCGTGGAACTTCCCGCTCCTGATGCTGGCGTGGAAGATCGCCCCGGCGTTGGCCACCGGCAACACCGTGGTGCTCAAACCGGCCGAGACCACCCCGCTCACCGCGCTGGTCTTCGCCGAGATCTGCCAGGAGGCCGACCTGCCCCCGGGCGTGGTCAACATCCTCACCGGTGCGGGCGAGACCGGTCGGGCCCTGGTCGAGCACCCGGGCACCGACAAGGTCGCCTTCACCGGCTCCACCGAGGTGGGCCGACAGATCGCGCGGTCCGTGGCCGGCACCGACAAGCGCCTCACCCTGGAACTGGGCGGCAAGGGCGCCAACATCGTCTACGACGACGCGGCCATCGACCAGGCCGTGGAGGGCGTGGTCTCCGGGATCTTCTTCAACCAGGGCCACGTGTGCTGCGCCGGCTCGCGTCTGCTGATCCAGGAGTCCATCGCCGAGGAGTTCCTGCCCCGGCTCAAGGCCCGCATCGCCAAGCTGCGCCTGGGCGACCCGCTGGACAAGAACACCGACATCGGCGCGATCAACTCCGCCGCCCAGTTGGAGCGGATCCGCGAGCTCACCGACACCGCCGACGAGGAGGGTGTGGAGCGTTGGTCGCCGGCCTGCGACCTGCCCGAGTCCGGCTACTGGTTCGCGCCCACCGTGCTGACCGGTGTCAGCCAGTCCCACCGGGTGGCGCGCGAGGAGATCTTCGGCCCGGTGCTGTCGGTGCTGACCTTCCGCACACCCGAAGAGGCCGTGACCAAGGCCAACAACACTCCCTACGGACTCTCCGCCGGGGTGTGGACCGAGAAGGGCTCGCGCATGCTCTGGACCGCCGAGCGTCTGCGCGCCGGCGTCATCTGGTCCAACACGTTCAACAAGTTCGACCCGACCAGCCCCTTCGGAGGCTACAAGGAGTCGGGATACGGCCGCGAGGGCGGGCGACACGGTTTGGAGGCCTACCTTGGCTGAGCGGCGCGAGAACAAGAAGAAGGGCGAGGGCGCGGCCAAGACCCCGGCCGAGGACAGCGCCGAGGTCCCGGCCCGCCTGGCGGTGAAGAAGACCTACAAGCTCTACCTGGGCGGGGCCTTCCCCCGCTCGGAGTCGGGCAGGAGCTACCCCGTGACCTCTGCGGACGGCACCCACCTGGCCAACGCCTCGCTGGCCTCCCGCAAGGACGCCCGTGACTCCGTCGCCACGGCCCGCAAGGCCTTCGGCGGCTGGTCCGGACGCACCGCCTACAACCGCGGCCAGATCCTCTACCGGATCGCCGAGGTCATGGAGGGGCGGCACGCCCAGTTCGCCGAGCAACTGGTCGCCGCCCAGGGGATCACCCGGGCGAAGGCCGACCGCTACGTGCGGGCCGCCGTGGACCGCTGGGTTTACTACGCCGGCTGGACCGACAAGTTCGCCCAGGTCATCGGGGGTGCCAACCCCGTCGCCGGGCCGTACTACAACCACTCGGCGCCCGAACCGACCGGTGTGGTCGTGGTGTTCGCGCCCCAGGGCGCGCCGCTGCTGGGACTGACCTCGGTGTTGGCCCCGGTCATCGCCACCGGCAACACCGCCGTGGTGGTCTCCTCAGAGACCGCGCCGCTGCCGGCGATCGAGCTCGCCGAGGTGCTCGCCACCTCCGACGTTCCCGGCGGGGTCGTCAACATCCTCACCGGCAGGGTGGGTGAGATCGGTCCGCACCTGGCCGCGCACGCCGATGTCAACGCCCTGGACCTGACCGGTACGGGCGAGCAGGCCGTGGAGTTCGAGAGGACCGCCGCCACCACCCTCACCCGGGTGCTGCGACCCGGACCGCAGACCCACGGCGGCGAGGAGGCCTGGCTCGACACCGACCCCGGAACCTCTCGCATGACGCCCTTCCTGGAGACCAAGACGGTTTGGCATCCGGTCGGAGTGTAAGACTGACGGTCGGGCCCGCTCCGCGATCGAGACGGGCCCGCTCCGACAGCGAGTGGAGGATGAAGGTGCCGGCGAACACCCCCGAAGAGGTACAGCCCCCCGTTCCCGAACACCGCACGGTCCCCGGACTGCGCCTGGTCCGCCTGGACCGCAACAACCCCGAGGTCGACCTGCTCCGTGAGGTGGTGGCCCGCCAACGGGTCGCCCCCGGACAGCGCAGGTTCGTCGACGAGGCGGTGCACACCCTGCCCCGTGCCGACGACGACCCCGAACGCTTCCCGTACGCCATCGTCCTCACCGAGGGCGACCTGTCCGACCGCGCAGGCGCCCTGGACGCCTGCGTCGGGTTCGGCATCATCGACCGACGCGGGGCCCTGCGCGAGATCGTCGACGAACCCGACAAGGCGGTGCTCTTGCGCGCCTTCTACGTCGCACCCGAACACCAGGGCAGGGGGATCGGCCGCACCGCGTGCTCGGCCCCGCTGCTCGACCTGCTCGTCGTCCAGGTCGCCCCTCGCGCCGAACAGATCGTCCTGTGCCTCAACGAGGGCAACGAGGGCGGCGAACGCGCCTACCGCGCCGCAGGGTTCGAACCCACCGGTCGCCACTACGACGCCGGTGAACACGGGCCCCAAAGCGTGTTCGCCCGACCTTTGCAGACCGGATCCCACCCGGTGCCACGACTCCCGGAACCGAGTTGACCGTGGACCATGAACGTCCCGACGTGCGCCTGGTCCCGCTGGACCGGGCCACGCCGGAGACCACCGCCCTGCGCAAGGAGTTGCTCGACCACGAACTGCCGCCCGAGCAGCTCCGCTTCACCGGGCTGCCCGCGCAGACCCTGCCCGAAGCGGACGCCGACCCCGCGCGCCTTCCCTACGCGATCGTGGTCGGGGAAGCGGTGATCGACGGGGAGCGGGAGGCGCGCGCACGCTGCGCGGGGTTCGGCGTCCTCGACGCGAACGTCGGTGCGCTACCGGTCGACGCGCCGGAGCGGGCGGTGCTCATGCGCGCCTACTACGTCACGCCACAATGGCAGGGACGAGGGGTCGGTCGTACCTCCTGCGCCCCGCCCCTGCTCGACCGATCGGTCTCGACGGTCGCCCCGAACGCGGAGAAGATCGTGCTCTGCGTGAATCGGGCCAACCTCTCGGCCCAGCGTGCCTACGCCGCCGCGGGCTTCGCCTTCACCGGGAACATCGTCCCCGGGAACGCGGGCCCCCAGTACGTGATGGCACGTCCCCTGGACATCGAAGTCCGCCCCGAGCCGCGCCCGCGGCACCGACGAACGGAGAACCCGCAGTGACTCGCACGCCCCAGGCCGCCGCCGAGCAGGCCGCAAACGAACTGCGCGAACGCACCGGTGTGGACGGCTACGACATCGCCCTGGTGATGGGTTCCGGGTGGGCGCCCGCCGCCGATCTGCTCGGCGACGCCAAGCACGAACTGCCCTCGTCGGAGCTCTCCGGTTTCCTGAAGCCGGCCGTGGACGGCCACAGCGGCACCATCCGCTCCATCGGTGACGGCGACCGGAACATCCTCGCCTTCCTGGGCCGCACCCACCTGTACGAGGGCCACGGGACCGACGCCGTCGTGCACGGTGTACGCACCGCCGTCG
Organism: Nocardiopsis listeri; assembly: GCF_020741345.1. Taxonomy (GTDB): domain Bacteria; phylum Actinomycetota; class Actinomycetes; order Streptosporangiales; family Streptosporangiaceae; genus Nocardiopsis; species Nocardiopsis listeri_A. Next base: position 14,422 of record NZ_DYZD01000195.1, read on the forward strand.
CCGCCGGGGCCCGGACGATCGTGCTCACCAACGCCGCGGGCGGCATCAACACCGACTACGCCGTCGGTTCCCCGGTGATGCTCTCCGACCACATCAACATGACCGCGAAGTCGCCGCTGTCCGGTGCCGACTTCGTCGACCTGAGCCAGACCTACAGTCCCGAACTGCGGGCCATCGCCCACGACGTGGTCCCGGACCTGCGCGAGGGCGTCTACGCGGCCATGCCCGGCCCGCACTTCGAAACGCCCGCCGAGGTCCGCATGCTCCGGGCCCTGGGCGCCGACCTGGTCGGCATGTCCACCGTGCTGGAGGCCATCGCGGCCCGTGCGGCCGGTGCCCAGGTGCTCGGCATGTCCCTTGTCACCAACATCGCCGCGGGTCTGAAGGGCGCCAACCTCGACCACCAGGAGGTCCTGGCCACCGGACGCGACTCCGCCGAGACCGTCGGCCGCCTGCTGGCCGACGTCGTCGCCAAGCTCTGACCGAACGATCTCGCTCGCAGCGCCCATCTCGGTGCCGCAGCCGGCGCTGCGGGCAAGGTCGTCGGGACGCCCCACCATCAGCGGCTCCACTCGGAAGGTTCTGCTTTGACCGCCACCGAACTCCTCGCCCGGGCACGGGACTGGTACGCCCAGGACCCGGACCCCGTCACCCGGCGCGAACTGTCCGACCTGATCGCCCGAGCCGAGACCGCGGACGAGGCCGCACTGGCCGACCTGCGGGACCGGTTCGCCACCGGGCTGGAGTTCGGCACGGCCGGTCTGCGCGGTGAGCTCGGAGCCGGGCCCAACCGGATGAACCGGGTGGTGGTCATGAGGGCCGCGGCGGGCATCGCCTCCTGGCTGGGGGAGGGCGACAAGCACGTGGTCATCGGCTATGACGCCCGGTACCGGTCGGCGGACTTCGCCCACGACAGCGCCGCCGTCCTCACCGGGGCCGGTCACCGCGTGTCCGTGCTGGCGGAGCCTTTGCCCACCCCGGTGCTCGCCCACACCCTGCGCGACCTGGACGCGGACGCGGGGATCGTGGTCACCGCCAGCCACAACCCGCCCAAGGACAACGGCTACAAGGTGTACGTGGGCGGTGCCGGGGACGACGCCGGAAGCCAGATCGTCGCTCCGGTGGACGCCGAGATCTCCGCGGCCATCGACGCGGTCGGACCCGTGGGCGACCTGCCGATGGGGCGGGACTGGACGGTGCTGGGACCCGAGGCACTGGACCGCTACCTGGACGCCGTCACCGCGCTGCCCCTGGGCGAGGACCGGGACCTGTCGGTGGTCTATACGGCCATGCACGGCGTGGGCGGTCGTGTGCTGGTGGAAGC
>NZ_DYZD01000196.1 GCF_020741345.1 Nocardiopsis listeri
GCCCACCACCACGACGATCATCACGCCGATCCCGGTCACCCCGGAACCCACCACGGTCACGGTCTCGGTCGTCCCGCTGGAAACGCCCGCCACCCTGGCGGTCGTCCCGACGGTCACGGTCATAACGTCCGCCACCTCGGCGGTCGTCTTGTCGCTGGGGGCGGTGGCCTCGGCCACCGCGGTCGTCATTGTCGCCGCGCTCACCGCGCGGGGCGTATCCGTCGCGCCGCTCACCGCGGGGACGTTCGTTGTCAGTTGTGCTCACCGGTGTCGTCAAGACCTTCGATGTCGTCGGGGAGGAACGGCGCCAGATCAGGCAACTCGTCGAGGCCTCGCAGGCCCAGCCGTTCCAGGAAATAGGAAGTGGTCCGGTACAGCATGGCACCGGACTCGGGGTCGTGACCGGCCTCTTCGATCAGGCCCCTCAGTACGAGGGTACGCATGACTCCGTCGCAGTTGACCCCGCGTACCGCGGAGACCCTGCCACGGGAGACCGGTTGGCGGTAGGCGACCACCGCCATCGTCTCGAGTGCGGCCTGGGTCAGCCGCACTTCCTGCCCTTCCCTGAGGAAGTGCTCGACGATGTCGGCGCACTCGGGTCGCGTGTACACACGCCACCCCTCGGCCACCGCCCGTAGGTCGAAACCACGGCCCTGCTCGGTGTATTCCCGGGACAGGTCCTCCAGGGTGCGGGTGACCACGTCGAGGGGAACGTCCAGGGCGCGTGCCAGGTCGAACTCGGACACGGGCTGGTCGATGACCATCAGGACGGCCTCCAGGTCACGGCGCAGCGTGGGCGGCGCCTTTTCCCGGTCGGCCGCGTGTTCCATGGTCATGCCCGCTCCCCCTCGTCGTAGTCGCTGTCCACCTCGACCTCTCCTTCGCCACCGGTCCAGGTGACGAGCAGCTCACCCAGCGGTTCGGGCTGGTCGAAGCCCACGTTGGAGGCCCGGTACAGCTCCAGCAATGCCAGGAAGCGCGCGACGATCTCGAACGTACCGGTGCAGGCGACCGTCAGCTCCGCGAACGTGAGTCGTCCGTGCTCGCGCAGCTCCGCGACCATCAGTTCGCCCTGCTCCTTGACCGAGGTCTTGGTCTGGTGGATGTGGGTGACGGGGACGCTCGGCGGTTCCTTGGGGGTGAAGACCAACCCTGCCAGGGCGGCGAACTCCTCGGGACCGAGTTTGAACAGCACGTCCGGGCGCATGCCGGCGAACCGTTCCTCCAACGGCACCGCACGGGCGTAACGGCGCCCCTGGGAGGCCAGCCGCTCGCGCATGTAGGAGGCGACCTCCTTGTAGGCGCGGTACTGCAGCAGCCGGGCGAACAGCAGGTCGCGGGCCTCCAGCAGGGCCAGGTCCGCCTCGTCCTCCACATCACCGCGCGGCAGCAACCGGGCCGCCTTCAGGTCCAGCAGGGTGGCCGCCACCAACAGGAAGTTGCTGGCCTGGTCCAGGTCCCATTCGTCCCCGTGGGCACGGATGTGCGCGATGAACTCGTCGGTGACCTTGGACAGCGCCACCTCGGTGATGTCGAGCTTGTGTTTGGAGATCAGCCCGAGCAACAGGTCGAAGGGGCCCTCGAAGTTGTCCAGGTGGACTTGGAAGGTGTTCTCGTCGACCTCGTCGACGTCCTCAGTCACCATGGCGGGTCCACGTCCTTTCACGCATGGAACAAGGGTGGCACCACCCGCGACCCTCCGGTGACGGAAGCGGGCCCGGGCCGACCGCTCCCCCAGCGATCGACCCGGGCCCCTCGTGTCAGTCCTCGCTCAACCGACGTACCAGCATGCTGCTCGATCCGTGCTCCTCGAAGTCGGCGAGCAGCACCGCCACCGCTTCACGGACGAGGCGGCCGCGGTCGGCCGACAGGCCGTGTTCGGCCCGCAGTGACAGCCTGGTCTGTTCCAGGGCCAGCAGTTCGGGTCCGGAGACGTAGACGGTGATCTTCTCGTCGTGACGCTGGCGACCGCTGGGTTTGGGCGCCTTGCGGACGGATCCGCGACCGGTCTTCTTGGACCTGCCCGCGTCGTCGGATCCGTTGGCCCTGCGCACGGTGCGCTTCGACGAGCCCTCGTCCGCTTCCTGTCGTGTCTGTTCCGGTACCTGGTGCTGGCGGTCGGTCTCCGGCTGTTCCGGTTCGGGACCGGAGGGGCGGAAGAACAACTCGTCCGCCCCGGGTAGCGTCACGCGCCGTGACCGCTGAGAGGCCACCTCGCCAGCACCTCCTTGGCCAGAGCCCGGTAGGCGTTGGCCCCGGCCGAGGACGAGTCGAACCTGGTGATGGGTTCGCCCGCCACGGTGGCGTCCGGGAAGCGCACGGTGCGGTTGATCACCGTGCCGTAGACCTTGTCGCCGAACCCGTCCACGATCGTGGAGAGCACCTCGCGTGCGTGCAGGGTGCGCGGGTCGTACATGGTCCCGAGGAACCCGTCGATGACCAGGTCCTCGTTGAGTCGTTCCTGGACCTTTTGGATGGTGTCCATCAGCAACGCCACACCGCGCAGCGCGAAGAACTCGCACTCCAGCGGCACGATGACACCGTCGGCCGCGGTCAGCGCGTTGACGGTGAGCAGCCCCAGCGACGGCTGACAGTCGATCAGGATGACGTCGTAGTCGTTGATGACCGGACGCAGCGCGCGCCCCAGCATCTGCTCGCGGGCCACCTCGCCGACCAGCTGCACCTCGGCTGCCGAGAGGTCGATGTTGCTCGGAATGAGGTCCAGACCGTCGATGTCCGTCTTGAGCAGGACGTCCTCGACCGACACATCCCGCTGCATGAGCAGGTTGTACACGGTCAGGTCCAGCTCACGCGGATCCAGACGACCCAGCCCCACCGACAGGGCGCCCTGCGGGTCGAAGTCGACCAGCAGCACCCGTCTGCCGTACTCGGCGATGGCGGCGCCGAGGTTGATGGTGGTGGTGGTCTTACCGACCCCACCCTTCTGATTACAGAGTGCTACAATCCGTGCCGGGCCGTGTTCGTCCAACGGCTCGGGCTCTGGATATGTGCGCACCGGTCTCTTGGTGTGCAGATCCGCCCCCGTGTTGCGTGTCGTCCCCCACGGGTTGTTCACCGGGTCGGCGAGGTCCCCCTCGCCGACGGGTGCGGTGTTCGCCGCCTCGTCGTACTCCGACCAGTT
>NZ_DYZD01000197.1 GCF_020741345.1 Nocardiopsis listeri
CTGCTGCTGACCGAACCGGTGGAGTCCGACGTGCGGATCCTGCACGACGGGGAGGACCCCCTGCTCACCCGGCTACCGCAGGGCCCCGTGCGCGAATTGTGCCTGTACGCTCCGCTGCGCGGCGCCGACACGTCCACGCTGCAGGCCCTGGCCCGACGCCTGTCCCCAGAACGGGTGGTGTTGGCCCTGACCCCGGGTTGGCCGGAGGAGGACACCGAACAGGCGCTGCGAACCCTGGCCGAGGCGGGCCTGAAGGCCGAGGCCCGCACCGTCCCCGACGGCCACCCCGAGCACGGCGGCCTTGTGGAGTGGGAGGGGTCCGAGGGACGATACGCCCTGACCCTGGGCTCGCGCCTGAACGCTCTGACCCGCGCCGGGCAGGGCACGCTCACCGCCCTGGTCCCGGCCACCGCGCCGCCGGAACCCGCCACCGCCGAGGACGACGATCACCTGGCCGACCTACCGGTGGAACTGGACGAGCCGGACTGGACGGTGGGGTTCGACTCCGGCCTGTACCGGGTGCACGGTTCCTTCACCAACCCCGTACCCGTGGCGGCCCGGGTCGTCGAACTCCTGGACCGGGACGTTCGCGTACAGGGCCCCGTGCTGGTGCACGCCCAAGGCCCCAAGGCCTGGGCGTTGCTGGTGTGGAGCCGACCCATGATGCTGCTGGCCTCGGCCCCAAGGGGCAGCGCCTGGCGTCTGTACCGGGTCGATCCGCCCGCCACCCCCGCCTCCCGGTTGGGCGGCGAGGGTCTGTCACAGGTGGGGTTGGTGCGCACCAGCGCTCCCCTGCACCGGGCCCCGCACCGCGACATCGGCGCCTTCCTCCACACTCTGGGCACCGACCACATCACCCTGCTCGAAAACGTCGGGTTCTTGGACAAACCCCTGTGAACCACCACCGGTACCGGTGCCGGGCAGTGCAGTGACCTCCCGCTAGAGTCGACACTCATGCGGATTCTCGTACTGGGCGGTACCTCCTTCGTGGGCAGGTTCATCGTCACCAACGCCATAGAGCGGGGCCACGACGTCACCCTGTTCAATCGGGGCAGGACCGGCACCGAACTCTTCCCCGGGGTGAAACGCCTGATCGGAGACCGTGACGACGGTGAACTGTCCTCCCTGGAGGAGGACTCCTTCGACGCCGTGGTGGACGTCAGCGGCCTGGTCCCCCGTCACGTGCGCCAAGCCGCCCGGGTGCTCCGGGACCGCGTGGACCGCTACCTGTTCATCTCCACCAACGCCGTGTACGCCCCCGGGGCCGGTCCCGGCGCCGACGAGACCGCCCCCCTGAAGGAACCGGAGTGGAACACCGAGGTGATCGGCGCCACCACCTACGGGCCGCTCAAGGTCGCCTGCGAACACGAACTCCACACCCACTTCGGTGACCGCGCCACCATCGTGCGCCCCGGCATGCTCGCCGGCCCCCACGACAACGTCGACCAGTTCACCTACTGGGTACGAAGGGTCGCCCGAGGCGGACAGATCGTCCTGCCCGGAGACCCCGGCCAACCCGTGCAGATCCTGGACGCGCGCGACCTGGCCCACCTGGTGGTCCGCCTGCTCGAACAGGACCTGGGCGGGGTGTACAACGCCATGGGCCCGGCCCACCCCCTCACCCTGTCCGAGATGATCCACACATGCGCGCGGGCGGCCCAGGCCGGCATCGACCTGGTGTTGGTGCCGCCGGAGGCCGTCATGGCCCGCTTCCCGCTGGTGCGTCCCGACCGCACCTGGGAACAGTCCTTCCAACGCGACTTCAGCCGCGCCCGCGAGGTCGGACTGCCCTCCACCCCGCTGGAGACCACCGCCGCCGACGTGTTGGCCTGGGACCGCGAACGGGGCGAGCCACCCCTGGAGCCGGCCCCCGACCCACAGGTGGAACGCAACCTGTTGGCCTACGTCCAGGGCTAGGTGAGCGAAATCGGGGGATCCTGGTGAGTCGGAGGCCGGTCCCCGCGCCGATCGCTCCGGTCGGAGCGCCCGATGCGTCGGCGCGCCGTGCGGGAAAGACGCCGCCACAGCGCCCACACCCGGCCCGCCGCAGAGCGATCCTCGCCCCCCTCCTCGGGCGTACCCGGCGCCGTCGCCCCACCTCCCTCACCTTGACCGATCTCGGCCGCCCGGGCGTGCAAACGGTCCCTGACCTGCTCCGGGGTGTAGGCACGACGCTGCCGCTCGGCACGCGCGATCGCCACCCCCGTGGCCGCCACACCCACGAAAGCGGCCACTCCCAACGCTTTCCACCACTTCATAGCTCCTAGGCTAGGCCTTGTGACGAACACGAGCATGTCCCTGGACGAGGCGGTGGAGTCCACCCGCACCGGCGACCTCTGGGTCTTCCGAGGCACCAGCGTGCCCGACCGGGCCATCCAGATCACCACCAACAGTCCCGTCAACCACGTCGGGATGTCACTGGTCATCGACGACCTGCCCCCGCTGATGTGGCACGCCGAACTGGGCCGTTCCCTGGTGGACATGTGGACCGGCACCCACCAGCGCGGGGTCCAACTGCACGACCTGCGCGACGCCGTCCTGGTGTGGGGCCGCCGCTACGGTCAACAGGGCTGGCTGCGCCAACTCGACCCCCTCGCCGACCGGACCATGGAGGACGCCGCCCTGCGCACCGTGGCCCGGCTCAACGGCACTCCCTTCCCCTCCACCGCCCAACTGGCCGGACGCTGGGCCCTGGGACGCGTGCCCTTCACCCGCGCCGCACGCGAGCGACGCCTGGAAACCGCCTACTGCGCCGAGGTCGTCGCCCTGACCTACGAAGAGATGGGGCTGCTGCCCAAGGGCAAGCGACCCGGCTACTACGACCCGGGCCGGTTCTGGAGCGGCGACTCCCTGACCCTGCAGGGCGAGTCAACCCTGGGCGGAGAGATCCGGATCCAACTGCCCTAGAGCAGGTTTCATGCCCACGTCGGCGGGGCAAGCGCCCGGGTGTGCCGCCTCCGGCGGCGGGAGAAGGGGGCCGATGAGCGAGCACGCACTGGGCGAGGACGACGTCGCCGAATCCCGACTGGCCCTGCACCGGGCCCACCTGCGGTGCCTGGCCTTCCGCGACCCCGTCGACCGGCGAGAACACCTGGCCCTGGTCCTGGGCGAGGTCACCGACGGCGAGGACGTCCTCGTGCGCGTGCACTCCGAGTGCGTCACCGGTGACGTCTTCGGCGCGCTACGCTGCGAATGCGGCGACCAGCTCCACGCCGCCCTGGACCGCGTCATCGCCGAAGGTCGCGGTGTCCTGGTCTACCTGCGCGGCCACGAGGGCCGCGGCATCGGCCTGCTCGACAAGGTCCGCACCATGAGCCTGCAGGACCGCCGAGGCCTGGACACGGTGGACTCGGCCACCGCGCTGGGACTGCCCGTGGACGTACGCGACTACGCACCCGCCGCCCGCATCCTGCGCCACCAGAGCGTGCGCTCGATCCGACTGCTGTCCAACAACCCCGACAAGGTCCTCGCCCTCCAGGACCACGGCATCAAGGTCACCGCCCGCCTGCCACTGCTCGCCGAAGCCCACACCGACAACATCGACTACCTGACCGCCAAACGCGACCGGCTCGGCCACGACCTCCCCCACCTGGACCACTCTCCCGGCTCCGGCGCCGACAACACCCGTGACTGACCGCGCCACCCGCCACCTGAGCGCCCGGCCGACCACCGCGCTCACCATCGCCGTGTGCGCCGAAGCGGCCCTGCTGGCGTTCTTGACCATCACCACCGGATTGGGCGCACACGGCTGGACGGCCGCCGCCCTGTACACGCTTTCGGCCACGGCACTACTGGGGGCGGCCCTACGCCACTACCACCACCGGCCCCTGGGCCCGGCCGACCTGGTCACCTCGGCCCGCGTCGTCCTCATCGGCGCCGTCACCGCCCTGGTCGCCGACGGCGACCACACCTGGGCCCTGGTCGCCGTCGCCGTGCCCGCGATGGCGCTGGACGCGCTCGACGGCCTCGTCGCACGCGGTACCCGCACCTGCTCCGACTTCGGCGCGCGCTTCGACATAGAGGCCGACGCCTTCCTCATCCTCGTGCTCAGCGTCCAGGTCGCCCAGGATCTGGGGCCCTGGGTACTGGCGATCGGCGCGATGCGCTACCTGTTCGGCGCCGCCACCCTGGTCCTGCCCCGGCTGCGCGGCCCCCTACCGCCCGGTAGGGGCCGCAAGACCGTCGCCGCCGCCCAACCCATCGTGCTCACCGTCGCCGTCTCGGGCATACTTCCCCCACCGGCCACGACCATCACCGTGGCCGCGGCACTGACCGCACTGCTGTGGTCGTTCACACGCGACGTGGCGGGACTGTGGCGCCCGCGCCCGCCCCGGGCCGCCACCACCGAAGGGAGCTGAGGCAATGGGACGGACCGCGCGCGCCTTCTGGGTACGCTCGCCCGGACAAGGTGAGATCCGACAGGTCGACCTACCCGAACCCGCCACCGACCAGGTCCTGGTGCGCACCCTGCACTCCGGCATCAGTCGAGGCACCGAGACCCTCGTCTTCGGCGGCGGGGTCCCACCCAACCAGTACGGCGTCATGCGCGCCCCCTTCCAGGAAGGCGACTTCCCAGGCCCCCTCAAGTACGGCTACCTCAACGTGGGCGTGGTCGAACAAGGCCCCTCACACCTACTCGGGCGCACCGTCTTCACCCTCTACCCCCACCAGACCCACTTCGTGGTCCCCGCCTCGGCCGTCTCCCCCGTACCCGAAGGCGTTCCGGCCCACCGCGCCATCCTGGCCGGCACCGTCGAAACGGCCGTCAACGCCCTCTGGGACGCCGCGCCCCTCATCGGCGACCAGGTCACCGTCGTGGGCGCCGGCATGGTGGGCTGTTGCGTGGCCCGCCTGCTCTCCCAGATGCCCGGCACCCACGTACAACTGGTCGACATCGACCCCGACCGCGCCGAGGTCGCCGAACGTCTGGGGGTCGAGTTCGCCCTGCCCGCCGACGCCAGGGACGATCGCGACCTGGTCTTCCACACCAGCGCCAGCGAGGCGGGCCTCACCCGCTGCCTGG
>NZ_DYZD01000198.1 GCF_020741345.1 Nocardiopsis listeri
GGTGCTGGAGCGCCACGGCATCACCCTGGACCCGGCCAACCACCGGGTGCACCGTGAGGGCCGCGAGGTCGGCCTCACACCCAAGGAGTTCGCGGTCCTGCAGGTGCTCATGCGCGCACAGGGCACCGTGGTCAGCGCCGAGGGCCTGTTGGAGAAGGCCTGGGACGAGAACGCCGACCCCTTCACCAACGTCGTCCGGGTCACCGTCATGACCCTGCGCAAGAAGCTCGGCAGTCCACAGGTCATCCAGACGGTCCCCGGCGCCGGGTACCGACTGTGAGACCGGGCGAGCGTCCCGAACCCGGACAGGTGGAGGCCACCCGTCCCGGGGACACCGGGACGTGGCGCAGCCTGAACTCGGTGGCGCCCGGTGGCGGGAACACGGAACGCTCCGCCGCCCATTCCACGGTGCATCGCTTCACCGACAACCTCAGTCTGCGGGCCCGCCTCACCCTCATCTACGGGATGCTCTTCTTCGCGGCGGGCTCCCTGCTGGTCCTGGTCAACTACCTGGTCGTCGCGGTCCTGCTCAACGCCCTCCTGGCCGAGGACAGCCTGGCCGAGCTCATCGAGCACAGCCACCACATCGAACAGGTCCTCACCCACGTCACCCGCTTCTCGTTGCTGGCGCTGTTCCTGGTGGGGCTGCTCGCGGTGGCGCTGGGGTACGCGGTGGCCGGGCGGGCGCTCTCGCCGTTGCAGAAGATCACCCGTATCGCCCGACGGCTGTCCGAACGCTCCCTGCACGAACGCATCGCGCTGTCCGGACCCGACGACGAGATCCGTGAGCTCGCCGACACCTTCGACGGCATGCTGGAACGCCTGGACCGGGCCTTCGACGGGCAACGGCGCTTCGTCGCCAACGCCTCGCACGAGCTGCGCACGCCGCTGGCCATCAACCGCACGCTGCTCGAAGTGGCGTTGAGCGCCCCGGACGTGTCCGCCGACCTCAAGAGCGTCGGGCACACCCTGCTGGAGACCAACGCCCGTCACGAACGCCTCATCGACGGGTTGTTGTTCCTGGCCAAGACCGACCGCGAACTGGAGGTCAAGGCCAAGGTCGACCTGGGTGAGGTCGCCGGCACGGTGCTCAGTCAACTGTCCGGGGACCTCGACTCCTCCGGTCTCTCCCTGCGCCAGGACCTGCGCCCCGCCCTGGTGGTGGGCGACCCCGTCCTACTGGAACGACTGGTCGCCAACCTGGTGGAGAACGCCCTCAAGTACAACGTCGACGACGGTGAGATCACCGTGCGCAGCGGTATGTACGAGGGCATGCCCGCGGTCCAGGTGGAGAACTCCGGCAAGGTCATCCCCGCCTACGAGATCGAGGGTCTCTTCGAACCGTTCCGGCGCGGCTCCGGCGACCGTGTGGGCTCGGGCCGCAGCGCCGGTCTGGGCCTGTCCATCGTTCGCTCGGTGGTGCGCGCCCACGAGGGTGTGGTCACCGCCTGGCCCCGCGCCGGCGGCGGTCTGGTCGTCACCGTGTGCCTGCCGGTCCCACCCGGGCAGAGCGGCGAGAGCTCCGACCGCCGTTGAGGAAGGGCCGGTTCGATCCTCCGAAATGCTCATCGGAAAAAGAGGGGCGCACCGGTCCCACGCCTCCCAAGCTGCGCCCGTCCACGCTTCGTGGTATTTATACGTGTCCGAAGACACGCCCACCCCTGTCACGAGCCACGAGTCGGGGTGGGTATGCTTCCCCCGGCGTGGACACGGAGGGAATCCCTCCTGACATGGGCATGTCTTGGTTTTCGCCCCGGCCCGGGGGGTGTTCCATACTTGCCCTTCATGTGGGCGCGTACGTGTTTTCCGGTCTACGAGACGCTCGACGTTGGGTAGTACACGAGAACGACCAGTGCAGGGGCCATCGAATATTGGCCGCCTCCGGTCACGATTTCGTGAAAGTGCTACTGACCTGTGGAAGGTGACCCGGGAGGGGGCACCGAACACGGACTTCGGGAAAACTCATTGGCCGATTCGGGCACAACCAAGGTCTCTCAAGCGTTACACCCGCGCGATGAGGCACTAAACGAGGGGGATGGAGTTAGCAGAGATGGCCACCGACTACGACAGCCCGCGCAAGACTGACGAGGACATCAACGAGGACAGCCTCCAGGAGCTGCAGGCGCGGCGCGTGGACAAGGGCACCGGCACCATCGACGTCGACCCCGACGAGGTGGCCGAGGGCATGGAGCTGCCCGGTGCGGACCTGTCGGGCGAAGAACTCGCGGTCCGGGTACTGCCCCGCCAAGCCGATGAGTTCACCTGCTCGCGCTGCTTCCTGGTTCACCACCGCAGTCAGCTCGCCGAGCAGCGCGCCGGCCAGCTGGTCTGCAAGGAGTGCGCCTGATTGATCGATGGGTCTCCCGAACCCCCGACGGTCCCGAGAACCCGACAGGACCGGGGAACGGACCCGCGACGGTCACCCCTGGGTGACCGGGCCGCCGCCTCCGCGTGAACGGGGGATCCCGCACGGCGGCGGGCGCGACGACGGCGGGCGGTGGACGGCCGACTCCAGACGGGGAGGACCCCGATGGGGTGAGCCGTCCACCGCCACCCGTTCGTCGAGGCGGGGACGGACCCCGCACGCGTCGTGGTCAGGCTTCCAGGTCGCGTCCGCCGGAGCCGACCATCCGCTTGCGGGTGGCGCGTACGGCCAGGACCCGGGCCACCTCCACGCCCACACCCGCGATCACGGCCCAACTCAGGGCGCGTCCCAGGCTCACGTCGGGGGACTCCAGGTCCGTCGGCGGCTCCTCGCCCGTCGCGCGCGTCCAGGCGAAGGTCAGCGCCTTGCGAGTGACGAACTCGGCCGCGAAACCCGCGACCATCCCGAGGACGACCGGTGCGACCTCACCGTCCTTCTTAGCCATGTGAATCGTTCACCGTTTCCTTGTGCGTACGATGGTGCGCGCACGCGCGCACCGTCTGCGGTGAAAGTCTTTCACGCCGAGGCCGTCCCGCGCAGCGCGGCGTGCTCCCGACATCCGTGCGCGTTCGAGGCGCGGATCACGTTCCCTCGGCGGTCAGGGGCCCGCAAACCCGGAGCGAAGTGGCTCTCGGGAGCATTACCATTGCCCCCATGACCAACCGCTCTCATTCCTTCCGCATGCCCGACAAGCCTTCGCTGGACGGTATCGAGGCGAAGTGGGTGGACGTATGGGATGAGTCCGGCGTCTACCATTTCGACCGTAGCCGCAGCCGCGAGGACGTCTACTCGATCGACACCCCGCCGCCCACGGTCTCGGGTTCGCTGCACATCGGCCACGTGTTCTCCTACACGCACACCGACACCGTCGCGCGTTTCCAGCGCATGAACGGCAAGGCCGTCTTCTACCCGATGGGATGGGACGACAACGGCCTGCCCACCGAGCGTCGTGTCCAGAACTACTACGGTGTGCGCTGTGACCCGTCGGTCCCCTATGATCCGGACTTCGAGCCGCCCGCCAAGCCCGACCCCAAGCGACAGGTCCCCGTCTCCCGGGGCAACTTCATCGAGTTGTGCGACAGGCTCACCATCGAGGACGAGAAGGTCTTCGAGTCGATCTGGCGTCGCCTGGGGCTGAGCGTCGACTGGCGGCACACCTACGCCACCATCGACGACAACTCCCGAACGGCCGCTCAGCGCGCCTTCCTGCGCAACCTGTCCCGCGGTGAGGCCTACATGGCCGAGGCGCCCACCCTGTGGGACGTCACCTTCCGCACCGCGGTGGCCCAGGCCGAGCTGGAGGACCGTGAGCGTCCCAGCGCCTACCACAAGGTCGCCTTCCACAAGCCCGACGGCTCCCCGGTCCACATCGAGACCACCCGCCCCGAGCTGCTGGCGGCCTGTGTCGCCCTGGTCGCCCACCCCGACGACGAGCGTTACCAGGACCTGTTCGGCACCACCGTGACCAGCCCGGTCTTCGGTGTCGAGGTCCCTGTCGAGGCCCACCGCCTGGCCGACCCCGAGAAGGGGTCCGGTATCGCCATGATCTGCACCTTCGGTGACACCACCGACGTCACCTGGTGGCGCGAGCTGCAGCTGGAGACCCGCCCCATCATCGGCTGGGACGGACGCATCATCGCCGACCCGCCTCGGGGTCTTGAGTCCGAGACCGGACGCGAGGCCTACGCGCGCCTGGTCGGCGCCACCGTCCACACCGCGCGTGAGCGCACCGTGGAACTGCTGCGCGAGAGCGGCGACCTGGTCGGTGAACCCACTCCCATCACCCACCCGGTGAAGTTCTTCGAGAAGGGCGATAAGCCCCTGGAGATCGTCACCACCCGCCAGTGGTACATCCGTAACGGTGGTCGGGACGAGGACATCCGCGCCCGGCTCATCGAGCGCGGTCGTGAGCTCACCTGGCACCCGGCGCACATGCGTCAGCGCTACGAGAACTGGGTCCAAGGCCTCAACGGCGACTGGCTGATCAGCCGCCAGCGCTTCTTCGGCGTGCCCTTCCCGGTCTGGTATCCGCTGGACGCCGACGGCAACCCGAACTACGACGAGCCGTTGCTGCCCGCCGAGGACCAACTGCCCATCGACCCCAGCTCCCAGGTGCCCACCGGGTACACCGAGGAACAGCGCGGGCGGGCGAACGGGTTCATGGGCGACCCCGACGTCATGGACACCTGGGCGACCTCCTCGCTGTCGCCGCAGATCGCCTCCGGTTGGGAACGCGACCAAGACCTGTTCGAGCGGGTCTTCCCGATGGACTACCGCCCCCAGGGGCAGGACATCATCCGCACCTGGTTGTTCTCCACGGTGGTCCGCGCCGACTTCGAGAACGGCAGCCTGCCCTGGAACACCACCGGAATCTCCGGTTGGATCCTGGACCCGGACCGCAAGAAGATGTCCAAGTCCAAGGGCAACGTCGTCACGCCGGTCGCACTGCTGGAGAAGTACAGCTCCGACGCGGTCCGGTACTGGGCGGCCAGCGGCCGTCTGGGCACCGACACCGCCATGGACGAGGGCCAGATGAAGATCGGCCGCCGGCTGTCCATCAAGGTCCTCAACGCCAGCAAGTTCGTCATGTCGGTCGCGGGCGAGGACGCCTCCACCGATCCGGCCAAGGTCACCGAGCCCCTGGACCGGGCGATGCTGGCGGCACTGGGCGAGGTGGTCGAGGAGGCCACCACCGCGTTCGTCGACTACGACCACACCCGGGCCCTGGAGCGCACCGAGCGCTTCTTCTGGGACTTTTGTGACGACTACCTGGAGCTGGTCAAGACCCGCGCCTACGACACCGGGTCCGCCGAGGGCGCCTCGGCCCGTGCCGCGTTGCTCATCGCCCTGGGCGCCCTGCACAGGTTGTTCGCGCCCTTCATCCCCTTCGTCACCGAAGAGGTCTGGAGCTGGTGGCAGGAGGGTTCGGTGCACGCCCAGGCCTGGCCCGACGCCGCCGAGTACCGTTCCGCCGCCGCGGGCGGTGACCCGGCCGTCCTCGCCGCCACCGCCGAGGTGCTGCGCGAGGTCCGCAAGGCCAAGTCCGAGGCGAAGCTGTCCATGCGCGCCGAGGTCGAGCACGTGAAGGTCTCCGGCAAGCAGGTCGAGGCCGCCCGAGCCGCCAAGGCCGACATCGCTGCCGCCGGGCGCGCCGCCGAGATCGACTTCCAGGCCACCGACGACGCCGAGCTCACCGTCGAGGTCACCATGCCCCCGGCCGAGGAGCCGGCCGCAGGGTAACGATTCGGCGAGAACACGCGAGGGCGGGGCGGCCCCGGGAACACACCCGGTGCCGCCCCGCCCTCGTTCACGCTCCGGCCACCCTCGTGGAACGCTGCCCCGCGTCCCGACGCATCGCGCGATCGGGCCACCCGGGCAACGCCCGGGGAACGATAGGCTCGGCAGATGTGAGTACCTCATCCCTGGAAGGCACACGGGTGCCCGTCACGGTTCGTCGTCTGGACCCCGGGCTGCCCCTGCCCGCCTACGCCCACCCCGGTGACGCGGGCGCGGATCTGTACACCGCCATCGACGTGGTCCTGGCCCCGGGGGAGCGTGCCACCGTGCCCACCGGTCTGGCGATCGCCCTGCCCGACGGCTACGCGGCCTTCGTACACCCCCGTTCGGGGTTGGCCGCCCGTAGCGGACTGACGGTCGTCAACGCCCCGGGGACCGTGGACGCCGGCTACCGGGGCGAGATCAGGGTGACCCTGCTCAACACCGATTCCCACACACCGGTGGAGCTCACGCGCGGTGACCGGATCGCCCAGTTGGTGATCCAACGCGTGGAGCGCGCGGCGTTCGTCGAAGCGGACACGTTGCCGGACTCGGTGCGAGGATCGGGTGGTTTCGGTTCGACCGGGGGCCACGCCGCACGGTGATGACGTCCCCGACTCCCCGGTGTGATTCCGGGACCCACGAAGAAGCGAAGAGGTGAAGGCGTGTTCGGACGCCGCCGTAAGAAGCGGGACCAGGAGACAGAGAGAGCAGCGGAGGAGACTCGTCCGAAGGAGCGACGTGGAGCCGCCGGGGCCGTCTCGTTCGACAACGAGGTGGAGCCGCAGCGCCCCTTGGCACAGCCCGACAAGGACGAGGACCGCTACCGGGCCGGCGGCCCCTGGGACTCTACCGAGGACGCTCCCGAGGCCAAGCGAATGGACCTGGGCAGCATGCTCCTGCCCACGGAGCAGGGTGCCGAGATCCAGGTGAACGTGGCCCAGGACGGTAAGGGCAAGCAGAAGATCATCGGGGTGACCCTGGTGCGCGGCAAGACCGCCCTGCAGGTGCAGCCCTTCGCCGCGCCCAAGTCCTCGGGGTTGTGGGACGAGATGCGCGAGGAACTGCGCGAACAGGTCACGCAGCAGGGCGGCAAGGTCGAGGACCACGAGGGCACCTTCGGCCCGGAGCTGCGGGCCGTCATCCCGATCAAGGGCAAGAAGACCGAGGACGGTCGCCAACTGGGCCAGCGGGTGCGGTTCATCGGCGTGGACGGGCCGCGGTGGGTGCTGCGTGGTGTCATCCGCGGTGAAGGCGCCTCCAAACCCGAGGTGATGTCGGAGATCGAGCAGGTGTTCTCCGACATCGTGGTGGTGCGTGGGGACCAGCCGGCGCCTCCCAGCGAACTACTGCCGATCACCGTGCCCAAGGAGATCCAGGAGAAGATGGCCGCCGCGGCCAAGCAGCGTGCCGCCCAGCAGGCGGCCCAGCGCGGCAACGCCGGCCACTCGCCCAACGGTTCGGCCGAGGGACCCGGCACCGGTGGCCCGGTGCAGGCCTGAGGAAGGGCGTGGGCCCGAGAAAACGGGCCTGTGGACAACCGTTCCGGGGGCGTTTGTTTTCGTAGTGTGTCCTACATGGACGAGACGACGCGAAACAGCGCCCCCCGACCGCTGCCGGAGGACTGGCAGCGTGCCCTGGCGGTGGTGGCACACCCCGACGACCTGGAGTTCGGCGCATCCTCGGCGATCCACCGGTGGACCTCGCAAGGCAAGGACGTCATCG
>NZ_DYZD01000199.1 GCF_020741345.1 Nocardiopsis listeri
ATGCACTTCATCGCCATGCTGGGGCACACCATCCCCGGGACGATCATCAGGTACGACCCGTTCCTGACCCTGGTGAGCGGCGTCGTACCCATCCTCGTCATGGGTCTGGCCCTGCATCTGGTCATCCGGAACCAGAGCAACGGACGCCTGCTGTTGTCCGGAACCCTGCTCGGTGTCGGCGTCGTCTCGATGCACTACACCGGCATGGCGTCGATGAACCTGCACGGGGAGATGCACCACGACGCCCTCCCCGTCGTCGCCTCCTGTGTGATCGGCCTGGTGGCCTCCACCGTGGCCCTCTGGTTCGCCCGGAACCTGAAGCACATCGGCGCCGTCTTCGGGGCCTCCCTGGTCATGGGGCTCGCGGTGTCGGCCATGCACTACACCGGCATGGCCGGAATGCACGTCGACAGCCCGGAGATGACCCACTACGGCGCCCCGGAAGGCGCCAAGGCCACCGAACTGGTCCTTCCTCTGATCGTGGGCCTGTTCGTCTTCATGCTGATCTGCAGCCTCTTCCTGATGTTGAGCGGTGACGAGAACGACCGTCGGGACTACACGCGCCCCTCCCACCGCTCCACCGAACACACCGTGCTGCGAAGCCAGGAGGACTACGAGCCCCGGCACGGCTCCCCCGTCACACCCTTGGACCAGGACACCCCCGGTCCGGGTGACGACGTGTGGACAAGGCACCGCTGAACCGGTTCCGCCCTCACCCGGTGCCCCGGGACCGAGAAAACCACTGGCGTCCCGGGGACATCCCGACCTAAGGTCGTCCCGAATCGAACCGTGCGCGCGCCGCACCGGCCACATCCGGGTCCCGCCCCTTCGCGGGAGAAGAAGAGAGGAGCACACGATGCCCGACCTCGTGTCCACCCCCCACAACGGAACCTCCCTCATCTCCCGCGAGTCCTGAGCCGCCGCACACCGACGGCCCCGACTCGCGCCGTAGCAAGAAGAGACGACGTGAGTCAGCACAGCGAACACACCGGCACGACCGGCCTGCCCGAACACCCTCTGAACCGGCTGGGGTGGAATCCGCGGACCGCCGCGGCCTTCGACGCCCTTGAGTCCCCGCACCCCCTGCGACCGGCCCGCGTCACCGAGGCCCGACGCGGCGCCGTCGCCGTCGAGATGCCCGAACCCGCCACCGCCGAACTGTCGCCCGAGGTGCGCAGGGCCGCCGAGTTCGACCGTTCCACCGCGCCCACCGGCGGAGACTGGGTGGCGGTCCGCCGCTCCGGTGACACCTGGGTGGTCGAAGCCGTCCTGGAACGTTCCGGGACGCTGGTCCGACAGGGCGTGGCCAAGGACTCACACGACCAGGTCCTGGCCGCCAACATCGACGCCGTCCTCATCTGTGAGGCCGCCGACCAGGGCCCCAACGTGGGCCGACTCGAGCGGTTCCTCAGCCTCGCCTGGGCGAGCGGGGCCACCCCGGTCGTGGCCGTCACCAAGTCGGAACTGGCCGGGGAACGGCTTCCGGACGTCCTCGAACTGGTCCGGGCCGTCACCACCGGCGCGGACGTGTACAGCGTCAGCGCGCACACCGGCGATGGGCTGTCCGACCTGTCCGCCCGGTTGCGGGCCGGTGACACGTGGGTGCTGTTGGGCACCTCCGGAGCCGGCAAGTCCAGCCTGCTCAACGCACTGGCCGGGCAGGAGGTGATGGGGACCGGCCAGATCCGACAGGACCGCCGGGGCCGGCACACCACCACCCACCGGCAGCTGATCACGATGCCCGGTGGCGCCCTGTTCCTGGACATCCCGGGGGTGCGTCGGATCGACGTTCCCGGGGACGAGACCGGGGTCGACCGGACCTTCGCGGACGTCCACGCCCTGGTCGAGCGGTGCCGATTCCGGGACTGCTCGCACGGCACCGAACCCGGCTGCGCGGTCAACGCCGCCGTGGACGAGGGTGAACTGGACGCGGCACGGTTGGACCGCTGGTTCCGGCTGCGTCGGGAGGCGGAGTGGAACCGCAGTCGCAACGACGCCCGGCTGCGCGCCGCCCGCCGCAAGGAATGGAAGCGGGCCGACCGTCAGGGCCGTGAGAACGCCCGCCGCAAACGCGGGTTCTAGAACCCGAAGGCGCGACGGGCGTTGTCCGCCACGATGGTGGCGAGCTCGTCCTCGTCCATGCCCTTGACCTCGGCGAGCGTGCGCAGCGTCAGCGGGATCAGGTAGGGCGCGTTGGGCCGGCCCCGGTAGGGCCTGGGGGTGAGGAAGGGCGCGTCGGTCTCCACCAGGATCGACTCGGCGGGGGCGACCCGGGCCGCCTCGCGGAGGGGTTCGGCACTGGCGAAGGTGACGTTGCCGGCGAAGCTCATGAAGTAGCCGTGCTCGGCGCACACCTTGGCCATCTCGGCGTCGCCGGAGAAGCAGTGGAAGACCACCCTCTCGGGGGCGCCCTCCTCCTCCAGGATCCGCAGGACGTCTTCGTGCGCCTCGCGATCGTGGATCATCAGCGCCTTGCCGTGCTTCTTGGCGATGGCGATGTGCCGACGGAAGGACTCCTCCTGGGCACGGGCGCCCTCGGGCCCGGTCCGGAAGGTGTCCATGCCGGTCTCCCCGACCGCGACCACCTCGGGGCGGCCGGCCAGGGCGTCGATCTCGGCGATTTCGGCCTCCAGGGCCTCGACGCCACCGGCGGGGCGGGCCTTCTCCGTCCAGTCGGTGTCGTCGGCCTCCACGCCCTCGGCCCCGTCGCCGTGCACCACGCGCGGGGCCTCATTGGGGTGCAGGGCCACCGCGGCCCACACCTTCCCGGGATACCGACCGGAGACCTCGACCGCCCAGCGCGAAGAGGACAGGTCCACGCCCACCTGCACCAGCGGGGTCACGCCCACGGCCTCGGCGGCGGCGATGATCTCGGGCACCTCGGGGGACTGCATGTCCATGTGGGTGTGGCTGTCGGCCACCCGCACCCGCAACGCCTCGGGCGCCGCCGGCGGAGTCTGCGCGTTGCGCTCCTTGACCGCCTTGCCACTGCGCTTGCCCACGTCGACCTTCCTCCGTCGTCCCTCGGTCGTTGGAGATTCCCGCCGGGCCCCGAGGTGTTCTCGGGGCCCGCGGGTGCTCATGTCCTCGGTTACCCGGCCTCGCCGGCCAGGCGCGCGAGCTCCTCGTCGACCACGGACTGGTCGAGCTTGGTGAACAGCGGCTCCGGACGGCTCAGCGGGGTCCCCGGGACGATCGGCGTCGAGACCCACCGGGCGTCGTTGTCGGCGTAGTCACCGGTGATGACCGGGTAGTCCACCTTCTCCTCGGAGTCACCGATGGTGTCGTGACCCGACTCGATCCGGGGCATGCCGGTCCAGGTCCCGGTACCGCCCAGCATCGCGTACACCTTGTTGGCGGCGACGGGCAGGAACGGGGTGAGCAGGGTGTTGGCGTCCTGGACCAGCTGCAGCGCCACGTGCAGGACGGTGGCCATCCGCTCGGGGTCGGTCTTCTTCAGCGCCCACGGGGCCTGGTCGGAGATGTACTTGTTGGCCTCGGCGACGGTGCGCATGGCCTCCTGCAGGGCCGCCTTGAACTGCGAGCGCTCCAAGCGGGCGCCTACGGCGTCGAAGGCGGCCTTGGAACCGGCCAGGACCTCGCGGTCCTCGTCGGTGAGCTCACCGGCCGCCGGGATCTCGCCCAGGTTCTTGGCTGCCATGGAGATGGACCGGTTGACCAGGTTGCCCCAGGCCGCGACCAGCTCGTCGTTGTTGCGGCGCACGAACTCGGCCCAGGTGAAGTCGGTGTCCTGGTTCTCCGGTCCGGCGGCCATGATGTAGTACCGCAGCGCGTCGGCGGAGTAGCGCTCCAGGAAGTCGCGCACGTAGATCACCACGCGACGCGAGGAGGAGAACTTCTGCCCCTCCATGGTGAGGAACTCGCTGGAGACCACCTCGTTGGGGACGTTCAGCTCGCCCAGCGTTCCGACCTCGCCGCCACGGTCGCCCCTGCCGCTCGCGCCGAGCAGGATGGACGGCCAGATGACCGAGTGGAAGACGATGTTGTCCTTGCCCATGAAGTAGAAGGACTCGCTGTCCTTCTCCTGCCACCAACGCTTCCAGGCGTCGGGCTCGCCCACGCGCTCGGCCCACTCGATGGAGGCGGACAGGTAGCCGATGACCGCGTCGAACCAGACGTACAAGCGCTTGTTGGCGTTCTCGCTCCACCCGTCCAGCGGGATCGGCACACCCCAGTTGAGGTCACGGGTGACCGCGCGCGGCTGCAGGTCCTCCAGCAGGTTCAGGGAGAACTTGAGGACGTTGGGCCGCCAGTCGTCCTCCTTGTCCTTGAGCCACTCGGTGAGGATCTCGGCGAAGGCGGGCAGGTCGAGCATGAAGTGCTCGGTGTCCACGAACTCGGGCGTCTCACCGTTGATCCGGGACCGCGGCGAGATCAGGTCGATCGGGTCGAGCTGGTTGCCGCAGTTGTCGCACTGGTCACCGCGGGCGCCGTCGTAGGCACAGATGGGGCAGGTGCCCTCGATGTAGCGGTCCGGCAGGGTGCGGCCGGTGGAGGGGGACATCGCGCCCTTGGTGGTGCGCGTGAAGACGTATCCGTTGTCGTGGAGCGTGGTGAACAGCCGCTGGACGACGGAGTAGTGGTTGCCGGTGGTGGTGCGGGTGAACAGGTCGTAGGACAGGCCGAGGGCCACCAGGTCCTCGGCGATGATCCGGTTGTAGCGGTCGGCCAGATCGCGGGCGCTGACGCCCTCCTGGTCGGCCAGCACCTGGATCGGGGTGCCGTGTTCGTCGGTACCGCTGACCATCAGCACGCTGTTCCCCGACATTCGCTGGAAGCGCGAGAAGACGTCCGAGGGGACCCCGAAACCGGAGACGTGGCCGATGTGGCGCGGGCCGTTGGCGTAGGGCCAGGCGACCGCGGTCAGGATGTGGCGATTCGACGACATGACCCAAGCCTAAAGCCGGCCGGGGTGTCCGCGGGCCGCCTCCCTGGCCACACGGCCGATTCCCCGACGTGACGGCGCTTCCCGCGCCTCCACCCCGGGGTCTTCCGGGCGGCCGCCGGCGCACGTTCCGGCAACAGTTGTCCACAGGGCGGCCGGCAGTGATTCCCCGGGGTGGCCCCCTGCCCTTATGCTCGGCTCAACGACGTCGAGTGCCACCGGGGCACCGACGCGGAACGGCAAAGAGCGACCCTCCAACCCGGTCCCGAGGCGGTGGTCACCACGGATACCCGTGCCGTACCCCGTCCTGCCCGGAACACCGCGTCACTGATCGCCGGCGTGGTGTTGATGGTCGTTCTGACCTTCCCCTTGGCCGCTGCACCGTCCGGTGACGGGGAGGCGCTCCCCTCCTCGGTCGGTTCGGCCGACACCCCGGTGACCACCGCCGACTCCGGCCCCTCCCCGTCCGCCAAGGAGGCGGGCAAGGAGGTCAAGCCCTACGTCGACCCACAGACGGTCGCGCTCGGGCCACCCGCCTCCACCTGCGACCAGCGGTTGGTACTGCGGGACCTGCCCGACGCGGTCCCCTCTTGCGCCCTGCGCCTGGCGGTGTGGGACCAACCCTGGTGGCCGCTGCCCCTCCCCCATCACGACCCCGTTCCCGAACAGGTCGACGCGGAGGGACTGCCATCCACCCGGGCACCCCCTCTCACCGCGCACACCACCGTCTGACCACCCCGGTCGGTCCCCACCCGTCCCGTACGGGTCCGGACCCTCGCACCCCCCGTTCGGTCCCGGGCCTCGCGCCGCGCGCGAGCCGTCCGGTGCCCGGGCACGCGACCGGTTCCACCATCCGCAGTGAGAGGTTCACCCCTTGTCCAGTCAAACGGGAGCGGGAGCGCGCTGGACACGCGCGCTCATCTCCCTCCTCGTCATCCTCGTCGCGTTCGGCGCGGCGTGGTTCATCCCACCGCGCCTGGGTCTCGACCTGAGCGGCGGTACGCAGATCGTCCTCGAAACCCAGGACGGCCCCGACGGCACCTCCGCCAACTCGGAGAACACCGACAAGGTCGTCGAAGTGCTGCGTCAGCGCATCGACCGTCTCGGCGTGGCCGAGGCGAACATGTCGCGTTCCGGTGAGAACCGGATCATCGTCGAGCTGCCCGGCGTGCAGGACCCGGCGGAGGCCGCGCAGATCGTCGGCCAGACCGCCCAGCTGTCCTTCCACCCGGTTCTCGGCGTGGGCGAGTCCGGTGGCCAGGGCGTCCAGGCGCCCCAGGGCGGCGACTTCGCCAACCCGCCGGCCGACGAGGCCCGCGCACCCTCCGACGGTGGGGGCGAGGCTCCCGCCGAGGGCGAGGGCGGCGAGATGACGCAGGAGGAGATGGAAGAGCTGCTCGGCGGGATGGGCGGCGACCCGGGCGGTGGCGGCATGCCACAGGCGCCGGCCGGTCCCCCCGCGGAGAACCCCGAGGACGTCGCGCTGACCCTGCCCGACTCCGAGGGCACCATGCTTCAGCTGGGTGAGGCCGCCATCCAGGGCGACCGCGTCTCCAGCGCCGAGGCCGGTCTCGACCAGGTCAACCGCGCCCAGTGGGTCGTCAACGTCGCCTTCCGTGGCGAAGGCCGTGACCAGTGGCAGGAGCTGACCGGTCAGGCCGCCTGCTTCCAGGAGGGCGACCCGCGTCGCCGCGTCGCGATCGTCCTGGACGACCAGGTCATCTCGTCCCCGCAGGTGACGGCGGAGACCGCTTGTGAGGTGGGCATGGCCGGAGGCCAGACCACCATCAGCGGTGACTTCAACAGCGAGACCGCCGAAGAGCTGGCCGTGCTGATCGAGGGCGGTTCGCTGCCGCTGCCGGTCACCGAGGTCCAGCGCCAGACCGTCGGCCCGACCCTCGGCGCCGCCGCCATCCAGGCCAGCGCCATCGCCGCCATCCTGGGCATCGCGTTCACCGCGCTGTACATCACGGTGGTGTACCGCATGGTCGGCTTCCTGGCCTCCCTGGCCCTGGCGTTCTACACCCTGATCGCCTACGGCGCGTTGGTGGCCATCAGCGCCACGCTGACGTTGCCCGGTCTGGCCGGTTTCGTGTTGGCGATCGGTATGGCCATCGACGCCAACGTGCTGATCTTCGAACGAGCGCGCGAGGAGTATCAGCGCCAGCAACAGGTCTACGAGGCCAACAAGGCCTCCGGTATGCAGGATTCCGACAAGGAGGGCAAGGACGGCAAGGAGACCGGTGCCCTGGCCCGTCGCCGTCGCCGCGCGGTGCCGCCCAACCTGGAGAAGGCTTTCGTCCAGGGCACGCAGAAGGCCTGGAGCGCGGTCCTCGACACCAACGTCACCACGATCCTGGCCGCGGCCCTGCTGTTCTTCTTCGCCTCCGGTACCGTCCAGGGCTTCGGTGTGACCCTGAGCCTCGGCACCATCGCCTCCATGATCTCCGCGCTCGTCATCGCGCGCGTGTTCGTGGAGTGGGCGGTGCGTCGAACCGTCATCAAGAAGCACCCCTCGATCAGCGGCATCGACCGCATCGGCAAGGTCCGTACCTGGCTGGTCGAGAAGAACCCGCAGCTGATGAACTTCCGCCGTGTCGGGCTCATCGTCGCCGCCCTGATCGTGGTCACCGCGATCGCGGCGCCGTTGGTGCGCGACACCAACCTCGGTGTCGAGTTCACCGGGGGTCGCGTCCTGGAGTACGAGATCACCGGCGAGCAGGACCTGTCCGTCGACGAGGCCCGAGGCGTCATCTCCGGGCTCGACTTCGCGGGTTCGGACACCGCGGTGGTCCAGGAGTCCGGTGACGGCGACCTGTCCGTCCGTACCGGCGACATCTCCGACGCGGAGGCCGATGGCATCACCGAGGCCATCGCCGAGGAGACCGGTGGCGTGGATCTGGTCAGCGACGAGCTGATCGGTCCGAGCATGGGGGACGAGCTGCGCAACCGGGCCCTGATCGCGCTCGGCGCGGCCCTGGCCCTGCAGATGATCTACCTGGCCTGGCGTTTCCGCTGGTCCTTCGGTGTCTCCACCATGCTGTCGCTGGCCTTCAACATGTTGCTGGTCGTCGGCCTGTTCATCTGGCTCGGCAAGCCCATCGACGGGGTCTTCCTCGCCGCGATCCTGAGTGTCATCGGTTTCACCGTCAACGACTCGGTGGTGGTGTTCGACAGGGTGCGAGACGAGTGGGCGAAGGACGACAAGTCCTCGTTCACCGAGATCGCCAACCGCGCGATCCTCAACACCCTGCCTCGTACGGTGAACACGACCGTCGGTGCGTGGATCATCCTGATCTTCCTCACCTTCCTCGGTGGGTCCTCGCTCCAGGACTTCTCCATCGCCATGTTGGTCGGTCTGTCCACCGGTGTGGTCTCCACCGTGTTCGTCGCGGTCCCGATCGCCATCTGGCTGCAAAAGTGGGACAAGACGCCCCCGCCGCACGTGATCAAGGAACGCAAGGCCAAGCAGAAGGTGGCGGCCAAGGCCGCCCGCGAGGCGGACGACGGAGCGGTCGTCTAGGTCTCGCCTTCACCCGTCCGAGCGATCAGAGGGCCCCGAACCGCCTCGTGTGGTTCGGGGCCCTCCTCTTGCGCGCGATCCGCTCAGCCTCCGGTGGGGGCCGGTGCGCCCTCGGATCCCTGGACGAGCACGAAGCCCTGCCCCTGCAGGGCGAGCTGGAAGGCCTCACCGCTGCCGCGCCCGATGATCGCTCCGGCCTTGACCGTGCTGCGGATGGTGGCCTGCAGGGAAGTGCTCCAGGCGACGGCGGCCTGGGTGTCGACGAAGGTCGGCTGGTCCACGTTGAGCAGCACCGGGGTCCCATGACAGGCCACGGCCACCCGGCCCCGACCGGTGAAGACCGTGTTGAAGAGCCCGCCGGCCACCATGCCGCCGAACCCCTGCACCTTCTGGATGTCCCAGTTCAGGGTGGGCTCGAAGGCCAGAACGTTGGCACCGTTGATGGTGAGGGACTCGTCCTCCAGGTCGATCAGGTGCACGTCCCAGGCCTCGTGTGCCAAGAACACGTCCCCCTGCCCGGACACCTTCATCAACGGCAGACCCTCGCCGGTGAACGCCTTCTTCATGAACCGGCCGACGCTGCCCGCGCCCTGGTAGGCGAAGTCGATCTGCCCTTGATAGGCGACCATCGAGCCCTGGCGGGCGTAGAACTCCCCGTTGAGCCCCACCCTCAGCATCTTGCGGTTCTGCAGGTGCATCCCCGGCTGCTGGGTCTCCTGAGCGTGTTGGAAGAGCTCACTGCGCATGTACGAATCCTCTTTCGTCGCTTCGGTCTCAGTGCTGTTCGATGCACCGGACCGGGGGCCGGTTTCGCCGGCGGCGGAACCCTCCGAGATCACTCCGCCTCGACGACGCCGTGGACCAGATCGTAGACACGGCGTTTGGGCACCCCGGTCTCCTTGGCGACCCGGACGATGGCCTCCTTGCGACGCATTCCCTCGTCCTCCAACTCCCCCACGGCGGTGATCAGGTCGGTGTCGCTCGTGTTCTCCGCACGGGGCCGGGCGCCCTCCACCACCACGGAGATCTCACCGCGCACACCGTCGGCGGCCCATTCGGCCAGCTCGCCCAGGCCGCCTCGGCGCACCTGTTCGTAGGTCTTGGTGAGTTCACGACAGACCGCCGCCCGGCGTTGGACGCCGAACGCCGCGGCCATCGCCTGGAGCGTGGCGGCGATCCGGTGCGGGCTCTCGAAGAAGACCATCGTCCGGCGCTCCTCGGCCAACTCCTCCAGATACGGCTTCAGGCCCTTGCGCGGTGGGAACCCCTCGAAGCAGAATCGGTCGGTGGGCAGTCCGGAGACCACCAGGGCCGTGGTCACCGCCGACGGTCCAGGGATCGAGGTGACGGGGATCCCCTCCTCGGCACAGGCCGCCGCCAGACGGTAGCCGGGGTCGGACACCCCTGGCATCCCCGCGTCGGTGACGACCAGGACCTCCTCGCCCCGCCGCAGATCGGCGAGGAGTTCGTCTCCTCTGCGGCTCTCGTTCGCGTCGTAGTAGGACACCACACGGGCACCGGACTCACCGCCGAGGCGGATGCCCGCACGGGAGGCGAATTGTCGCAATCGACGCGTGTCCTCCGCGGCGATCACACGCGCCCCCTCCAGGGCGTGCAACAGCCGAGGTGGTGCGTCCTCCAGGTTCCCGATGGGCAGCCCGGCCAAGACGAGCCTCCCGCCCCGCTGCGTTTTCTCGACACCCTCAACCACTGTGATCCCCGTCCTGTCGCGCTACGGTTGGCCATGATCGAACCATCCGAAACCCGGTTTCACGGCCCGTCCGCAACGGACCTCCATCTCTGACCCCAACCTACGAGCCGAGATGACCACCACCGCACTTCCCAGCGAGGCCGAGCCCTCGCCCCCTCCGGCCGCGGCCCGGCCCTTCGACCTCCGTTCCCGCTTCGTGCCCCGCATGCCCACACCCGCCTGGCCGGGTTGGCTGGGAGCCGGCCTCGTCGCGTTGTTCGCGGGGGCGCTCAGGTTCTTCAACCTCGGGCAGCCGGAACGGATCTACTTCGACGAGACCTACTACGCCACGGACGCCTTCGCCCTGTGGCGCTTCGGGTACGAACACGAGACCCTCGACAACTCGGACACCATGCTGGCCGAGGGCGATCCGAACATCTTCACCGGCACGGGCGACTTCATCGTCCACCCTCCCGTCGGCAAGTGGATGATCGCGCTCGGCGACTGGCTGTGGACGCTGATGCCGTTCGGATCGGCCGTCAGCCCCGAGGGTTGGCGGGTGGCCTCCGCCCTGGCCGGGATGATCTCCGTTCTCATCCTGGTCCGGCTCGCCACCCGGATGACCCGCTCCATCCTGCTCGGCTGCACCGCGGGGCTGATCCTGGCCCTGGACGGTCTGCACTTCACCCTGAGCCGCATCGCCATGGTGGACATCTTCCTCACCCTGTGGATCCTGGCGGGGTTCACCTGTCTGGTGATCGACCGGGACAAGACGAGGGAGCGCCTGGTCCGTCTGGTGGAGGCCGGGGTCGACGTGACCACGGTGGGTTGGCTGGGCATGCGTTGGTGGCGTCTGGCGGCCGGTCTGTGCTTCGGTCTGGCCGTCGGCACCAAGTGGTCCGCCCTGTTCTTCATCGCCGCCTTCGGTCTTCTCACCGTCGCCTGGGACTACGGTGCCCGCCGCAGCGTCGGCCAGCGTCGTGTCTTCGGCCGTTGGCTGGGCATCGACGCCGTCCCCGCGTTCTTGCAGACCGTGGTGGTCGCCGGGATCGTCTACCTGCTCTCCTGGTCCGGGTGGCTGTTCACCCGCGGCGGCTACAACCGGGACTTCGCCGACGGTCTGGCCCCCGACCGGTTGCCCAACCTCCTGGCCACGCCGCTGGAGGCCCTGTGGAGTCTGATCGACTACCACGGCCGGATGATGAACTTCCACTCCAACCTCACCAGCGACCACACCTACATCTCCGCACCGTGGGAGTGGCTGATCATGCGCACCCCGGTGATGTTCCACTACGACGGGCAGGCCGTCGGGTGCGACACCGGGAGCTGTGTGACCTCTGTGGTGTCCATCGGCACCCCGATCATCTGGTGGGTGAGCATCATCGCCATGGTGGTGATGCTGGGTTGGTGGATCACCTTCCGCGACTGGCGGGCCGGCGCCGTGCTGCTCGGGGTCGCCGCCGGTTGGCTCCCCTGGTTCGCCTACCCGGACCGCCCGATGTTCCTCTTCTACGCGCTGCCGTTCCTGCCGTTCCTGGTGCTCGGCATCGTGCTGATGTTGGGGATGCTGATGGGCGCGGGAGAGGACAGTCCGCGCTTCGCTCCTTACACGCGCGCTCTCGGCGGTGTGGTCTTCGGTGTCGTGGTGTTGTTGACCATCGCGCACTTCGCCTACCTGTATCCGGTCCTATCGGCCTATCCGCTACCGGACGACACCTGGGGCGACCGGTTGTGGTTCGAGGTGTGGATCTACGGGCGCGACGCCTCCTGACGAGTTACCGACCCGGGGAACCGCCGAAACCGTTCCCCGGGCACAACTCCATTAGTCGCACAAGGGCGGGAAATCAACCTTTTCGAGTAGCCGAAACAGGACACTCGGATATCGGGGATTCGCAGTCGAAAGGCCTCGGCAAGGTCCCTTCCTCCCTGGTACTGTCTGCAACTGGTTGCTGTTGTAGTTTCCATGGATGCCCGAGGCGCCTCGCGGAACTTCACGTGGGCGCTTGTCGATTCGGGTATGACCCTTCTTCGGTCCGGCGCCCGGCGACCCGGGACCAGCAGGGTGCGGTCCCGCCGTAGTCCCCAAGGGAGAGCACATGGCTCAGGGCACCGTGAAGTGGTTCAACTCTGAGAAGGGTTTCGGGTTCATCGCCGTCGAGGGTGGTCAGCCCGACGTGTTCGTTCACTACTCTGCGATCGCGGGCACCGGCTTCCGGAACCTGGAAGAGGACCAGAAGGTCGAGTTCGACATCATCCAGGGCCCGAAGGGCCCGCAGGCGGCGGACGTTCGCACGGTCTGACCGTCACACGTGCGTTTCCCCAGCCCTCCGCTCGCCCCGAGTGGGGGGCTGGTTCGCGTCCAAGGCCCTGACGTGCCCCAAGAGCCGCAGATGGGCGTTGGATGGGGACACGGTTACCCAAGCGTGGCGATACCGGTTAACCTGCTTGAAGCCGGTCAGCACCCGAAGGCGAGGACCACACATGTTCGGCATCAGCGGTGGAGAGTTCGTCATCCTCCTCCTTCTCGCGTTGCTGATCTTCGGGCCGGACCAGCTCCCGAAGGCGGCCCAGCAGATCGGACGGGTCCTGCGCCAGCTCCGCACCATGGCCAACTCCGCCTCCAACGACATCAAGGAGGGGCTCGGTCCGGAGTACAAGGACTTCGACGTCCAGGACCTCAACCCGAAGAGATTCATTCAGAAGCACTTCTGGGAAGAGGAAGAGGAGACCACCAAGAAGCCGGTCTCCCGCCTGAACGGCAAGCGCCCGCCCTTCGACGACGAGGCCACCTGAGCCGCCCGCTCCCCTGCACTCCCGACCCGGCGCTCAGCCCACCAGCATGAGGAAGAACGCCCCCAGCACCAGCAGGATGATCGATCCCACGATGATCGCGGGCGATCCCACCGCCAGGATGAGCACTTCGGCCGTCACCGCGCCGCCCAGCGCCGCGAGCAGCCATGGCCACCGTGGTCGCGGTGCCCAGTCGTGCCGGCGTTCTCGGGCCACCGTCAGACCCAGGCCCAACCCGATGAACAGCCAGAACGCGAGATGGGCGATGACGCGCACCTGCGGATCGACGTAGTCGGCCATACCCCCGACCACCATCACGTACAGGACGGTGGACGTTCCCAGGCGCCAGAACCCCCGGCCGCGTTCGGCCCGCATGGTCTTGTTGCGCGCCCTGGTGGTGCGTCGGAATCCCTCCCCCACGACCGCCGTGGTCTCCTCCGTGACGGGCTCCACGCGACTCTCGGGTGGGCGGGCGGTCGGCGCGCCCTCCGGGACGGGTGGGCGCGTGTGACCACCCGTGGGCTCCGGTTCCTTCGGGTATTCGTATCCGCCTGACTGCTGAGGGGAGTCGGACACTGCTACTGGTCGCCCCTTCACGTTCGTTTCGGCCCCGACCCGGACGGCCCGGACGACTTATCGGGCTCTTACCCGATCGGCTGTTCGGTCAAATCCCCTTCTCGATCACGGAGAGGAGTGTCTTGGGCGGACATGGGTAAGGGCCCGTCGACGATGTCGAACGGGCCCTCGAAGCGTGACGGGCGCCGTGGCGGCGCCGTCAGGCCGGTCCGGTTACCACCAGGTCCAGCCGTTGTTCTTACGTGAGCTCTGCGCGTGCACGGTCATGGCATCTACCTTTCTTGGTGTTTCCAGCCCATCCCGGAACCAAGATGTCCTATCGCAGCAGAGTCCACAAGGGCCGAGGCCGAATATTCATCGTTCCATGGCCGACGGTCGACCAAAGGTTGCAGCACAGGTTCCGAAATGACCATAGAAGACGGAATCGGTGCAGCTCAGGCCGGTTTCTATCCTCTTCGCCGCGCGGCACCGTCCCCGATGACCTGCAAAGACAAGTCCCTTGAGAAGCAAAATCAGAAGAGGGCCACATAACGCAGAGCGACGGTATGGCTATTACCACAAGGAGTATCGAAAACGCATCGGAGAACCCGGTTCTTCCCGGGGCCGGGGCGTGTGACGACGTCACGGGCAGACCTCGCATCCGCACATCCACCCAGAAACCCCCACATAGCGGTACTTCTGTGACCCTTCACCAGAAGAAGGGCGTCACTCTCGGTGATCAATCAAAAACCCGGTTCCATCCAGACGCGCGTCCCGGAGGCCCCCGGCACCCCCGTTTCGGACGCGACCAAAAACGAGTATGAGCCTGGGCCTTTCCGATCGCCGTCCACCCCCGCACGGAGGTTCAAACAAGTGCCAGGCCGCCCATGATCAACGCGACCCCCGCGCCGATCAGCCCGATGACCAGGCTCACCGCGCCCGCCTGAACGAGGTACCGCAACCGGTTGGGGGCCCGCGGGTCCCGACCGATCACGGACAGGAAGAACCCCGCGGGCATCAGGATGGCCGCGACCAGGACCAGGTCGCCCACCGGGTGTCCCCAGTCGGGGACCGTGGGCCCCTCCAACAACAGACGCACCACCAGACCGAGGATGACCAGGACCCCGGCGTGGGCGTGCCCGGCCCGGAAGTAGGACTTTTGCAGGTCGTTGGCGGGGAACCGCCCGTTGACCACGCGCAGCAGGAACGTACCGCCGTAGGCGATGCCCACCACGGTGAGCAGGATGATCCCGGACGAGATGAGTGTGGACGCCGACATGGCTACTCCGCTTCGTTGTCGGGGGGTGGACCCGACGGGCCGAACAGGAGTCCGGCACCGCGACGGGTGATGGTCGGCAGATCGGCGTCACCGAACAGCTCGCGCACCCCGGAACCGTCCAGGTTCCCGGTGAGGGCCAGGGTCGCCAGACCGTGCACGATCGACCACCCGGCCACCACCGCGGCCGGCGCGTCGGCGACCTCCCGCCCCTCCTCCGCAAGGGACTCCACCCCCGAACGCAGTTCGCCGAAGGCCGCAGTACGTGCGGCGTTCAATTCGGCGTCGTCCTGGTCGAGCAGGGAGGGTTCGAACATCACGGTGAAGTGCGCCGGGAAGTCGGTGGCGAAACCCACGTAGACGACCCCGGCCTCCAGGAAGCCGCCGCGGGCCTCCCGGTTGACCCGCAGTCGCTCGGCGAGCTCGGTGAAGCCCTCGGTGGCCAGCGCGTTGAGCACACCTTCCCGGCCACCGAAGTGGTGTCTTGGGGCCGTGTGACTGACCCCGAGGTCCGCCGCGAGCGAGCGCAGACTGAAGCCGTAGGGCCCCTTCTCCGCGATGACCCGGGCGGCCCGCTCCAACACTGCGGCCCGCAGGTTTCCGTGGTGGTATCCATCTGCCATACCGGAACTATACGCCGGCAAGTTACCACTGTAAAGATCTGGCCGATCGATCCGAAGGCCCGAACCCATAGGCGTTGCGGCGCGTCGGTGGATAGGCTGAGGACCGCATCGGCACCACCCCGCCGCAGGGGATAGACGCTTCGCCGGTGACACTCGGGGCTCAGGTCCGGACGACCTCCCGCCACAGGGAACAGCGAGCACGGCGTCCGGCCCCACCACGAGCACGAGAAAGGGCCCGATCCACGGATCGGGCCCTGCTCTTTTCCTGCGAGGAAGAACGAAAGGGCCGAAGGGAAGACGTGCTTCCCTTCGGCCCCTTCTCTTCGGTGGAGCTGAGGGGATTTGAACCCCTGACCCCCTCGATGCGAACGAGGTGCGCTACCGGTCTGCGCCACAGCCCCGAAGACGAGACCAACTTTAGCAGGAAAGTTCGAGTGGTCCGAACGCCCGACCGGGCGTTCGGACCGGGGTCAGTCTCCGGCGGCCCTCAGGCGGGCGTCCGCGTACTGGTCGTAGACCTGACTGCGACGCTCTTGGAGGGCGATCACCTTGGCCAGGCGCTCGGCCTCCCTGGCCTCGTGTTCCTGCCGGTCACGGTCCCGACGTGCGCGCAGCAGGGCCCGGCGGCGTGCCTTGAGGCGGGCCTGGCGCTGCTCGGCGTCGGCCTTGGCCGCCTCCCGGAGCAGTGCGAGGTGTCCGACGAGCAACAGGATCGGCGGCGCGATCACCCACCAGGGACCGAGACCGAAGGCGACGGCAACGATGGTGGAGACGTTGAGCAGGGTGAGCGCGCTGGTGCGTCGACGACGGCGGGCGATGACCCGGGCCCGAGGTTCGGGTGCGGGGATCCGGCGCCGCTCGACGGGACGCGACTCCTCGGCCTCCTCGTCCGCGTGCTCCCGGTGTGCCCGCGGACGGGTGACGACCCGGGTCTCGGTGAGATCCGGATCCTCCTCGTCCGATTCTTCCTCCTCGAACGTCTCGTCGACCTCGTCGGTGTCCGGATCGGCGTCGTCGCGCCGGGTCTCCTCGTGAACCGGCTCGACCGCGTCCTTGCGCAACAGCATCGGCACCAGGACGATGAGCCAGACCACCACGATGGCGAGGTACAGGGGAGAGCTGCTCATCACCCCTCCTCACGATGACGGCCACTGAACGTTGATCGACACTTCGTCGACACCGCGCCGCGTGTACACGAACACTGTCTCGGGAGTACCGACGTCTCCCGACCCGGTACCGTTCCTGCTCCGGGCCGAAGCCGGAGCGAATCCCGTGTGCCATATCCACGCGTTGCCCGCATCGTCAATGCGTCTATGTTCCGCACGGTACGACCCCGTGTCCATAAATGCGCCGCATTCCGACCGGAGTGTCGCAAGATTGTGGACCCTTAGTTTCGGTCGCCCCACCCCTCCGGAAGAAAGCCCAGGTCAGACGGTGACTGCGGAGCGCAGTGCCAATTCAACGCAAAGTAATGAATCAATGTGCTTAAAGAGAGGTTTAGGTTTCGGATGCACCCGTGATGCTGTCACGTTCAGTTCGACCCCGGGTTCGGACTCGCCGGATCACGTGGATCCTCGTCGCCGTTCGGGCCATGTGGCCCCAATGCGGAACCGGGGCCGGAACCACCCTCTGGGGTCGGACCGGAAGACCCTCCGTCGTACCAACGGCGCAAAACCCCTCGGGGCACCTCCTCCGCGGTGAGTCCATAACAGATATGGTCCCGCCAGGCCCCGTCGATGTGCAGCTGTCTGCGCCGCACACCCTCGTCTCGGAAACCGAGTTTGGTGACCACGCGCCTGCTGGCACGGTTCTCGGGTCGGATGTTGGCCTCGATCCGGTGGAGTCCGACGTTGAAGAAGGAATGGTCGACGGCCAACGCGACGGCTGTCGGGGTGATGCCCCGTCCCGCGTAGGCACTGTCGATCCAGTAACCGACCTGCGCCGACCTGGCCGAACCCCACACGATGGCGCCCACTGTGAGCTGTCCTACGAAACGGTCGTCGTAGGTGACCGCCCAGGGCATGGACAGCCCCTGACGCGCCTCACGGCGAATGGCCTGGATCATCGCGACGTAGGGGGCGAGACCGGTGGTGCGTAACGGCATTTCCGGGTAGGTGGGCTCCCACGGCCGCAGCCACTCGGCGTTGCGCGCACGGGTGTCACGCAGGGCGGGGGCGTCGCGTAGGCGCAGCGGGCGAAGCGCGATCGACCCCTCCTCCAGGGTGACCGGCCACCTCTGTCTGCGATTCACGTCGTCCCTCCGTGGCCCTGTGCACCACTCGGCGCGGATACGCCACCGGTCCTCGGGGCGTGGCCACGCCCGGCACCGGTGAGCCCTTCCAGTATTCCACCCCTGGGGACGTGCGGTAGCGGGTGTCACCTCCGCCACACCGGAATCGGATGATTCCAAACTCCATTCACTCCTGCACCGAAAACCGTACTAGGGTCAAGGAATTCTCTGCTTCCGGAATGCCCGGGATGTGATTGTGGTCATTACCGGGTCTCATTCCGACCGGGGATGGTCACCGCCCCGCATCTGGTCGATCGCGTGCCCCAGAACGGGTGCCAGCACGTCCATTCCGTCGCGTACACCGCCTCGGGAGCCGGGCAGGTTCACCACGAGCATGCTGTGCCCGTCCCGTTCCACGACCCCGGCCAGACCTCGGGAGAGGATCGCGGTGTGCACCCCCTTGTCCCGTCCCGCGGCGCGCAGCGCCTCGGAGACGCCCGGGACCTCGAAGGCCAACAACGGGCGGGTGGCCTCGGGGGTGCGGTCCTGGGGGGTCAGACCCGTGCCGCCCGTGGTGAGCACGGCGTCGGCGCCCTCCTGGTGCGCCCGCAACAGTGCCTGGGTCACCGGGGGACCGTCCGGCACCACCCAGGGCCCCACCACCGTGAAGTCCAGGTCGCGCAGACGCTCCACGATCACCGGTCCGGAGCGATCCGGATAGACCCCGGCGGCCGCCCGGTTCGAGGCGGTGACCACGGCGACCCGACGCGGCGACCGACCGTTCGACTCAGTCGCCACGCTTCCAGTGCCCCTTCTTCCCGCCGAGCTTCTCCTCGACCCTGACCTCGGTGACCTCGGCCTCCGGGTCGATGGCCTTGACCATGTCGACCAGGCCGAGCGCCGCTGTCATCACGCAGGTGAGCGCCTCCATCTCGACACCCGTGCGGTCGGCGGTACGGACCGTGGCGGAGATGTCCACGCCGTCGTCGAGGACCGTCAGGTCCACGTCGACACCGTGCACCGC
Source organism: Nocardiopsis listeri (assembly GCF_020741345.1). Classification (GTDB taxonomy): domain Bacteria; phylum Actinomycetota; class Actinomycetes; order Streptosporangiales; family Streptosporangiaceae; genus Nocardiopsis; species Nocardiopsis listeri_A. Next base: position 18,618 of record NZ_DYZD01000199.1, read on the forward strand.
GATGGGGTGGCACAACGGCACCAGGTCGGGGGTGCGTTTGGCGCCCTGGATTCCGGCGATGCGCGCGACCGCGAGTGCGTCGCCCTTGGGAACCTCACCGTCACGCAGGGCGGCGACGGTCGCGGCGTTGAGCAGCACCCGCCCGGTGGCGGTCGCGCTGCGGGTGCTGACGTCCTTACGGGAGACGTCGACCATGCGCGCGGCGCCGGACTCGTCGAGGTGGGTCAGGCCGGAGGAATGCGCCTCCGGCTGCGGGGTGTCGGTCATCGAGGTCACCCGTTGTCTTCGCGTGTGGACCACGCGGCCCATCGGTGCGCCGGCCGCGTGGGGCGCGCGGTGGCGCGTCCCACGCATGACCGTACTCCTCCACGGTGACAACGGCGCAGGGACCGTCCCGGGTCAGTGTCCGGGCAGCGTCAGGACCTCCGCGATCGCGCCCGCCGGTAGCTCCGTGACCTCCTCCGGAACGACGAGGAGCCCGTTGGCGTCGGCCAGCGCGGACAGCTGATGCGAACCCTGTCGGACCGCGGGCGCGACGGTGTGCGCCGCTTCGGCGCCGGGGGCCGCCGGCGCCAACACGGCGCGCAGGTAGGAACGTCGGCCCTTCGGCGAGGTGACCGCCGTGGACAGTCGGGCGCGCACCGCGGGCAGGGGCGCCGGGTCGAGGCCTCGCAGCTTTCGCAGCACCGGGCGTACGAACATCTGGAAGGAGACGAAGGCGCTCACCGGATTGCCCGGCAGCGTGATGATGGGCGTCCCGTCCGGGCCGATCGTGCCGTGTCCCTGGGGCTTGCCCGGCTGCATGGCCACCGAGGTGAACTCGACGGTGCCCTGCCTGCTGAGCACCTCCTTGACCACGTCGTAGGCGCCCATGCTGACGCCGCCGGTGGTGACGACGATGTCGGCGCGCAACAGCAGCCCTTCCAGGGCGTCGCGGACGCTGACCGGATCATCGCCGACGAAGCCGTGGCGGTGCACCTCGGCTCCGGCCTCCTTCGCGGCGGCCGCGATCATGTAGCTGTTCGACTCGTAGATCTGGCCGGGGCCGAGCGGTCGCCCGGGTTCGACCAGTTCCTCACCTGTGGAGAGGACCACGACCCTGGGCCGGGGAACGGCCGGAACGGTCCGGCGACCGACCGCCGCGAGCACACCCATCTCCCCCGCGCCGATGAGGGTCCCGGCGCTGAGCACCCTCGCGCCCGCCTCGACGTCCTCACCGCTCCTGCGCACGAACCCGCCGGGCGTGGCCGGACGCTCGACGAGGACCTCCACGCTCCCACCATCGGTCCACTCGACCGGGACGACGGCGTCGGCCCCCGTGGGCATGGGGGCGCCGGTCATGATGCGCGCGCACAGGCCGGGGCGGATCGCGCTCGGGGACGGGTCTCCCGCCGGGATGTCGGCCACCACCGACAGCCTGACCGGGGAGGTGGGCGAGGCGTGTTCCAGGTCGGCGGAGTGTACGGCGTAACCGTCCATCGAGGAGTTGTCGAAGCCCGGCAGGGACACCTCGGAGACCACCGGCTCGGCCAGTACCGTCCCGTGGGCCCGAAGCAGGTCGAGCTCCGTCGCCTCGGGCACGGCGACCAGCGCCAGCAGATCGGAGACGTGCTGTTCGACGCTCTTCATGGGGTCCCTCCGGTTCGTGGTGCGCACTGGGAACGGTCCACTCGCGTGCCCCGTCCCATCCCATTGTGGCCACTGACATCGATGGGACGTGCCGGTCGGGTCAGCTCCGGTCGGCGCGGTCGTGGCGGTCCACGAACTCCCGCAGCCAGGGCAGGAGCTCCTCGGCCAGGTCCGGGCGTCGGCAGGCGAAGTCGACCACGGTGCGGATGTAGTCGGCCTTGTTGCCGGTGTCGTAGCGCTGTCCCCGCAGCAGGACCCCGCGCACGCCGCCGCCTTCCTCGGGCTTGGTCCGGGCGAGTTCGAGCAGGGCGTCCGTCAGCTGGATCTCACCGCCGCGGCCCGGCGGGGTGCGGTGCAGGACCTCGAAGACCGCGGGGTCGCACACGTAGCGACCGATGACCGCCCAACGACTCGGTGCCTCTTCCCTTGAGGGCTTCTCCACCAGGTCGGTGACCGTGACGACGTCC
>NZ_DYZD01000200.1 GCF_020741345.1 Nocardiopsis listeri
ACCTTCAAGAACACGTCGCCGACGCGCAGAGTCGCGCGCTCGGAATGGGCGACGACGACCTGGATCTCATCCATGGGCGACAGTATTGCGAGGATGATCGCCGATGTCGCCGGATTTATCACGTGCGATGACGCTGCCGGCCCCCGCGGCATGGGAGGGATGACCGTTTCGGCCCGGGGGTCACACGTGGCCGCGTGCGGACAGGCGCAACCGACACGAAACGCATCCGAGCTGGCGCCGAACCACGCATCGGCTCCGCTCCGTGGTTCTGGATCTCCACGGAGAATCGCGCCACTCGAAAAAGCGACAAGGCACGTGAACCGGTGGTTCACATGCCTTGTCGTGTCTTCAGGGGGCCGATCGGGTTCGGCGGGACCTCACCCTTTCAGGGATGACTTCCACTCGTCGGCGAGAAGCCCGAGCACGACCTCGTCCAGGAACTCGCCCAGCACCCAGGCCGACGAGCGCATGACACCTTCGTGCACGAAACCGTTGCGCTCGGCGGCGAGCAGCATCGCCGTGTTGTCGGCCAACGTCTCGACCTGGAGCCTGTGGAGGCCGCGCAGGACGAAACCGTAGTGGCACAGCACCGCGACGATGTCGGTTCCGTAACCCTTGCCACGGGCGGAGGACAGCACCCCCAGGCCGATGTGCGCGGACCGACTGTGGTCGTCGATCCCCCAGAAGGTCGCCGTCCCGACCAGTTCGTCACTCTCCAGGTCCACGACGGAGAACGCGACATACCCCTGCGCGCTGTCGTCCACCGCGACCGGGGAGCTCTTCGAGCCGGGCGTCGTCGGCCGCCAGGGGCTGCCCTGGGCCCGCGAGTGGATGACCGGGTCGTCGTAGAGATCGGCCTGAAGGAGCGGGATGTCTTCCTCGTGCCGAGCCCTGAGCCCGACCTTGTTACCTCTGAGCATTCAAGCTTTCTATAGGTCCGGGCCGCCCAAGGGCAACTTCATTACTCGAAATTCCTTAACAGGATTAGCGGAATCACCCCTTCGGCTTAGCGGAACCCAGCAGGTTTAGGGCCTTCCACCCGCATTACGCCCGTGCCAATCTCGGCTGCACAACAACCGCGTCGAGGGGATGAACATGGTGCAGCACCGCGTCCGGGTCCACCGGAGCTCGGAGGGGCCCGCCAAGGAGGATCAGCTGGCCCACCGGATCGCGTCCGTGGCGACCGACCCGGTCAAGGTCGAACCCGCCGTGGTGGAGATGGTCGGCAACCGGATCATCGACAACGCCGCCGTGGCCGCCGCCTCCCTGCGCCGCCGACCCGTCCGCAGCGCGCGGGCGCAGGCGACCCGCCATCCGCTTGACCCGGGCGCCACGATCATGGGCACCCCGACCTCCACCCGGGTCTCCCCGGAGTGGGCGGCCTGGGCCAACGGGGTCGCCGTCCGTGAACTGGACTTCCACGACACGTTCCTGGCCGCCGACTACTCGCACCCCGGCGACAACATCCCGCCGATCCTGGCCGTGGCCCAGCACATGGGCAAGGACGGCCGTTCCCTGGTCCGGGGCATCGCCACCGGCTACGAGATCCAGGTCGCGCTGGTCAAGGGCATCTGCCTGCACGAGCACAAGATCGACCACATCGCGCACCTGGGCCCGTCGGCCGCCGCGGGCATCGGCACACTGCTGGAGCCGGGCACCGAGGTCGTCTATCAGGCGGTCCAGCAGGCCCTGCACGTCACCACCACCACGCGTCAGTCCCGCAAGGGCGAGATCTCCAGCTGGAAGGCCTACGCCCCCGCGTTCGCCGGGAAGATGGCCGTGGAGTCCGTGGACCGGGCGATGCGCGGCGAAGGCGCGCCTTCGCCGGCCTACGAGGGCGAGGACGGCTTCATCGCCTACCTGCTCAGCGGTCCCGACGTGGAGTACGTCGTGGAACTCCCCGCTCCGGGCGAGGCCAAGCGCGGCATCCTGGAGACCTACACCAAGGAGCACTCCGCCGAGTACCAGAGCCAGGCCCTCATCGACCTGGCCCGCCGTCTCGGCCCGAAGGTCGGCGACACCTCGAAGGTCCGCGCGATCACCATCCACACCAGCCACCACACGCACTACGTGATCGGCACCGGCTCGGGCGACCCGCAGAAGATGGATCCGCAGGCGAGTCGGGAGACCCTGGACCACTCCATCCCCTACATCTTCGCCGTGGCCCTGCAGGACGGGGAATGGCACCACGAGCGCTCCTACGCCCCCGAGCGGGCCCAACGCCCCGACACCGTCGAGCTGTGGCACAAGATCTCCACGGTCGAGGACCCTGAGTGGACCGAGCGTTACCACGCCACCGACCCGAACAAGAAGGCCTTCGGTGGCCGGGTGGTCGTGGAGATGGCGGACGGAAGCGTCATCGAGGACGAGATCGCCATGGCCGACGCCCACCCGCTGGGCGCCCGCCCCTTCACCCGCCCGGACTACGTCGCCAAGTTCCGCGCGCTGGCGGACGGCGTGGTCTCCCCGGAGGAACAGAATCGTTTCCTGGGGCTGGTGGAGCGGCTGCCCGAGCTCACCGCCGAGGAGGTCCGTCAGCTGACCTTCACCGAGGACACGGCCACCGCCCCACGCGACCTGCCGACCTCGAAGGGGATCTTCTGATGCTGAACGCCACCACCTCACCGAACGCCAAACGCCGTCGCCTGCGCGAGGACCTGGCCTCGGGCCGGTTGCTGCGGGCCCCCGGGGCCATGAACCCGCTCACCGCGGTCCTCATCCAGGAGCTCGGCTTCGAAGCCGCGTACGTGTCGGGCGCGGTGATCGCCGCGGACCTCGCCCTGCCCGACATCGGTCTGACCACCCTGCCCGAGGTCGTCGGTCGCGGGCACCAGATCGCCAGGGTCACCGACCTGCCCACGATCATCGACGCCGACACCGGTTTCGGTGAGCCGATGAACGCGGCCCGCACCGTGCAGTCCCTGGAGGACGCGGGGATCGCCGGCTGCCACCTGGAGGACCAGGTCGATCCCAAGCGCTGCGGCCACCTGGACGGCAAGACCGTCACCGACACCGCCACCATGGTCCGCCGGATCCGCGCCGCGGTCAGCGCCCGTCGTGACGGGGACTTCGTGATCTGCGCCCGCACCGACGCCGCGGCGGTGGAGGGACTGGACGCCGCCATCGAGCGTGCCAAGGCGTACGTGGACGCGGGCGCCGACATGGTCTTCCCCGAGGCGATGCGCGGGCCCGCCGACTTCGAGGCGTTCCGCAAGGCCGTGGACGTGCCGCTGCTGGCCAACATGACCGAGTTCGGCAAGAGCGAGCTGCTCACCGTCGAACAACTCGAATCGCTCGGGTTGAACCTGGTGATCTACCCGGTCACCACGTTGCGTCTGGCCATGGGCGCCGTCGAGGACGGGCTACGGACCATCCGCGAGGAGGGCACCCAGGCGGGCCTCGTCGACCGGATGCAGACCCGCAAGCGCCTCTACGAACTGCTCGACTACCCCGCCTACAACGCCTTCGACGGCGACGTCTTCAACTTCACGATCTGAACGGATGTGGTGAGCATGACCGACACGGCGATCCGCAAGGGCCTGGCCGGGGTGGTGGTCGACACCACCGAGATCTCCATGGTCGACGAGGCCTCCAACTCCCTGACCTACCGGGGCTACCCGGTGCAGGACCTGGCCGCCTCGTGCACGTTCGAGGAGGTCGCGTACCTGCTCTGGTACGGGGAACTGCCCACGGCCGGGCAGTTGCGCGAGTTCACCGCGCGTGAGCGCGTCAACCGCGCCCTGGACCGGCACACGCTGGAACTGCTCCGGAAGCTGCCCGAGACCGCGCACCCCATGGACGTGCTGCGCACCGCCATCAGTTACCTGGGCGCGGACGACCCCACGGAGGACGACGGCTCGGTCGCGGCCAACCGGGTCAAGGCCGAGGCGATGCTGGCCAAGCTGCCCACGGTGGTCGCCGCCGACCACCGACGCCGCCAGGGCCTGGAGCCGATCCAGCCGGATCCGGCCCTGGACTACGCGGAGAACTTCTTCCACATGTGTTTCGGGAAGGTGCCCGAGACCGAGGTGGTGCGCTGCTTCGAGGTCTCGATGATCCTCTACGCCGAGCACAGCTTCAACGCCTCCACGTTCACCGCCCGGGTGGTGACCTCGACGCTGTCGGACATCTACAGCTCGGTGACGGCGGCGATCGGCGCGTTGAAGGGGTCCCTGCACGGGGGCGCCAACGAGGCCGTCATGCACATGCTCGACGAGATCGGCTCCGCGGACCGCGCCGCCGACTGGCTCGACACCGCCCTGGCCGAGAAGCGCAAGATCATGGGCTTCGGGCACCGCGTGTACAAGCACGGTGACTCCCGAGTGCCCACCATGCGCGAGGCGCTGGACAAGATGGCCGCGCTCAAGGGCTCCGACGAGCTCATGGAGCTGTACGAGGCCCTGGAGAAGGCGATGGTGGAGCGCAAGGGCATCCACCCGAACCTGGACTACCCGGCGGGCCCGGCCTACCACCTGATGGGTTTCGAGGTTGCGACCTTCACACCACTGTTCGTGATGGCCCGGATCACCGGGTGGACGGCGCACGTCCTGGAGCAGCAGGCGGCGAACGCGCTCATCCGTCCACTGAGCAGCTACACGGGTCGTGAGCGCCGCCCGGTGCCGCTGCCCGCCCAGCGCCTGGCGGGTTGACCGGGGGTACCTCCCACCGAACAGCCCGACACGGCACCCACCGGCCCGGCCCGATCTCCCTCGGGGTCGGGCCGGCGGCGTGTGCGGGGTTGCGGACCGGGTCTTCAGGGGGTGCCCTCACCCGTGGTCACCTCGGCCCGCTCGTAGCCCGCGCGAACCGTCGGGGAGTCGAAACCGCGTCAGCATGAAGAGGCCGGACGTGATCCGGTAAGCGGTACCGCCCGGTCCCTCCCCCATCAGCAGGACCGGCACGTGCACCACCCAGGC
>NZ_DYZD01000201.1 GCF_020741345.1 Nocardiopsis listeri
AGGCACCCACCGCCGGACCGATCGAGGCCAGGGCGTTCCCACCCACCGCCCAGGTCAGGAGCCACACGTGCGCGCCCAAGGGCACCCACGCCACCAGGGTCCACCCCACCGAGGCGACCACGGGGCCCCCGCCGATCCGCAGCGGACCCGCCTCGGCCACCTCTCGGAAGCGGGCGAAGGGCCGTGCGGCCAACCCGATGCCCCACCCCAGCACACGCGGGTGCAGACAGGCCAGGAGCACCGGGGCTGCGGCCAGCGCCCACCACCAGCGGCGGGCCGCCTCCGCCGATGACAGTGGCAGCGCCACCGCCGCCACGGCCAGGCTCACCGCCACCGTCACCGCGATCGCCACCAGGGTGGCCGCCGCGCCCCGTGAGCGGGGCACGCTCCAGTCCCGGGCCAACTCCACCTGGGCGACGAAGGCCCACACCGACCCCGGCAGGTACTTGCCGAGTTGGCCGACGAACATCACGCGCGCGGCCACCGTACGCGGCAGTGGTGAACCCAGCCCGGCCAGGAGCGAACGCCAGGCCAGCATCTGCGCGGCCAACCCCAGCATCCCGGCCAGGACGGCGGTCGGCAGTACCCACAGGGGGAGTTCGGCGACGGCCTCGCGCGCCTGATTCCAGTTCGCGTGCACGGCCACGCCCGCGCAGGCGCACACCACCAGCAGCAGGGCGAGGCGCACCCACGCGTTACGTCGAAGCCGAGTCAGCACCCGGCCAGCCTAACGGCGCGCACCCGACCGAACCGGGTCGTCCACGGACCGACCTCCGTTCGGTCCTCCCACCTTTCCTGAGGATCAGCGGGTGGCGGCCTCGGGCGGCGAACCCCCGGCACGTAGGGTGGGCCGGTATGAGCGGTGCGAACGACCCGGAGCCCATCCCCACGCCCACGGCGTCCGCCATGCGCAGGGCGCTGGCCCGAGCGCGTGACGGCAAGACCCTGGACCCCACCGAAGCCGAGATCCTCCTGCACGCCCGTGGCGAAGACCTCGACCTCCTCCTCGACCACGCCGGCCGGGTACGCGACGCCGGGCTGGAGGCCTCGGGACGCGGAAAGGTCATCACCTACAGCCGCAAGGTCTTCGTGCCACTGACCCGACTGTGTCGGGACCGCTGCCACTACTGCACCTTCGTCACGGTCCCCGGCAGGCTCGAATCCCCCTACATGTCCGCGGACGAGGTCCTGGAGATCGCCCGCAAGGGCGCCGAGATGGGCTGCAAGGAAGTCCTCATCACCCTGGGCGACCGCCCCGAGGACCGGTGGAAGCAGGCCGCCGAGTGGCTCGACTCGCGCGGCTACGACGACACCCTCTCGTACGTGCGCGCCATGGCGATCATGATCCTGGAGGAGACCGGCCTGCTACCGCACCTCAACCCCGGGGTGCTGACCTGGTCGGACTTCCAACGCCTCAAGCCGGTCTCGCCCTCGATGGGCATGATGTTGGAGACCACCTCCCGGCGCCTGTTCGAGGAGAAGGGCCAAGCCCACTACGGCAGCCCCGACAAGGACCCGGCCGTCCGGTTGCGCGCCCTGGAGGACGCCGGTCGTTCCAGCGTCCCCTTCACCACCGGCCTGTTGTTGGGCATCGGCGAGACGCTCGCCGACCGGGCGCACTCGATCTTCGCGATGCGCGGGGTCTCCCGCCGCTACGGCGGTCTCCAGGAGATCATCGTGCAGAACTTCCGCGCCAAGCCGAACACCGCGATGATGCACCGGCCCGACATCGAGCGCGAGGAGATGGCCGCCACCATCGCCGTCACCCGACTGGTCATGGGACCCAAGGCGCACATCCAGGCGCCGCCCAACCTCATCGGCGCGGAGAGCGGCGGCGTGGACGAGTACGCGCTGATGATCCGCGCGGGCATCGACGACTGGGGCGGGGTCTCCCCGCTCACCGCCGACCACGTCAACCCCGAACGCCCCTGGCCCCAGATCGACGACCTCGCCGCCCGCACCGAGGCCCAGGGCTTCACGCTGCGCGAGCGCCTCACCGTCTACCCCGAGTACATCCGGGCCGGCGAACCCTGGATCGACCCACGGGTGCGCGCCCACGTCGACGCCCTGGTGGACCCCGAGACCGGCCTGGCCCGCGAGGACGCGCCCCTGGTGGGCCGCCCCTGGCAGGAACCCGAGGCGGTCATGGTCTCCTCGGGCCGCACCGACCTGCACACCGACATCGACACCGAGGGCCGTACCGAGGATCGGCGCGGCGACTTCGACGCGGTCTACGGGGACTGGGACGAACTCACCCCCGTCGTCGACCGCCAGGGCGCGGTGCCCCGTCGGACGGACCCCGAGATCGCCGCCGCCCTGCGCAGCGCCGAACGGGACCCCGCCGGGCTGAGCGACGCCGAGGCGCTCGCGCTCCTGCACGCCGACGGCGACGCCCTGGAGGCCTTCACCGGTCTGGCCGACCGGGTGCGCCGCGACACCGTCGGTGACGACGTCACCTACGTCGTCACCAGGAACATCAACTTCACCAACGTCTGCTACACCGGCTGCCGGTTCTGCGCCTTCGCCCAGCGCCGCACCGACGCGGACGCCTACACGCTCTCCCTGGACCAGGTCGCCGACCGCGCGGAGGAGGCGTGGAAGGCGGGCGCCACCGAGGTGTGCATGCAGGGCGGCATCCATCCGGACCTGCCCGGCACCGCCTACTTCGACATCGCCGCGGCCGTGCGCGAACGCGTCCCGGACATGCACGTCCACGCGTTCAGCCCGATGGAGGTCGTCAACGGCGCCGCCCGCACGAACATGTCGATCCGGGACTGGCTGACCCGTGCCCGCGAGTCCGGCCTGGGTTCCATCCCCGGCACCGCCGCGGAGATCCTCGACGACGAGATCCGGTGGGTCCTCACCAAGGGCAAGCTGCCCGCCTCGGAGTGGGTCGAGGTCATCACCACCGCGCACGACCTGGGCATCCCCACGACGTCCACGATGATGTA
>NZ_DYZD01000202.1 GCF_020741345.1 Nocardiopsis listeri
CGGGGGCGCCGGACGGACCGGGGTCCAGGCCCGAGGACTCCGACCTGGACACGGCATCCAAGGAAGAACTCTTCGCGCTCATCGACGAGACCCTGGGCGACTGAGCCCGGCCGACGCCGACGGTAAGAACCGAACGACCACAGCCAAGACCCCGGCACCGCGGTGCCGCGAAGTGAAGCGGTGAGGCACGCCCATGACCGACGACGCACAGGTTCTCGACTACCTCAAACGGGTCACCACCGACCTGCGACGCACCCGCGCCGAACTCACACGGCTGCGTGAACGCGACAGCGAGCCCATCGCGATCGTGGGCATGGGATGCCGCCTGCCCGGAGGGGTGAACGGTCCGGAGGAACTCTGGGACCTGCTGGAACAGGGGGCCGACGCCATCGGTGACCTGCCCGAGGACCGGGGGTGGGACGTCGAGGACATGCGAGGCCGCCCGGGCATGTCCGCGGGAGGAGGGTTCCTCGACGACGTGACCGGGTTCGACGCCGGGTTCTTCGGGATCTCCCCTCGCGAGGCCGAGGCGATGGACCCCCAACAACGGCTCATGCTGGAGGTCACCTGGGAGTCCCTCGAACGCGCCGGGATCGACCCCGCCACCCTGGCCGAGACGCCCACCGGGGTCTTCACCGGGATCAGCACGACCGACTACGCCCGGACCACCACCTCGGGCAGGGTACCCATGCCCGAAGGGGCCGAGGGCTACCTGATGACCGGCATCGCCGCCAGCGTGGCCTCGGGAAGGATCGCCTACACCCTGGGGTTGCGGGGCCCCGCGCTGACCGTCGACACCGCGTGCTCCTCCTCCCTGACGGCCGTCCAACTCGCCGTGCGGTCCCTGCGCCAGGGTGAGTGCTCCTTGGCGGTGGCGGGCGGCGCCACCGTGATGTCGGGGCCCTCGCTCTTCGTGGAGTCCGCCAAACAGGGGGTGCTCTCCGAGGACGGTCGTTGCAAGGCCTTCGGCGCCGGGGCGGACGGCACCGGGTTCGGTGAGGGCGCCGCGGCCCTCGTCCTGGAGCGGCTCTCCGACGCCGAACGCAATGGTCACCGCGTCCTGGCGGTCGTTCGGGGCGGTGCGGTCAACCAGGACGGTGCCTCCAGCGGACTGACCGCCCCCAGCGGTCCCGCGCAGACCCGGGTGGTCCGGGCGGCGCTGGCCGACGCCGGGTTGACCCCCGACGACATCGACGCCGTGGAGGCGCACGGGACCGGTACCGAACTCGGTGACCCGATCGAGGCCGACGCCCTCCTGGACGTGTTCGGAGGCAGGTCGGGCGGGGACCCCCTCTGGCTGGGCTCGGTCAAGTCGAACCTGGGCCACACCCAGGCGGCCGCCGGAGCCGTCGGGATCATCAAGATGGTGCTGGCCCTGGGACACGAACGGCTTCCGAGGACCCTGCACGCCGACCGCCCCTCGACCCTGATCGACTGGGAATCGGGCGGTGTGCGGCCGTTGTCCCGGGCGCGGGACTGGCCACGCGGCGAACGACCGCGCCGTGCGGGTGTGTCCGCCTTCGGTATCAGCGGGACCAACGTCCACCTGGTGCTGGAGGAGGCCCCCGAACCCGCCTCCGAGACCTCGCAGGCCCCGGAGGACGCCGGGCCGCTGGTCGAGGGGCGCACCGCCTGGCTGCTGTCCGCCCGAGACCGGGCCGCGCTCACGGCCCAGGCCGACCGTCTCGCCGACCGGCTGACCGACCACCCGGGCGGTACCCCGTCCGACGGTGACGTCGCCCGCTCCCTGGCCACCACCCGCGGTCGTTTCACCCGGCGCGCGGCCGTCGTCGGTGCCGGCACCGAGGTCCTCACCGACCGGTTGCGGGCCCTGGCGCGTGGCGAGGACGCCGAAGGTCTGGTCACCGGTGAGGTCCACCGGTCCGGACGCTCCGAGAAGCCGGTCTTCGTCTTTCCCGGCCAAGGCGGTCAGTGGGCGGGCATGGCCAAGGGCCTCATGGAGGACTCCCCGGTCTTCGCCGAGTCCGTGGCCGAGTGCGAACGGGCCCTGGCCCCCTTCGTGGACTGGTCGCTGTCGGCGGTTCTGCGACAGGAACCCCAGGCCCCGCCCTTCATGGGGGAGGACGCGCCCGCCGACGTCCTGCAACCGGCCCTGTGGTCGGTCCTGGTGTCCCTGGCCCGGATGTGGCGCGCCGCGGGGGTCGAACCCTCCGCGGTGGTCGGTCACTCACAAGGAGAGGTGGCGGCCGCCTGTGTGGCCGGGATCCTCTCCCTGGAGGACGGGGCGCGAGTGGTGGTCACCCGAAGCCGTGCGCTGGGCAGGGTCGCGGGGGAGGGCGGTATCGCCGTGGTCGGGCTCGGCGCGACCGAGGTCGCCGGTCTGATCGAAGGCCGGGAGGACCGGATCGTCCTCGCGGGTGCCAACGGACCGGAGACCAGCACGGTCGCCGGCACCGCCGAGGCCGTCGACGCGTTCGTGGCGGCCCGGGAGAGGGACGGGACCTTCGTGCGGAGGATCCCGGTCGACTACACCTCGCACTGCTTCCTCATGGACCGGGTCGAGGCGGAACTGCGGGCCGGCCTGGCCGACCTGCGCCCCGGGCCGGGCACCGTACCGTTCCATTCCACCGTGTCCCCCTCGCCCACCTGGCGACCGGGGGACGAACCGCCGACGGAGCCCGTGGACGGGATCACGCTCGGCGCCGATTATTGGTATCGGAACCTACGCCACGGAGTGCTCCTCGAACCGGTGACCCGTCGCCTGGCCGCCGCCGGCCACGCGTTCGTCGAGGTCGGAGCACATCCGGTGTTGTCGATGCCGTTGCGGCAGACCCTGGAGTCCGCCGGCGTCGCCGACCGCCCCGTGGTGCACACCCTGCGCCGGGACGAGGACACCGGCGACCGCTTCCTCACGGCGCTGGCCGAGGCGCACTGCCAAGGCATCGGTGTCCACTGGGAACGGGTCCTGGGCGCCGGCGCGAACGACGTCGAACTGCCGACCTATCCCTTCCAACGACGCCGGTACTGGATGGAGGAGCCCGAGCTCGCCGGTGACCCCTCATCGGTCGGCCTCACCCCCACCGACCATCCGTTGCTCGGTGCCTGGACACCGATCGGCGCGACCGGCCAGACCCTCTTCACCGGCCGACTCGACACCGCGCGAGCCCCCTGGCTGACCGAACACGCGGTGGCCGGTCGGGTGATCCTGCCCGGAACCGCCACGTTGGAGCTGCTCTTGAACGTCGGGCGGGTCTGCGACCGTCCCGAGATCGCCGAGCTGACCCTGAGCGCACCCCTGGAGATCGACCCCGACGGTCCGGGGACGCCCTTCCAGATCATCGTGGCCGCCCCCGACCTGCGGGGGGCGCGCGACTTCCGTCTGCTCTCGTCCTCCCTTGACGGAGAGCACTGGACCGAGCACGCCGAGGGGCGACTGCTCCCGGCCGACCGGACACCCGCGCCGACCCCCGTGCCGTTCGGCACGGACGCCACCGAACTCACGATGGCCGACACCTACGCGCTCTTCGAGGCCCGGGGCATCGAGTACGGTCCCGCCTTCCAGGGCCTGCGCGCGGTCCGTGCCGACGGAACCCGCACATGGGCGGAGGCCGGCCCGGACGTCCTGCCCGCCGACGCCGAGGCGATGACCGGCCCGCACCCGGTCCTGCTCGACGCCGGACTCCAGTCCCTGCTCCTGCGCGAGACGGACGCCGACGAGGAGCCCCGTCTGCTGATGCCCTTCGGCTGGAGCGGGGTACGACTCCACCGGTCCGACACCCCGGAACGGGTCCGGGTGCAGCTCACCCGGACCGGGGACGACACCTACGAGGTTCTGGTGACCGACCCCGAGGGTGTGCCGGTCCTGAGCGTGGCCTCCCTCTCCGTCAGGGAGGCCGCACCGATGACAGGAGCGGACCAGGACGCGCTCTTCCACCAGGAGTGGGAGGAGCTCATCGAACCGGGTGGGGGCGCCGTGCCCGACCCGCGGACCTGGGCCGCGGTGGGCACCGTGCCCGGGATCGATCGTCGTCCGCAGGAGGGCGACGAAGCGCCCGCCGTGATCGTGCTCGCGCCCGAAGGCCCCGGGGGAGCCGACCCCGAACAGGCCCTCGAACGGTTGTCCGCCGTGCTGGGCCCGATCCGGGACCGGGTGGACGCCGACCGTTACGCCGCCACCCGTTTCGTGGTGCTCACCCGGGGAGCCGTGAGCCTGCCGGGGGACAGGGACCTGCCCGTGGACCCGTCCGCCGCGTCACTGTGGGGGCTCATCGCCTCCGCCGAGACCGAGAACCCCGGCCGTTTCCTGCTGCTGGACGCCGACCGTGCCGACATCGAACTGATCGCCGCGGCGTTGCGCACGGAGGAACCGCGGGTGGCCGCCAGGGGCGGGCGGCTGCACGCCCCGCGTCTGGCCCGAACCCGCTCCGAGGCCGACGACGGTGCCGTTCCGCCCGCCCGTGACCTGGGCTGGCGTCTGGACACCGACGGTCACGGCATCCTCGACGGACTCACCTACCTTCCCGTGCCCGAACGCCCGCTCGCACCCGAGGAGGTGCGCGTCGCCGTCCGTGCCGCGGGGCTGAACTTCCGCGACGTCCTGATGACCGTGGGCATGTACCCCGAACCGGGCGACATCGGCAACGAGGGCTCCGGTGTGGTGTTGGAGGTGGGCGAGGCCGTCGAAGACCTGAAGCCGGGCGACCGGGTGATGGGGCTCTTCCCCGGCGCCTTCGGCCCGGTCGCGGTGGCCGACCACCGGTACCTGGTCGAGGTCCCCGAGGGTTGGGACCACGCGGAGGCGGCCGCCGTCCCCGCCGTGTACCTGACCGCCTACCTCGCCCTGGTGGAGGAGGCCGGCCTGCGTGCCGGAGAGACCGTGCTCATCCACTCCGCCGCGGGCGGGGTGGGTCAGGCGGCACTCGGCCTGGCCCGTCACCTCGGCGCCCGGGTGCTCGCCACGGCCGGTCCCGAGAAATGGGACCTGCTCCGAGAGTCCGGGTTGGGCGAGGACGAGCTCGCGCACTCGCGCGAGCTCGGGTTCGAGGAGCGCTTCCGCGCGACCGCCGGCACCGTGGACGTGGTGCTCAACTCCCTCACCGGGGACGCCATCACCGCCTCGCTGCGGCTGCTCGGTGCGGGCGGCCGGTTCGTGGAACTGGGCCGCAACGAACTGCTCGGGTCGGGCGAGGTCCCCGAAGACGTCACCTACCGGGCCTTCAACGTCCTGGAGTCGGGCCCGGAGCCCATCCAGCGCGCCTTCGCCGCGCTCCTGCCACTCCTCGCGGACGGCACCCTGTCCCGTGGTCCCCTCAGCCGGTACCCGATCGAGAAGGCGCCCGAGGCGTTCCAGATCATGCAGCGCGGCCACAACGTGGGCAAGGCCGTGCTGGAGCTGTCCACCCGCTTCCGCCCCGGCGGAACGGTCCTGATCACCGGGGCCACCGGTCGTCTGGGCAGCCTGGTCGCCCGCCACCTGGTCGTCCGGCACGGTGTGGAGGACCTCCTCCTCATCGGTCGCCAGGGGGCCCGTGCCCCCGGCGCGGCCGAACTCGTCACCGAACTCACCGAGCTCGGCGCTCGCGTCCGGATCGAGGCGTGCGACGTCACCGACGCCGACCGTCTACGGGAACTCCTCGCCGAGATCCCGGTCTCGGCGGTCGTGCACTCGGCCGGACTGATCGACGACTCCACCTTCACCGGCCTGACCACCGAGACCATCGACAGGGTGATGGCTCCCAAGGCCGTCGGCGCGTGGAACCTGCACCGCCTCACCGCCCACCTCGACCTGGACGCGTTCGTCCTGTTCTCCTCGGCGGCGGGGGTCTTCGGTAGCGCCGGCCAGGCCGCCTACTCGGCCGCCAACGCCTACCTGGACGCACTCGCCCGGCACCGCCGGGAGCAGGGGCTGCCGGCCCAGTCGCTGGCCTGGGGCCGCTGGCTGGTGGAGACCCGCGACTTCGCCGAGATGGACGACGTGTCCGCGAACAGGATGGCCCGAACCTGGGGTGTCCAGGGGATCGGCGACAGCGAGGGCTGCGCGCTCCTGGACGCGTCCATGGCCGCCGGCCACGCCGAGCTCGTGCCCTCGCCGATCGACCTGGTGGGACTGCGCACCCGGGCTGTCACCCAGGGATCCGTGCCGGCGCTGATGCGCGGACTGGTGCGCGCTCCCGAACGCGCGGCCGGTGACACCGACCAGGTGATCTCCGTACCACCGGGAGCCGAGCGCAGGGAGCTGATCACCCGGCTGGTCCGTGAACGGGCGGCGGAGATCCTGGGCTACGCGGAGTACGGAGCCCACCAGGAGTTCCCCGAGTCCGGGTTCGACTCGCTGACCGCCGTGGAACTGCGCAACCACCTCCAGACGCTCACCGATCTGCGTCTGCCCGCCACCCTGGTGTTCCAGCACCCCACCCCGGTGGCCCTGGCGGAGCACCTCGACCGGGAGATGGGCGGGCCCACCCCGGGAACGGCCACGACGGGAGGGACCTCCGACAGTCTGGTCGACCTCTTCCTGGACGCCTGCGTCGCGAACCGCCCCAAGGAGGCCGTCGACCTGGCCCTGGCCGCGTCGCGCACGCGCGCGGTCTTCACCGGGGCCTCGCCCTCGGCCGCCACCACCCTGGCCACGGGACCCGAGGAACCCGTCCTGATCTGCCACCCGTCCCTGGTCATGACCTCCGGTCCGCACGAGTTCGCCCGGTTCGCCGGCCGGTGGCAGGGACGCCGTGGAGTCCACGTGCTCTCCGCTCCGGGATACCTGGAGGGCGAGGAACTGCCCGCGGACCTGGACACCTTCGTGCGCTCCCAGGCCGACCAGGCGCTCGCCATGGCCGCCGGCCGTCCGTTCGTCCTGGTCGGTCGTTCCTCGGGTGGTTGGACGGCACACGCCGTCGCCGAGGAACTCGCCGCCAGGGGGACCCCGCCCGCGAAGGCCGTCCTGCTCGACACGGTCGTGCCCGGCGACGACGAACTCCTGCCCATGGTCACGGAGTTCGTCACCGAGCGCGCCAACGAGTTCGAGCTGATGGACACCGCCCGACTGACCGCGATGGGCGCCTATCTCGACCTGTTCGCCTCGTGGCGGCCGTCGCCGTGGCGGGGCCCGACGGTGCAGGTGCGGCCGATCGAGGCGGTGGTCACCGCGGCCGGGACCAAGCTCGGTCTGGACTGGAGTTGGCCGACCGAGCACGACCGGTTCGAGGTGCCGGGGGACCACTTCACCATGATGGAGGAACACGCGCCCCGGACCGCCGAGGCGGTGGACCGGAGCATCTCCGGGTGACCCTCCCGTCGGCGTGGTCGCGGTGGATCCACCGCGACCACGCCGCACTCGGTTCTCGGTCGCTCGAATTTTCTGTACAGGTTTCTGCATAGTTGACTCATGGTCATTCTTCAGCGTGGGCATGAGATCAGTGTCACCGATGCGACGAGAAGAGGAGTCGCCGGAATCGTCCATGACGCGGAGCAAGGTAGGGAGCTCATCGTGACCAGGCGTCGAGAACCCGTCGCCGCTGTGGTCGCCTACGAGCGGTTGACCGAGCTCGAACAGGCCGAGGCCGATCTCAAGGATCTGGCATTGGTCCTCACCCGCGCCGCGACCGACGGTGGGCGACGCACTTCCCTGGACGACGTGCTGGCGGCCTTCGGGCACAGCCGGGCCACACTCGAAGAATCGCCCGAGGACTGATGGTCGAGATCCTCTTCACCGATGTCGCCATCGACGACCTGCGGCGTCTCGGTCCGGATGCGGTGCCCAAGGTCCTCAAGAAACTCCTCCTGCTGGAGGAGAACCCTGAGGCCGGCCATCCGTTGGGAGGTGACTTCACGGGTTTCCGCAAACTCGTGGTCGGGCGTAACACTTGGCGGATCGTCTACCGCGTCACCGATGTCAAGCAGATCGAGGTCTGCGAAGTCTGGGCTGTGGGGAGAAGAGCCGATGCTCAGGTGTACGCGGAGACGGCTCAACGCCTGTATGAGGCTTCAGAACAGACTTCCGTGATGTTGCGACTGGGCGCCGTGCTCGAACGCCTTGGAAAGCTGTCGGGTACCCGACAATCGGCGGTCGAAGAACCCCGGGAACCGGTACCGGGCTGGCTCGCGGACCGACTGGTCCACATCGTGGGAATGTCCCGCGAGGAGGTCGCCGCTCTCGACCTGGAGAAGGCCGTCGACCTGCGGGCCGATCACCGGTCGCGACCGCGCTGAGCGGCGGAACAATCCGTCTCGTCGGGGCGTTGGCTTGTGTGGTGCGCCCGGGACCCCGACCCGGCAGCCGCCCGCGCCTCGGGCCACGCCCGGTAAAACCGGTTGCGGGCCCTCCTAACCTTGAGTACTGATGAGCACCACCACGCCCGCGCACGCGCGCAAACCCTCCTCCGACACGGATCCGCTCCGCGCCCGGTTGCGCGGCCTCATGCCCGCCGACCGCCACCGGCTCCGCCGCCGTATCGACGGCCTCGCCAAGATCGGTGACGAGCGTCGCCGCGCCTCGGTGCGCGACCAGGTCGTCAAGGACGTCGAACGTGCCGAGATGCGCGTGGAACTGCGCCGTGAGGCCGTCCCCGAGCTCTCCTACCCCGAAGAACTCCCGGTCAGCGCCAAGCGCGACGACATCTCCGCGGCCATCCGCGACAACCAGGTCGTCATCGTCGCCGGTGAGACGGGCTCGGGCAAGACCACCCAGCTGCCCAAGATCTGCATGGAGCTGGGGCGCGGCGTCATGGGGACCATCGGCCACACCCAGCCGCGCCGGCTCGCCGCCCGCACGGTCGCCGAGCGCGTCGCCGACGAGATCGGCACCCCGCTGGGGGAAACGGTCGGCTACAAGGTCCGCTTCACCGACTCCTCCGGTGACAACACCCTGGTCAAGCTGATGACCGACGGCATCCTGCTGGCCGAGATCCAGCACGACCGGATGCTGCGTCGGTACGACACGCTCATCATCGACGAGGCGCACGAGCGCAGCCTCAACGTCGACTTCCTGCTCGGGTACCTCAAGCAGCTGCTGCCCAAACGGCCCGATCTGAAGATCATCATCACCTCGGCCACCATCGACCCCGAGCGCTTCTCCCGCCACTTCGACGACGCCCCCATCATCGAGGTGTCCGGGCGCACCTATCCGGTGGAGGTCCGCTACCGGCCCATCACCGACGAGATCCTCGACCCCGAGGAGAAGAATCCGTCGGGCGGCACCGACAAGGACCAGACCCAGGCCATCCTGGAGGCCGTCGACGAGCTCGCCCGGGAGGACCCCGGCGACGTCCTCGTCTTCCTCAGCGGAGAACGCGAGATCCGCGACACCGCGGAGGCCCTGGAGAAGAAGAAACTCCGCGGCACCGAGATCCTCCCGCTCTACGCCCGCCTGTCGGTGGCCGAACAAAAACGCGTGTGGTCCCGGCACAGCGGCCGCCGCATCGTTCTCGCCACCAACGTCGCCGAGACCTCCCTGACGGTTCCCGGCATCAAGTACGTCATCGACCCCGGCACCGCCCGCATCTCCCGCTACTCGCACCGCACCAAGGTGCAGCGCCTACCCATCGAGGCGGTCTCCCAGGCCTCCGCCAACCAGCGCAAGGGTCGCTGCGGCCGAGTCTCCGAGGGCATCTGTATCCGGCTGTACTCCGAAGAGGACTTCCTGTCCCGCCCCGAATACACCGACCCCGAGATCCTGCGCACCAACCTGGCCTCGGTCATCCTGCAGATGGCCGCACTGGGGCTGGGCGACGTCGCCGCGTTCCCGTTCGTGGACGGCCCCGACCACCGCCAGATCAAGGACGGCGTCAACCTCCTCACCGAGCTGGGCGCCCTGCACCCCGAACCCAAGGGCACCAAGGAGAGCCGGCGTCGCCTGACCCCGACCGGCCGCCGCCTGGCCCAGTTGCCCATCGACCCCCGCCTGGGTCGTATGGTCCTGGAGGCCCAGGAACGCGACTGCCTGCCCGAGGTCATGGTGATCACCTCCGCGCTGTCCATCCAGGACCCGCGCGAGCGCCCCACGGACAAGCAGCAACAGGCCCAGCAGGCGCACGCCCGGTTCGCCGACAAGGAATCGGACTTCCTGGCCTTCCTCAACCTGTGGAACCACCTGCGCGAGCAGCAGAGGGAACTGTCCGGCAACCGGTTCCGCAGGATGTGCCGCGAGGAGTTCCTCAACTACCTGCGGGTACGCGAGTGGCAGGACATCCACGGCCAGCTCAAGCAGGTCCTGCGGCAGATGGACATCGAGGTGCCACCGCTGCGCGAGGAGACCGCCGACACCCGCGCCGTGCACATGTCGCTGCTGTCCGGG
Organism: Nocardiopsis listeri; assembly: GCF_020741345.1. Classification (GTDB taxonomy): domain Bacteria; phylum Actinomycetota; class Actinomycetes; order Streptosporangiales; family Streptosporangiaceae; genus Nocardiopsis; species Nocardiopsis listeri_A. The sequence continues at coordinate 10,253 of NZ_DYZD01000202.1, forward strand.
CTGCTCTCCCACGTGGGCCTCAAGGACCCGGACAAACACGAGTACCTGGGCGGTCGCGGGGCGCGCTTCGCGATCTTCCCCGGATCGGCCCTGTTCAAGAAGCAACCGCGCTTCGTCATGGCCGCCGAACTGGTCGAGACCTCCAAACTGTGGGGTCGCATGGTCGCCAGGATCGAACCGGAGTGGGCCGAGGAACTGGCCGGCGACATCGTCAAGCGCAGCTACAGCGAACCGCACTGGGAGCGCAAGCGCGGCGCCGTCATGGCCTATGAGCGGGTCACCCTGTACGGGGTGCCCATCGTCGTGCAGCGCAAGGTGTCCTACGGCCGGATCGACCCGCAGACGTCCCGGGAGCTGTTCATCCGCCGCGCCCTGGTCGAGGGCGACTGGGAGACCCGTCACCAGTTCTTCCACGACAACCGCAAACTCCTGGACGAGGTCGAGGACCTCGAACACCGTGCCCGCCGTCGCGACATCGTCGTGGACGACAACACCCTGTTCGACTTCTACGACCGTCGCGTGGACGAGTCCGCCGTGTCGGCCGCCCACTTCGACTCCTGGTGGAAGAAGGCGCGCCGCACCGACCCCACGCTGCTCGACTTCACCCGCGATGAGCTCATCAACGACGGCGTGGACGTGGTCAGCGAGGACGACTACCCCGACGTCTGGCGTCAGGGACCCTTCGTCTTCCCGCTCACCTACCAGTTCGAGCCGGGCAGCGACTCCGACGGCGTCACCGCGCACATCCCCGTCAAGTTCCTCAACCAGGTGGAGAACACCGGGTTCGACTGGCAGATCCCCGGGCAGCGCGACGAACTCGTCACCGCGCTGATCCGTTCGCTGCCCAAGCCGCTGCGTCGCCACTTCGTGCCGGTGCCCGACAACGCGGCCCGGGCCCGAGGCGCCCTGAACCCCTACGAGGGTTCGCTCACCGAGGCCCTGGCCGCCGAGCTCACCGTCATGGCCTACGGCGAACGCGTCCGGCCCGAGGACTTCCAACTCGACAGGGTCCCCGACCACCTGCGCATCACCTTCCGTGCGGTGGACGACCGGGGGCGCACCCTGGCCGAGTCCAAGGACCTCGAACAGCTGCGCGCCAAGCTCAAGCCACGACTGCGCGAGGCCATCGCCACCGAGGCCAAGGGCGTGGAGAAGAAGGGCATCACCTCCTGGGACTTCGGTCCGCTGGAGCAGACCCTGGAGCGCAAGGCGCTGGGCCCGAAGGTGAAGGGCTACCCGGCCCTGGTGGACGAGGGCGACAGTGTCGCCATCCGCATCTTCGACACCGACGCCGAACAGCGTTCCGCCATGCGCGCGGGCGTTCGCCGGCTCCTGCTGCTCACGATCCCGTCCCCGGCGACGGCGGTGAGCAAGGGCCTGAACAACCCGGACAAGCTCGCCCTGGCCGACAACCCGCACGGTTCGATCAAGAAGATCCTCGCCGACGCCGAGTCCGCCGCCGTCGACCACCTGCTGGCCCGCGAGGGCGGCCCGGTGTGGAACGGCGACGACTTCGCGAAGCTGCGCGATCGTGTTCGGGCCGACCTGGGCGACACTCTGGCCGAGGTCCTGGACAAGGCCGCCCGTGTCCTCGTGCTGTGGCGCAAGGTGTCCAAGAAGGTCAAGGGCACCACGTCCCTGGCGGTGCTGCCCTCGCTCAACGACGTCCAGGGACAGCTCGGCGACCTGGTGGGCGATGGCTTCCTCACCAACGCGGGCCTGCCCCGGCTGGACGACGTGCACCGGTACCTGCGCGGCATCGAGTACCGGCTGAACAAACTGCCCGAGAACCCGCGCCGCGACCAGGTCAACATGTCCAAGGTCGAACAGATGCGCCAGGCCGTGCGTCGGATCCGCGGCGTGCTCAAGGCCGGCCGCGTCGACGACCCGGACGTGGTCGAACTGCGCTGGATGCTGGAGGAGTACCGGGTCAGCCTGTTCGCCCAGGAACTGCGGACCGCCTATCCCGTCTCGGACAAACGCATCATGAAGGCGATCGAGGCGGTCAAGGCCGCCGACAAACAGAGATAGCCGCGTCGCACGCCCCGCCCACAGTTGGGGCGTGCGACACCTACCGCCTAGATGAGTGATTCCAGGGGGTGGGTGTGGTGGTGGTCGGTGGTGCGCCTTGGGTCGGGGATCCTCCGGTGGGGCGCCTGGAGTTTTTGGCT
>NZ_DYZD01000203.1 GCF_020741345.1 Nocardiopsis listeri
GGGGTAAAGCCCGTTCTGCTTCTTTGGCTTTGCGTTTTTGCTGGGCCTTTGAAGCGACTCTTCGAGTTTACATGCTCCGAGCACCGCTCGAACCAGGCTGCCGTGAAGAGGTGGAGACCGGCCCGCCCGCGGAGATCCCGCGTTCGTTTCGCTCGGTCTTCACCAACTGTACCCCTGGGCGTGAGTGCTCGTGACAGGTTCGGGAAACCTCGTCGGTGTCATGGCTTACACGCCCCGGGTCGAGAGGCTCGACCCCTCACAGCTTCTCGATCGGCGCGTACTTGACGAGGAAGTCCTTCTCTCCGATGTCGGCACCGAAGTCGATACGGGCCTTGGTCTTGTCCCCCGCCCCGTCGACGAGTTGGACACGCCCCATCCCGAAGGAGTCGTGGTTGACGAGGTCGCCGACGCTGAGCGTGGGCGCTTCCTTCACGGTCTTCTTCCGGCCACCGCCGAAGGTGCTTCCGAAGCCGCTTCCCCCGCCGAAGCCGCCTCCACGACCGCCGCCGATGCTGCGGCTGGGCGGCGCGGCCAGGGTGGACTCGGCCCGCTTCCAGTCCACGAGCTCCGCGGGGATCTCGTCGAGGAAGCGGGACGCCGGGTTGTAGGAGGGCGTTCCCCAGGCGCTGCGCACCGCGGCCCGGCTGACGTACAACCGTTCCTGGGCGCGGGTGATGCCCACGTACGCCAGGCGGCGTTCCTCCTCCAGCTGGGTCTTGTCACCCAACGTTCGGGTGTGCGGGAAGACGCCGTCCTCCATGCCGGTGAGGAAGACCGCGGGGAACTCCAACCCCTTGGCGGCGTGCAGGGTCATCAGGGTGACGACACCGCCCTCGTCGTCCTCGTCCGGGATCTGGTCGGTGTCGGCGACCAGGGCGACGCGTTCGAGGAAGTCCACGAGGGTGGGTTCGCCCGGGTCGATGCCCTGGTTCTCCTGGCCTTCGAGCAGCGCCTCGTCCTCGATCAGCGCCGCGAAGGTGTTCTCGAACTCGCGGGCGACGTCGACGAACTCCTCCAGGTTCTCCACCCGGCTCTCGTCCTGGATGTCCTTGGACTCGGTGAGTTCGGACAGGTATCCGGTCTTGCCCAGCACCGTCTCGACGATCTCCGCGGGTGTGCTTCCGGGCACCCCTGCCGCGAGTTCGTCGAGTAGCGCGGTGAAGTTGCGGATGGCGTTGGCCGAACGGGTGGCGACGCCGGGGGCCTCTCCCACTCGGCGCAGCGCCTGGGAGAAGGTGATGCGCTCACGCGCCGCGAACAGCTCGATGGACTCCTCGGCACGGGCGCCGATGCCGCGCTTGGGCACGTTGAGGATGCGGCGCAGGCTGACGGTGTCCTCGGGATTGGCCAGTACCCGCAGGTAGGCGAGGATGTCCCGGATCTCCTTGCGCTCGTAGAAGCGCACCCCGCCGACGATCTTGTACGGCAGGCCGGTCCGGATGAACACGTCCTCGAATACACGGGACTGGGCGTTGGTCCGGTAGAACACCGCGACCTGGCTCGGCTTGACGATGCCCTCGTCGGTGAGCCTGTCGATCTCCCCGACCACGTACGCCGCCTCGTCGTGTTCGTTGTCGGCGACGTAGCCGGTGATCCGGGGCCCCTCGCCCTGTTCGGACCACAGGTTCTTGGCGGGCCTGCCCTCGTTGCGGTCGATGACCGTGTTGGCGGCCGACAGGATGTTCTGGGTGGAGCGGTAGTTCTGTTCCAGCAGGATGGTGCGCGCGTTCGGGAAGTCGCGTTCGAATTCGAGGATGTTGCGGATGGTCGCGCCGCGGAAGGCGTAGATGGACTGGTCGGCGTCGCCCACCACGCAGAGTTCGGCGGGCGGAACGACGGTCGTGTCGGAGTCCTCGGCCGCGCCCACGAGTTCGCGCACGAACACGTACTGGGCGTGGTTGGTGTCCTGGTACTCGTCGACCATGACGTGCCGGAAGCGACGCCGGTAGTACTCGGCGACGTCCGGATACATCTGGAACAGGTTGACGGTGACCATGATGAGGTCGTCGAAGTCCATGGCGCCGGCCTCGTGGAGGCGACGCTGGTACAGCCGGTAGGCCTCGGCGAGCTTCTTCTCCTGCTCGTTCTGGGCCTGTTCCGCGAAGGTGTCGTAGTCGATGAGCTCGTTCTTGAGGTTGGACACCTGGAAGCTGAAGGACTTGGGCGGGAACCGCTTGGGGTCCAGGTCCATCTCCTTGCAGACCAGCTGCATGAGCCTGGCCGCGTCCGACGCGTCGTAGATGGTGAAACTGCTCGGGTAGCCGAGCCGGTGTGCCTCCCGACGCAGGATGCGCACGCACGCCGAGTGGAAGGTCATCGTCCACATGGTGTTGGCCGCACGGGTACCGAGGAGCGCCTCGATGCGTTCCTTCATCTCGGCGGCGGCCTTGTTGGTGAAGGTGATCGCGAGGATCTCCCCGGGGCGCACCCCGCGTTCGGCCATGAGATGGGCGATGCGGTGGGTGAGGACACGGGTCTTGCCCGAGCCCGCGCCCGCGACGATCAGGAGCGGAGAGCCGGAGTGCGTCACGGCGTCGCGCTGGGGACCGTTCAGACCTTCGAGAAGCTGCTCTTGGGAGGACACGCTCTCCAGGTTACGACCGACCGGTGACGGTCGGGTCCACCCCCATCGAACTCGCCCTAGTCTGGTTTCCTACCGGGTGCGTACTTTTCCCACCCGGCCCATGTCTGTTTCGGGGGGAGATCGGTCTTGGCTGACCGGAAGACCACGCGTGTGTTCGTCGACTGCGACCCGGGGATCGACGACGCCGTCGCGCTCGCGTACCTGGCGGCGCGGCCTGAGGTGGAGATCCTCGGTGTCGGCGCCGTGTTCGGCAACAACACCGTGACGGTGACCGCGCGCAACGCGCTGCGGCTGTTGGCACTGTACGGCCGCCCCGACGTACCTGTGGCGGTGGGCGCCGGGCGTCCGCTGGTGCAGGAGCCGCGGTTGGCCGAACACGTCCACGGCGACAACGGGCTGGGGGACGTGGAGCTCCCCGAACCCGAGCGTGAGCCGGTGGCGGAGTCCGCCGCCGAGCTGCTGGTACGACTGGCCAGGGAGAACCCTGGTGAGCTGGACGTGCTGGCCGTGGGTCCGCTCACCAACCTGGCGATCGCGATCGGTCTGGAACCGAGGCTGCCCGAGCTGGTGCGCCGACTCGTGGTGATGGGCGGTGCCGTCGAGGTGCCGGGGAACGTGGGTTCGCACGCGGAGGCGAACATCGTGAACGACCCCGAGGCGGCCGAGGTGGTCTTCGCCGCCGGGTTCGACCTGGACCTGGTGGCGCTGGACATCACCATGAAGACGGTGGCGACCTCCGACTGGTTGGACAGGCTCAAGGAGGTGCCCGGGGAACGGGCGGAGCGCACCTCGGCGTTCCTGGACTTCTACGCCGACTTCTACAAGGGGATCTTCGGGGTGCGACAGTGCGCCATGCACGACCCCTTGGCGGCCGCCGTGCTGGCCGACCCGCACCTGGTCACCGAGGCGTTCGAGGCACCGATCCGGGTGGAGCTGACCGGTTCGCTGACCCGCGGCATGACCGTGGCCGACCGGCGTCCGCGGCCGGGCCGGGACGAGCGTCGCGTCACCCGCGTGATCACGTCGGTCTCCGGAGACGAGTTCCTGGACCGGATGCTGGACTCACTGCGCTGATCGGGTCTCGCCCGCCGCGGGTCGGTCAGACCAGGCGGCGGGCGGTCGCCCAACGGCTCAGTTCGTGCCGGTTGGACAACTGGAGCTTGCGCAGCACCGAGGACACGTGGGTCTCCACCGTCTTGACGGAGATGAAGAGCTCCTTGGCGACCTCCTTGTACGCGTAGCCGCGGGCGATGTGCCGCAGGACCTCGCGTTCGCGCTGGGTGAGGCGGTCCAGCTCGGGGTCGACCGGGGGCGCGTCGGTGGCGGAGAAGGCGTCCAGCACGAAACCGGCCAGGCGCGGTGAGAACACGGCGTCACCGTCGGCGACCCGGACGATGGCGTTGGCCAGGTCCTTGCCGGAGATGGTCTTGGTGACGTAGCCGCGCGCGCCGCCGCGCACCACACCGATGACGTCCTCGGCCGCGTCGGAGACCGACAGGGCGAGGAACCTGATCTGGGGGTGCTTGGCGAGGACGCGCCGGAGCACCTCCACTCCCCCGCCACCCGGCAGGTGCACGTCGAGGAGGACCAGGTCGGGCCGGACCTCTCCGATCACGTGCACGGCGCTGTCGACGTCACCGGCCTCTCCGATGACCTCGACCGCGTCGCCGAGCTCGCCGCGCACACCACTGCGGAACAGTCGGTGGTCGTCCACGATCACGACACGGGGGATCGCGTCTCCGTCGCTGAAGGTCGTGCTCTCTTCTCCCACAACCAGAACCTTACCCCGCCCGCAAGTCGCTCACAGGTCGAGGATGCGGGGCATCCGGAGTTGGACCTCGGTGCCCTCGCCCGGTTCGGTGCGGATGCGCGCGGAACCGCCGTGTCGTTCCATGCGGCCGAGGATGGATCCGCGCACGCCCATACGGTCCTCGGGGATGGCGTCGAGGTCGAAGCCGGCCCCGCGGTCGCGGACGAACACCAGGACCTCCTTCTCCTCGACCTCGCCGAAGACGGAGATGTCGTCGCTGCCGGCGTACTTGGAGGCGTTGACCATGGCTTCGCGGGCGGCGCGTAGTTGGGCGGTGAGTCCGTCGTCCATGGGGCAGTCGCCCACGCAGACCACCTCGATGGGAACGCCGTGTTCCTCCTCGACCTCGGCGGCGACGCGTTCGAGTGCGGGCGAGACGGTGGTCTCGGCGTCGGCGGGGCGCAGGTAGAGCCAGCTGCGCAGGGCGCGTTCCTGGACGCGGGCCAGTCGTTGGACC
>NZ_DYZD01000204.1 GCF_020741345.1 Nocardiopsis listeri
CGCGTGCCCCTGACCGAGGCCGCCCGGCTCAACCCCGACGACGCCGCGCCCTGGGCCGCGCTGCAGACCGTCGCCATGGGGCTCGGCGACCGGTCCGAACGCGAGCGTTCCTGGACGGAGGCGCATGCCCGTGCGCCCCACCTGGTAGCCGCCCACATGACCCGGGTCCGGGCCTTGGCCCCGAGCCGCGGAGGGTCTGTGGAGGAGATGTTCGCCGCGGCGGGCGCGGCGGCCGACACCGCGCCCGAGGGCAGCCCGCTCCCGTCGGTGTTGGCCCTGGCCCACGCCGAGTACCTGCGAGGGGAACAGCGTCGGCTGACCGAGGAGGGCAAGAGTCCCTACATCGTGTCGATGAGCCTGGGCCGACTGCACGGTGAGGGGGTGCGGGAGCTCTATCGGCTCGCCCGGGCGTGGGTGTCGGCCGGCGTTCCGCACGTGCGCGACGTGCAGGCGCATCACCTGTTCGCGTGGGCGTTCCGGCGGGCGGGCGAGTCCGATCCGGCGCGCTGGCACCTGAGCGCGGCCGGCCGTTTCTACAACGAGATCCCCTGGTCCTTCTTCGGCCCGGCCCGCGCGGAGGTCGCCCGGGCCATGGCCGAACTGGGCGTGGACCCGCGGCAGGCGCCCGAGGTCGACCCCGACGCGGGATGAAAAGCGCTGGTCGCCAGGTGAGGTGGTCGGCCACAATGCATGGGTGCTACTGACGATCACGACCACGGCCCGCCCGGCGACAGACCTCGGATACCTGCTGCACAAGCATCCCGACAAGGCGCAGAGCTTCGAGCAGTCTTTCGGGACGGCTCACGTCTTCTACCCCGAGGCCACCGAGGAACGCTGTACCGCGGCGCTGTTGCTGGAGGTCGACCCGCAGGCGCTGCTGCGTACGCGCACGTCGGTGAGCACCCCCGACTTCGCCCTGGCCCAGTACGTCAACGACCGCCCCTACGCTTCGTCCTCGCTGTTCACGGTGGCGCTGGGCCGGGTGCTGCGGACCGCGATCCGTGGCGTGTGCGAGGGGCGCCCCGGGCTGGCCGACACCCCCATCCCGCTGGAGCTGCACCTGCCCGCGGTGCCGTGCCGACCGGGGCCGGACAAGGCCCGGGCCCTGTTCGAGCCGCTGGGCTGGACGGTGCGCGCCGAACCGGTACCGCTGGACCCCGGGCTGCCCGGTTGGGGCGACTCCCACTACCTGTCGCTCACGCTGACCGGCACCCTGCGACTGGCCGACGCCCTCGGCCACCTGTACGTGCTGCTGCCCGCGATGGAGGGCGGCGACAAGCACTACTGGGTGGACTCCACCGAGATCGACAAGCTGCTGCGCGCCGGCGGTGCCCCCGTGGACGGGGTCGAGTCGGAGGACGGCGCGGGTTGGCTCGCCGGGCACCCCGAACGCGAGTGGATCACCCGGCGCTACCTCGCCCGCCGGGACCGGTACGTGCGCACCGCCCTGGCCCGCCTGACCGAACACGAGGAGCCGGAAGGGGAGCGGGCCGACCCGGTGGTGGAGGAACGCGAGCCGTCCCTGGCCGACCGGCGGGCGAGCGCGATCGAGGCGGTCCTCGAATCCGAGCACGTCTCCAGCGTCATCGACCTGGGTTGTGGCGGCGGGAAGCTGCTGGAGCGGCTGGTCCGGCACCGGAACCTGGAGCGGATCACCGGGGTGGACGTCCACCTGGGCGGTCTGGAGATCGCCCACCGCAAGCTCTGCAAGGGTTGCGACCCGGGCGGCGGCCGCGGCCACCGGCCGCTGTTCGCCGACGCCACCGCGAGCCGGTCCGACCGCAGGCCTCGGACCGAGCTGCTGCTCGGCTCCGTGGTCTACCGGGACAAGCGTTTCCACGGTCACGACGCCGCCGTGCTCATGGAGGTCGTCGAACACCTCGACCCCTCCAGGCTGCCCGCCATGGAGGACGTCGTCTTCGGTGACGCCGCGCCCCGCGTCGTCGTGGTCACCACGCCCAACGTCGAGTACAACCGCCACTACGAGGGCCTGACCGACGGGTCCCTCCGCCACGTCGACCACCGCTTCGAGTGGACCCGCGCCGAGTTCGCCACGTGGGCCGATCGGGTCGCGGAACAGTACGGCTACACCGTCCGGTGCCTGCCGGTCGGCGACGAGCACCCCGAGACCGGGGCACCGACACAGATGGGGGTCTTCACCCGATGACCGAGACGAACCTGGAGGCCGCCCGCGAGCCCCGCGTGCTCGGCGTGCCCCGGATGGGGCTCGTCCTGCTGGTCGGGGTCTCCGGGTCGGGCAAGTCGACCTTCGCCGCCGAGCACTTCGCTCCCACCCAGGTGATCGGCTCCGACTTCTGCCGCGGCGTGGTCAGCGACGACGAGAACGACCAGACCGCCACCGCCGACGCGTTCGCGCTGCTGAACACCATCGTGGACATCCGGCTGCGGCGCGGACTGCTCACCGTCGTGGACGCCACCAACGTCCAGCGCAAGGCCCGCGAACAGCTCATTCGCATCGCCAAGGACAACAACGTCCTGACCACCGCGATCGTGCTGGACGTGCCCGAGTCCGTGGCCGTGGCGCGCAACCGCTCCCGGGCGGACCGCGACTTCGGCGACCACGTCGTACGCCGGCAGCGTCGAGACCTGCGAGACGGGCTCAAACGCATGGCACGCGAGGGCATCCGCAAGGTGCACGTCCTCAAGGGGCAGGAGGAGATCGACGCCGTCCGGATCGAGCTGGAACGTCCCTGGCCGGACCGGACCGAACTCACCGGACCCTTCGACATCGTCGGCGACGTCCACGGCTGTCGTTCCGAGCTGGAGTCCCTGCTCGGCGACCTCGGTTACGAAATGCGCCACGACGACCAGGGGCGACCCGTGGGTGCGCACCACCCCGAGGGGCGCACGGCCGTGTTCGTCGGAGACCTCGTGGATCGGGGCCCGGACAGCCCCGGTGTACTGCGCCTGGTCATGGGGATGGTCGCCGACGGCGACGCCCTCTGCGTGCCCGGCAACCACGAGAACAAGCTGGTCCGCTACATGAGGAAGGGCTCGGGCAGGCTCACCCACGGTCTGGCCGAGACCGTCGAACAGCTGGGACGCGAGAGCGAGGAGTTCCGCGAGCAGGTCCTGGAGTTCTGCGACGGTCTCGTCAGCCACCTCCTCCTGGACGAGGGGAGGCTGGTGATCGCCCACGCCGGGCTCAAGGAGGAGTACCACGGTCGTGCCTCCGGGCGGGTCCGTTCCTTCGCCCTGTACGGCGAGACCACCGGGGAGACCGACGAGTTCGGTCTGCCGGTGCGCCTGCCCTGGGCGCGCGACTACCGGGGCAAGGCCACGGTCGTGTACGGGCACGTACCCACCGACAAGGCCGAGTGGCTCAACAACACCATCTGCCTGGACACCGGCTGTGTGTTCGGTGGGCGTCTCACCGCGCTGCGCTACCCGGAGCGCGAGATCGTGGACGTGGACGCCGAACAGGTCTGGTACGAACCGGTACGACCGTTGGTCGAGGACGCGTCGAAGGGCGCCGACCGGAACACCGGGCAGGCCATCGACGGCACCGATGTCGGCCTGGGCGACCTCCACGCCGGCCTGTTCGTCAGCACCGACGACGGCGTCGTACGGGCGAACGCGGAGAGCGCCATGGCCGCGCTGGAGGTCATGAGCCGTTTCGCCGTCGACCCACGGTGGCTGGTGTACCTACCGCCCACTATGGCGCCCGCGCCCACCGCGGCCGACCCGGGCCTGCTGGAGCACCCCGCCGAGGCCTTCGAATCCTTCCGCTCCTGCGGCATCGACCAGGTGATCTGCGAGGAGAAGCACATGGGCTCGCGGGCCGTGGCGGTGCTGTGCCGGGACGAGGCGGCCGCCGAACGGCGCTTCGTTCCCGGGGAGCTCGGCACCGTCTTCACCCGCACCGGGCGACCCTTCTTCAAGGACGCAGGGCTGCAGGGGACGATCGTCGACGAACTGCGTCGCGCGATCTCCGACGCCGGCCTGTGGGACAGGCTCGGCACCGACTGGATGGTCCTGGACGGGGAGATGCTGCCCTGGTCGGCCAAGGCCGGCTCGCTCATCCGTGACCGGTACGCGTCGGTGGGCGCCGCGGCGAGGGCCTCGCTGCCGGCCGCCGGCGCCGCGCTGGCCGCCGCGGCCGAACGCGGGGTGGACGTGTCCGTGCTCGCCGAGACCGTCGAACGCCGCACCGGGCAGATGGCGGCGTTCAGCGACGTCTACCGCCGCTACACCTGGGAGACCGACGGGGTGAAGGGCCTGCGGTTCGCCCCGTTCATGCTGGCGGCCACCGAGGGGCGGGAGTACACCGAGGCCGACCACCTCTGGCACATGGGCGTGGCCGAACAGCTCGCCGACGCCCACCCGATGATCCACCGCACCCGCTACCGGGTCGTGGACACCACCGACGGCGACGCCTGCGAGGCCGCAGCCCAATGGTGGCGGGAGATGGTCGACGTCGGAGGCGAGGGCATGGTGGTCAAGCCGCTGCTCGGCGCCCGGGCCAGGGCCCGCAAGGGGCCGGCGCAGCCGGGGCTGAAGGTGCGCGGGCCCGAGTACCTGCGGATCATCTACGGGGCCGACTACACCGACCCCGAACGGATCGCGGTGCTCAAGGACCGCAGGCTGGGCCGTAAGGCCGGGCTGGCCATGCGCGAGCACAAGCTCGGGCTGACGGCCCTGTCCCGGCTGGCGGCGGGCGAACCGCTGTGGCGGGTGCACGAGCCGGTCTTCGCGCTGCTGGCGCTGGAGACCGAACCGGTCGACCCCCGCCTGTGACGGAACGAGGGTGACGGCGCGCCCCGAACTTGGAGGATCACACCGGGTTCGGGGCGACGCTTTGTCATGGGATCACCACAATCGGATCGCACTTCGTCTTCTTTTCACGTCCACTCTTTCGAGGGGACGCCCCCGAGGGCGATGATGAGCCGGCACAAAACCCCCGTCCCCGACACCACCGGAGATTCAGGCGTGTCCTCAACCCCCTACCGAACCACCGGCGTCGTCCTCGCCGCCATGGCCCTGGGTGCCGGCCTGGTCGCGGCGGTGCCCGCCCTGGCCGACGGCGAGCAGGCACCGACCGAACCGGGCGATCTGCGCATCCATGACGTCCAAGGCACCACCCGCACCTCACCCCTGGTGGGCGAGGAGGTCACCGGCCTCCCCGGTGTCGTCACCGCCATCGCCGGGTTCGGCGGCGCGCAGGGCTTCTGGTTCCAGGACCCCGAGGGCGACGACGACCCACGCACCAGCGAAGCGCTGTTCGTCTTCACCGGGTCCACCACCCCCGACGTCGAGGTCGGCGACGAGGTCCTGGTCTCCGGGAGGGTGAGCGAGTACGGCCCGCAGGACGGTGCCCAGACCATCACCCAGCTCGACCGGGCGTCCTGGAACGTCGTGTCAGCCGGCAACGAGCTGCCCGAGTCGGTCCGGCTGGAGGAGGACACGATCCCCGGGGCCTACGTGCCCGCTCCCGGCGGCGACATCTCCGAACTGGAGCTGGAACCCGACACCTACGCCCTCGACTTCTGGGCCGCGCACGAGCACATGCGGGTCCGGGTCGAGGACGCCCCCGTCATCGCGCCCACCGACGGCTACGACGCCCTGTGGGTGACCACCCGTCCCGACGAGAACGCCACGGCGAACGGCGGGGCCCACTACGGCTCCTACGACGACCCCAACGGCGGCCGGGTGAAGATCGAGTCGCTGATCGACCACGCGGAGCGCCCCTTCCCGGAGGCGAACGTCGGCGACACCCTCGCGGGGGTCACCGAGGGGCCCGTCTATTACAGCCAGTTCGGTGGCCACGTGATCCGCGCCACCACCCTGGGCGAGCACGCCACGGGTGACCTGGAGCGGCGACCGGTCCGCGAGACCGAGCGGCACGAGGTCTCCGTGGCCACCTACAACGTCGAGAACCTCGGTGGCACCGACGACCAGGCGGACTTCGACGCCCTCGCCGAGGGGTTCGTGGAGTACGTCGGTTCCCCCGACATCGTCGGCCTGGAGGAGATCCAGGACGACAGCGGTGAGACCGACGACGGCGTGGTCGACGCCGGCCTCACCCTGGACCGGCTCGTCGACGCGATCGCCGACGCGGGGGGCCCCGCCTACGAGTGGCGCCAGATCAGCCCGGAGGACAAGCAGGACGGCGGCGTGCCCGGCGGCAACATCCGCAACGCCTTCCTCTTCAACCCGGACCGTGCCCGGTTCGTGGACGTGGAGGGCGGCGACGCCACCACCGCGGTGGAGGTCGTCGAGGGCGAGGACGGGGCCGAACTGTCGGTCTCCCCGGGCAGGATCAGCCCCGAGGACGAGGCCTGGGAGGAGAGCCGCAAACCCCTGGTCGGCCACTTCCGGGCCCTCAACCGCGACGTGTACGTGGTCACGAACCACTTCAACTCCAAGGGCGGCGACGAGCCCCTGCACGGGGTCCGGCAGCCGCCGAACCGGTCCAGCGAGGTGCAGCGGGCCGCCCAGGCGGAGCTGGTCCGGGAGTTCGCAGACGACCTCCTGGCCGTCGACCCCGAGGCGAACCTGGTGGTGATGGGCGACCTGAACGACTTCCAGTTCTCCCACACCCTGGACGTCCTCACCGGCGAAGGAGCGCTCACCAACCCGATGGTGGACCTGCTGGAGCCGACGGAGGGCTACAACTACGTCTTCGACGGCAACTCCCAGGCCCTCGACCACATCCTGGTGAACGAGGCCCTGGCCGGCCGGGTCGACTACGAGGTCGCTCGGATCAACTCCGAGTTCCACGACCAGGTCAGCGACCACGACCCGCAGGTGCTGTGGATCGACACCCGGAGCGACACCCCGCCGCACCGGGGCTGACCCACCGTCCGCGCCGGGCCTTCAGGTGTCCGAGGCCCGGCGCAGGGCGTAGACGTTCGCCCGCACCGTTTCCCCGCTGCTCAGCCTGGCCGAGGTCGGGACCCGCCTGTACTCGTCACCCTCGAAGTCGTCGAGGCGCTTCCAGTGGCGGGTCAGCTCCTCCGAACCGAACACGAAGCCGTGGACCACGGGACCGGAGTCGTCCAGGACGATGCCCGGATAGCCGGACGCCGCGCCCCAGCCCCGCTGGAGCAGCTCTCCCCGGACCGACGCCGGTTCCCACTCACCGGGGACGTCCGCCAGGACGTGCTCGTTGGGTCTGCCCGGGGCAAGGGTTCCGTAGACGAAGAGTCGTTCGATCATCCGACCAATCTAACAAGCGCCCCTGATCAGGGCGGGTCCCGACGGGACAGCAGGTACGTGGACAGGGCCCACGACCCACAGGTGAGGGCCAGGGACGCGAACACGATCGGACCCACCGCCGCGGGATCGAGCCCGGCCGCGTCGGAGACGGCGCCGTTGCCCAGGAACAGCGCCGAGGTGACCAGGGAGTGGGGGAACAGGTGGGACACCACGCCGCCCTGGCCGCCGTACAGCAGCCCCGTTCCGATCGCGCACCCCAACAGTCCTACGGCCACCGGCGCGGTGAACGACCGGATCAGCATCGACAGCAGCGACTGCGCGGCCACCACGGGCAGGGCCGCCACCACCCCGAGCAGCGCGACGACCGCGTACTCCCACGGTGGTGCGCCCTCCAGGTCGAGCACGAACATTCCGATCCCGGTCGCCAGGGTCAGCAGGACCACCTGCATGGCCACCACCACGAGGGTGATCGAGACGATCTTGGCGCCCACTATCGCCCCGGGACGCGCGGGAGTGGCCATCAACAGGTTCCAGTTGTGCCCCCGGTGCTCCATCCGCCAAGCGGCCGAGGCCAGCACGGCCACACCCATCGACATGAAGAAGAGGCCGTAGAACAGCACCACCTGGGACCAGTAGGCCTCCCAACCGGAGGAGAGCACCTCCTGGTTGGCGGCGTAGTTCACGGTCCCCGCCGTGACGGCGAGCACCGGCAGTACGAAAGCGACGACCCACAGGGCCGAGCGACGCAGCTTGGTGAGTTCGGCGAGGATCACGCGGGATCTCCCTCGGCTCGGTCCAAGCGTCGGCACGCCCCGAGGAACAGGGCCGCCGCGGCGCACAGGAACAGGGCGAAAGCCCAGGGGAGGGGCGCCGACTCGATCAACCGCTCGTTGGCCATCGCCACCGGCGAGATCGCCGCGTAGTAGCCCCAGGGCAGTACGTAGGCCACCCACGTGGGCATCAGCAGCGCGTAGACCGCGTAGAAGGCCCCCAGCAGCCCCACGCCGATCCCCACGAGCTGGTTGTCCACCCGGGCGGCCAGCCACAGGTGCAGGCCCAGCAGCGCCAGGTTCACCAGCAAAAGGAAGAGCCCATAGCGCGCCCACAGGGTGATCGGGGGAGCGACCTCGATCCCCACGACCGTGCCCGCGAGGACGAGCAGCACGCACTGCGCCACCACGGTGACCGTCAGGACCACGCCCAGAACGACCGCCTTGGCCCGGCACAGCAGCCCCGGCCCCAGACCAGACACCCGGGCCAGGAACCAACCCCGGCCCTGGTGTTCGATGTCCACCTGGCGTCCGGCGAGCACCGCGACCAGGATCGGTGAGGTCATCGCCGAGATCATCACCTGGTTCAGCAACAGGGACTCCCAGGGTTGGGCGGCCGGATCGGCGAACCCCTCGCGCGCGCTCTCGGAGAAGAGGCTCATCCCCGACAGGGCGACGACGGCGACCACCATCACCAGGCACGACACCCACACACGCAGACCGCGTGTCTTGTGGATCTCCAGGCCCACGGCCATCCGCATCACGACAGCCCCTCCCGCCCGGTCAGGTCCATGAAGACCTCCTCCAGGGAGCGGCGCACACGATAGAGCCCGTGAACGGGGACGTCGTGGTGGACCAGCCGCCGCACCAGGTCGGCGGCGTCGTCGTCGCCCGCCCCGGCCAGGCGCAGCCCTTCGTGGGTGCGCACGGCCGGCACCCCCAGGGCCAGGGCGCGTTCGGGTTCGGTGGTCCGCAGCACCAGGTCAGGCGTACTGCGGTCGAACAGTTCCGCTCGGGTGCCCTGGAAGATCAGCCGCCCCCGGCCGAGGATCCCCAGGACCGACGCCATCCGGTCGACCTCGTCCAGCAGGTGGCTGGAGACCATGACGGTGACACCCTCCCCGGCCAGGGAGGTCAAGAGGTCGCGGATCTCCTCGATCCCGGCCGGATCCAGCCCGTTGGTGGGTTCGTCGAGGATGAGCAGACGGGGTTCGCGGGCCAGGGCCATGGCGATGCCCAGCCGTTGCTTCATTCCGAGCGAGTAGGCGCGGACCGGTTTGTCCATGTGGTCGCGCAGACGCACGGTGGCCACGGCGCGCTCCACCTGGTGCTCGGTGAGCCCGAGCATCCGGCGGACGATCGCCATGTTCTCCCGGCCGGTCAGGTGCCCGTATCCCGGCGGGGATTCGATCAGGGAGCCGATCAAGGGGGAGAGTTCGTGCCGGGTGCGGCGGTCCATGGGGCGACCCAGGACGCTGATCCGTCCTCGGTCGGGGCGAACCAGCGACAGCAGCATCTTCATCGTGGTGGACTTGCCCGACCCGTTGGGGCCGAGGAACCCGTAGACGCACCCCTGGGGTACGAGCAGGTCCAGGGAGTCCACGACCGTGCGAGACCCGTAGGTCTTGGTCAGCCCGTCCGTGGTGATGACGTGATTCATGAAGCTCCTTCCACCGAGGAGACTCCACCGTCGAACCCACACGGCGCATCGGACCGTGGTACCGACAAGGCACTCGTACCAGGGTCCGAGCCGTGGCCTCAGGCGTCGCGGAGCAGGTCCCGACGATCCACGAGACCGGCGCGGAAGGCGAACAGCACCGCCTGGACCCGGTCCCGGGAGGTGGTCTTGGCCAGCACGTTGCCCACGTGGGTCTTGACCGTGGGCATGGACAACACCAGCAGCTCGCAGATCTCGGTGTTCGTGTACCCGCGAGCCACCGCCGTGAGGACCTCACGCTCCCGTGGTGTCAGGGATTCCAGGGCCCTTCGGGTCTCCCGTGCCGGAGGGGACGACGGGCCCGAGCCGCCGCCCAGCAGCGGACGCACATGCTGGAGCAACCTTCGGGTGGAGCTCGCCGAGACCACCGAATCTCCCCGATGCACGGCGCGCAGCGCCTCCAGGAGTTCCTCCGGGGGAGTGTTCTTGAGCAGGAACCCGGTCGCGCCGGCCTCGATGCCCTCGATCACGTACTCGTCGGTGTCGAAGGTGGTGAGCACCACGATCCGACACCGCGCGCCCGAATCCACCAGCGTGCGCGTGGCGCTCAGCCCGTCCGTCCCCGGCATCCGGACGTCCATCAGCACCAGGTCCACCGGGTCCGCGCGTTGGCGCTCGACGGCCTCGGCCCCGTCGCCGGCCTGCCAGGCCACGGCCATGTCGGGCTGGGAGTCGATGACCATGGCCATCCCGGCGGTGAAGAGCCGCTGGTCGTCGGCCAGCCCGATCCGGATCACGTCTCCTCCCAGGGAACGCTCGCACGGATCCGCCAGAGGTCGGTGGTCCCGTCCGTTCCCGCCTCCAGGGTCCCGCCGTGCAGGGCGATCCTTTCCCGCATTCCGATCAGACCATGTCCTCCGTCCCTTTCGCCGGGTCCCCGCGGCTCGGGACCGACCGGGTTGGTCACGGTGACCACGATCAGCCCGGGGGAGCGTGTGAGGTGGACCGTCACGGGGACCGGGCCGGCGTGTTCCAGGGCATTGGCCAACGACTGTTGGACGAGGCGGTAGACCGTCAGGCCCACGCTGGCGGGCGGGGGCACCACCTCGTGCGCGGGTGGGTCCTCCTGTGCCAGACGGACCCGTAGACCCGTCCGCCGGTACTCCTCCACCAGGGCGGGAAGCTCGTCCAGACCGGGCATGGGGGAGACCTCGCGTTCCCCGTCCTCCCGTAGCACCCCCAACAGCCTGTGCAGTTCGCGTGCGGACTCCCGACCCACCCGACCGATCGTCTCCAACGCGGTCACCGCCGACTCCGGGGACGACCGCGCGGCGTAGCGGCCCCCGTCGGCCTGGGCGACGATGACGTTCAACGAGTGCGCGAGGACGTCGTGCATCTCCCGGGCGATGTGGGTGCGCTCGCCCAGGGCGGCCAACCTCAGTTCCTGTTCGCGCTTGGCCCGGAGCAACCGGCCGTGTTCCCGGAGCCGGTCGACCTCCTCCCGGTTGTGCCGGCGCACCGTACCGAGCAGGGCGAACAGCAGCAGGGTCGTCCACGCCGACAACAGGGAGGCGACCCTGGCCCCGAGGTCCTCCGTATAGACCAGGTCAGGGATGAACAGGACGGCCCAGGCCGCGCCCAGGAGCAGCACGAGCAGGACCGCGCGGCGCCACCACGTCGACAGTTCGGTCTGCGAGGTGTAGGTGGCGACCAGCACGCAGATCACCGACAGGGTGGTGAAGTGCTCCATCCAGAGCACCTGGATCGCCAACAGTGCCGCCAGTGCCGTCAAGGCGGTCAGTGGGCGGACCCGGCGCGCGCTCAAGGCCGCGCAACATCCCACGGTCAGCGTGAGGTAGGCGGCGGAATCCACGGGGGAGGCCGACGAGAGCGGCCAGGTCGCCAGCAGCAGGACGAACCAGAGCGCGGCCCAGAGCACGTCCATGACGAACACGTGCTCACGGGACCAGGACGTCGCACGGGTGGTGAACGAACGCGGGGACGGGACGGGCATGGTCCCCAACGTTAGCCGGCACCACGGCACGGCACCTCATGCCGCGGTATGAATTCACCGATCGGTGAGCGTCACCCGTTCGCCGCGCCGCATTGCCTATCCTGAAGGGGTCAGCAGCACCCTCACCTCCAGGGATGGATCGATGAACGTCCTGCTCACCGGTGGCGCCGGGTACATCGGCTCCCACACCGCCGTCGCGCTCCTCGAGGCGGGCCACGAGGTGGTGGTGGTCGACTCCTTGGTCAACAGCCACGAGGAGTCCCTGCGCCGGGTGGAGCGGATCACCGGTCGCGCCCTCGCCTTCCACAAGGCCGACTGCGCCGACCCCGAGGCGATGCGGGCGATCTTCGACCGGCACGACGTCGACGCGGTCATCCACCTGGCGGGGCTCAAGGCCGTGGGCGAGTCCGTCCGGCAGCCCCTGCGCTACTACCGCAACAACCTGGACGCGCTTCTCACCCTGTGCGAGACCATGCACGCAGCGGGGGTCCGCGACCTGGTCCTGAGCTCTTCGGCCACGGTCTACGGCGACCCGGAGCGGGTGCCCATCACCGAGGACGCGGGCCTGTCCACCACCAACCCCTACGGCAGCACCAAGCTGTTCGCCGAGCGCATCCTCGACGACCTGGCCACCGCCGAATCCGACTGGCGGATCATCTCCCTGCGCTACTTCAACCCGATCGGCGCGCACCCCAGCGGCCTGATCGGAGAGGACCCCCAGGGCATCCCGAACAACCTCTTCCCCTACATCGCCCAGGTCGCCGCCGGGCGCAGGGAGAGGCTGAGCGTCTACGGTGACGACTACGACACCCCCGACGGCACCGGGGTCCGCGACTACCTGCACGTGGTGGACCTGGCCGCCGGGCACCTGGCCGCCGTCGACCACCTGGCCGACGCCCCCGGACACCGGGTCTACAACCTCGGCACCGGGCACGGGACCTCGGTCATGGAGAGCCTGCGCGCCTTCGAACGCGCGACCGGTGACACCATCCCGTACGAGGTGATCGGCCGTCGACCGGGCGACATCGCCGTCTGTTACGCCGACCCCGCCGCGGCCGCGAGCGAACTGGGCTGGAAGGCGCAAAAGTCCGTCGACGACGCCTGCAGGGACGCCTGGCGTTGGCAGTCGACCAACCCGAACGGTTTCGCGGGCTGACCTTCGGGGCGTGCCGGTTCGCATACCCGAGCGGGCGTCCTGAACATGACCAACGCCCTAGACTGGACGGACATCCCGATTTTTCTGCGGAAGGTCCTCCGTCGTGTCCGTTGCTGCTGACAGCACGTTCGACACCGTCCTCGTCGTCGACTTCGGTGCGCAGTACGCGCAGCTGATCGCGCGACGGGTCCGCGAGTGTCACGTGCACAGCGAGATCGTGCCCTCGACCATGCCGGTCGAGGAGATGCTCGCCAAGAAACCCAAGGCCATCATTCTCTCCGGCGGCCCTTCCTCGGTGTACGCCGAGGAAGCCCCGAACGTGGGGGCCGAGCTGTTCGAGACCGGGGTCCCGACCTTCGGTATCTGCTACGGCTTCCAGGCGATGACGCGCGCTCTGGGCGGGGTCGTCGACCGGACCGACCTGAGCGAGTTCGGCCGTACCCGGATGTCGACCACGGCCGACTCGGTGCTGTTCGAGGGACTGCCCTCGGAGCTGAACGTGTGGATGTCGCACGGTGACTCCGTGGTCCAGGCGCCCGACGGCTTCAAGAGCGTCGCCGGCACCGCGGGCGCCCCGGTCGCCGCCTTCGAGGACACCGACCGCCGCCTGTTCGGCGTCCAGTTCCACCCCGAGGTCATGCACACCGAGCACGGCCAGGAGGTGCTGCGCCGCTTCCTGTACGAGGGGGCCGGCTGCCGTCCCACCTGGACGATGGTGAACATCGTCGAGGAGCAGTTGGAGCGCATCCGCACCCAGATCGGCGACAAGCGCGTCATCTGCGCCCTCAGCGGCGGGGTGGACTCCGCCGTGGCCGGCGCGCTGGTCCAGCGCGCCGTCGGTGACCAGCTCACCTGCGTGTTCGTCGACCACGGCCTGCTCCGCAAGGGCGAGGCCGAGCAGGTCGAGAAGGACTACGTGGCGATCACCGGCGCCAAGCTCAAGGTGGTCGACGCCGAGGAGCGATTCCTCGCCGCGCTGGCCGGGGTCACCGACCCCGAGGAGAAGCGCAAGATCATCGGCCGTGAGTTCATCCGCGTGTTCGAGCAGGCGGCCCGCGAGGTCGTCGAGGAGAGCGGCGAGGGCGGCTCCGAGGTCGAGTTCCTGGTGCAGGGCACCCTCTACCCGGACGTGGTGGAGTCCGGTGGCGGTTCCGGCACCGCCAACATCAAGTCGCACCACAACGTCGGCGGCCTCCCCGAGGACCTGCAGTTCACCCTGGTGGAGCCGCTGCGCGAGCTCTTCAAGGACGAGGTCCGTCGGGTCGGCGAGGAACTGGGCCTGCCCGCCGAGATGGTGTGGCGCCAGCCCTTCCCCGGCCCCGGTCTGGGCATCCGCATCATCGGAGAGGTGACGCGCGAGCGGCTGGAGATCCTGCGCGAGGCCGACGCCATCGCCAGGGAGGAGCTCACCCGCGCCGGGCTGGACCGCGACATCTGGCAGTGCCCGGTGGTGCTGCTCGCCGACGTGCGTTCGGTGGGCGTGCAGGGTGACGGTCGCACCTACGGCCACCCGGTCGTGCTGCGCCCCGTCAGCAGTGAGGACGCCATGACCGCGGACTGGTCGCGGGTCCCCTACGACGTGCTGGCCCTGATCTCCAACCGGATCACCAACGAGGTCCGTGAGATCAACCGGGTGACGCTGGACGTGACCAGCAAGCCCCCGGGCACGATCGAGTGGGAGTAGGACTCCCCGAGAGAACGAGGGCGGGGTCCGGCGCACACGCGCCGGACCCCGCCCTCGTTCGTGTGTCCGTCATTCGGGGACGGGAAGCCTGATGCTGGTCGGGTCCTGCTCCGGGTCGTGGAACAGTTCCAGGGTCTCGGGGAGTTCGTCCACGGTCAGGAGGAAGACCAGCGGACCCACACCGGACTCACCCGGATCGATCGTTCCCCACAGGCTGGACCTGGCCTCGCCGGCGGTCGGTGACTCGGAGTTGAGCCAACGCTTGTCGTCGGTCACCAGCTTCTGGCTGTCGGAACCGAAGTCGATCGGGGCGTCGCCCCTGTTCTCCACGGTCAGGTCGATCACGCAGTATCGGCCGCCGGAGGGGGTCGAACGTCCGGGCAGCTCCCTGTCGCAGGAGAGCTGCTCGACCTGATAGCGGACCGATTCGTCGGGGGAGAAGGCCGCGCCGTTCTCGTCGGAGGGAGGGGGCTCGTCCGGGGCCTGACCCGCCTGGGAGTCCCCCTCCTGCTCAGGGCTCTCCACCGAGGCCCCGGGGTCGTCGGTCCCGTTCCCCTGGTTCCGGTCCGGGGAGAAGGCGCCGTTCATGGCCAGCAGGATCAGCAGGGCGATGGCCACCGTCAAGGCGATGGCGGCCGCGATGACACCCCAGTAGAAGGTGCCGTGCCTGCCCGGGGTGGTGGGGCGGTGCGGTGGCGGGGGCACCGGCGGAACGTACGGTTGTGGGCCTCGCTGTTGTTCGGGCGGCGGCACCATCGGGATGGGGCCGGTGGAGGCGGGGTGATGCGCGGGCGGAGGTCCCTGCTGGGCGGGGTGCGGCTGCCCCTGCGGCCCGGGTGCCGCCGGGTGACCGGTCGACGGGTGCGCCGCGTGTTGCTGCTGAGGGGCCTGTTGCGGCTGTCGGGGCGGCTGGTGGGGCGCCTGCTGCGGGGGGTGGGTGAAGTTGCCGGTCTGGTGCGCGGGCGGTGCCATGGGGGCCGCCGCCTGGTACTGGCCGGGGGCCGGATGACGCATGCCCGTCGCGCCCTGGTGCGCCGGATGCGGCATGCCGGGAGGCCCGGGCGGGCCCGGCGGCAGGTTGGGTCGCCACGACTGGTGCAGGGCGTGCGAGACCATGTCGTTGGGGTTGCCGGCCTCCTCGCCACCGGCGAGCTCCAACAGGAGGTCCTGCGCGGTGGGTCTGCGGCCGGGTTCCTTGGCCAGGGCGCGGGCGACCAGACGGTCCAGCGGCGGGTCCAGGTTGCTGATCTGGGGTTCGGCGAACAGCACCCGCTTGCCCAGCGTCATGGCGTCGCCGTTGCCGAAGGGGTGCGTGCCGTTCCCGGCGAAGGCCACCAGACAGCCCCAGGCGAAGATGTCCGCCGAGGTGGTGACCTTCTCCTCCAGCAACTGCTCGGGCGCCATCCAACCGGGGCTGCCCATGACGATGCCGGTCTGGGTGTGGTTGGTGGCGGTGTTCATCGCCCGCGCGATGCCGAAGTCGATCACCCGGGGACCGGAGATGGACAGCAGCACGTTGGCGGGCTTGAGGTCGCGGTGGACCAGCCCGGTGCGGTGGATGGCCGCCAACGCCGCGGCCACGCCCAGGGCGAAGCCGTGCAGCGTGGAGGAGTCCAGGGGACCGTTCTCCGCTATGTGCTCGGCCAGGGCCGTGCCCGCGATGTACTCGGTCACCATGTAGGGGCGGTTCTCGAACGTCCCGTGGTCGAGCACCTTGGCGGTGCAGAAGGAGGCGACCTTGCGGGCGTTCTCCATCTCGTCACGGAAGCGTGCCCGGGTCTGCTCGTCGAACGCGAGCTCCGGGCGGATCACCTTGATCGCTACATGGTTGTTCTTCTCGGGCGTGCTGCCCAGGTAGACGGTACCCATGCCGCCACTGCCCAGCTTCCCGGACAGCACATAGGGACCGATGGTGGCCGGATCTCCGGCGGCCAACGGTTCCAGGTTCTTCGGGAGCCCATCCGACGGCAAGCGACCCTCCCCGACGGTGTCCAAACCCCGCCTTGCCCCAAGGTAGCGGTGTTTGTGCCCGGATTCCCACTCGTAGGCCGGATTGGGCCGCTTCGAGGGCGGGCGGAAACTGACATGACAGTGGTAGCGAGTCCGTGGGCGTGGATTTCGGTCGAACTCCGAGGCGCGGATCTCCGCGCTGGTCGAAGCCGGTGAACACCGTGGGCCCCGTTCCGGGGTGTGTGTTCACGCAAGGTGGGGGTTCCTTTACGATTGGGGACTCGTGACCGTTAATACCACCGTAACCGTGCGGGTCCCCGCGAAGGTGAACCTCCAGTTGGCGGTAGGGCCCGGCCGCGAGGACGGATTCCACGACCTCGTCAACGTGTTCCACGCCGTCTCGCTGTTCGACGAGGTTACCGTCAAGGACGCGTACCCGCGTCGGCAGAGCCCCCTCGTAACCCTCACCGCGGGTGGTGAGTTGGGGTCGCACCTGGCCAGGGTGCCCTTGGACGAGAGCAACCTCGCCGCCCGCGCCGCACTCTCGGTGGCGCGGGAGTCCGGCCGAGGAAGGCCGGTCGACATCCACCTGGAGAAGAACATCCCCGTGGCCGGCGGCATGGCCGGGGGAAGCGCGGACGCCGCCGCCGCGCTGGTGGCCTGCGACCGACTGTGGGGTTGTGGGCTCTCGCGTGAGCGTCTGCTGGAGTCGGCCGCCCGGCTGGGCAGCGACGTCGCGTTCGGACTGGTCGGCGCCACCGCGGTGGGCACCGGCCGTGGCGAGATCCTGGAGCCGATGTCGAGCCCGGGCCGCTACCGATGGGTGTTCGCCCTGTCCAAGCGGGGTCTTTCCACCGCGGACGTGTTCGGTGAGTACGACCGGTTGCGACCGGACGCGCCCGCCCCCCGAGCGGATCCGGCGTTGGAGAAGGCCCTCGCCGAGGGGGACGCCGTGGCGCTGGGTCGGTCGCTGAGCAACGACCTGGAGCCGGCCGCCCTGTCGCTGTTGCCCGAGTTGGAACGGACCCTGGCGGCCGGGCGTGGCGCGGGGGCACTCGGTGCTCTGGTGTCCGGTTCCGGTCCGACCTGTGCGTTTCTCGTGGGCGGGGACGAGGATTCGTCGGTGGTCGCCGAACGTGAGGCGGCGGTGGTGGCGGCGCTGCGGGGCACCGGCCTGTGCGAGCAGGTCGTGGCGGCCGACGGAGACGTCCCCGGCGCCACGGTCCTGTGACGTAAATCACCTGAGACTTTTCGGTGGTCGGGCCTTGCGTTCGGGTTGACCTCAACCTTTGTTGAGGACGAACACTGGGCCGCATGACGATCACAGCCACGTTCTCCAGGTACGCCGACCTTCCGGCGCTCATCGGGCTGATGGAGGGGGACGAGAAGCACAACGGGGCTTCCGCGTCCACACTCGACGTCCTGTGGGTGCTCTACGACCGTGTCCTCGACGTCACGCCCGCCACCGCCGAGGCGCCCGACCGCGACCGCTTCCTGCTCTCCAAGGGGCACGGACCCGCCGCCTACTACGCCGTGCTCGCGGCCAAGGGCTTCCTCGACGTGCCCACACTGCGGAGCTGGACCACCTTCGACTCCCCACTGGGCCACCATCCGGACCGTGTCCTGGTGCCCGGGGTCGAGATCGGCAGCGGCTCCCTCGGACACGGAATGCCGCTGGGCCTGGGCATGGCCCTCGGTCTGCGCGCCCAGCGGATCCGTCGGTCCGACGGCACCGAACCACGTGTGGTGGTGCTGGTCGGCGACGGCGAACTCGACGAGGGCAGCAACCACGAGGCCATCGCCGCCGCGGGCCGACTCGGTGTCGACAACCTCACCGTGGTGGCCATCGACAACGGCTCCGCCACCCACGGCTGGCCCGGAGGGATCGGCCGTCGCTTCGAGGTCGAGGGCTGGGAGACCCGTGAGGTGAACGGGCGTGACCACACCGCCCTCCACGACGCCTTCGTACCCTCCCGGGCCGGCCGGCCCCTGGCCGTCGTCGCACGCGTCCGCAACTGAGAAGCCGAGGAGCCCAGACATGCGTGAGACCTTCGCCGCCACCGTCAACGAGGCCATGGACGAGGACCCCCGTACCGCGGTCGTCCTCGCCGACATCTCCGCCGGAATGTTCCGTCGTTCAGCGCTCGAGTACCCGGGCCGGGTGATCAACCTGGGCATCCGGGAACAGGCCATGATCGACGTGGCCGGTGGGCTCGCGCTCACCGGCATGCGCCCGATCGCGCACAGCTACGCGCCCTTCCTGATCGAGCGTCCCTTCGAGCAGATCAAGATCGGTCTGGGACACCAGGACGTGGGCGCGATCCTGGTGAGCATCGGCGGCTCCTACGACGCCGCGGAGGAGGGCCGCACCCACCAGGCACCCGAGGACGTCGCCGTCCTCGACACCCTTCCCGGCTGGACCGTGAGGGTGCCCGGCCACCCCGACGAGGTCCGAGACGCCCTCGAACAGGACATCCCCGGAGACCACCGCGTCTACCTGCGCCTGTCGGGCACCTCCAACCGGGCCGCGCTGCCCGTGCAGCCCCGGTTGCACGTGGTGCGCACCGGATCGCCCCGCTCCGCCGGGGTCGTACTGGCGGTCGGCCCGATGCTGGACCGGACCCTGGAGGCCACCGCCGACCTCGACGTCACGGTCGCCTACACCTCCACCGTGCGTCCCTTCGACCGCGAGGGCCTCGGCGCGCTGACCGCCGCCGCGGGCAACGCCGACGTGCTCCTGGTGGAGCCCTACCTGCGCGGGACGTCCGCGCACGAGGTCTCCGAGGCGCTCGCCGACCGCCGGCACCGCCAACTGTCCCTGGGCGTGCCCCGCGACGCCGAACTGCGCGCCTACGGAACCCCCGCCGAGCACGCCCGGGCCCACGGTCTGGACACCGAGGGAATCGCCAAGTCCGCCAGGGAGTTCTTCCTGGTATAGGGGTTCCCTCTCCGTGAACCCGCCCGGGGCCTTGCGTGGTGCGGCCCCGGGCGTTCCCCGGTGCGCGGTCCGCGCACCTTCGCGGTGGCAGCACAATGGAGGGTGATGACGAATCTGGTCAACCTTCAGGACGTGTCCCTGGCCTACGGGCCGCTCGTACTCCTCGACAAGGTCTCCCTCGGTGTCGACGAGGGAGAACGCATCGGCGTGGTCGGCCGCAACGGCGGTGGTAAGTCCACGCTGATCTCCGTGCTGTCCGCGATCACCGAGCCGGACTCCGGCCGCGTCGTGCACAACCGCGGACTACGGGTCGGTTTCCTGCACCAGCGGGACGACTTCCCCGACACCACCGTCGGCGAGTTCGTGCTCGGCGGGCTCGCCGAGCACGAGTGGGCGGGCGACGCGCGCATTCGCGACATCCTGAAGGGGCTGCTCGGTGGTTGGGACCTGAACCTGCCGATGTCGGGCCTCTCCGGTGGTGAGCGCCGCCGTTCCGGCCTGGCGCGCCTGCTGGTCGACGACCACGACCTCATCGTCCTGGACGAGCCCACCAACCACCTCGACATCGAGGGCATCGCCTGGCTCGCCGAGCACCTGCGCGAACGCCCCGAGGCGCTCGTGGTCGTCACACACGACCGCTGGTTCCTCGACGCCGTCACCACCCGCACCTGGGAGGTCGGGCGCGGCGCAGTGGAGCGTTACGAGGGCGGGTACGCGGCCTACGTGCTCGCCAAGGCCGAACGCGACCGTCAGGCCGCCGCCGCGGAGGACCGCCGGCAGAACCTGATGCGCAAGGAGCTGGCCTGGCTGCGCCGGGGCGCCCCCGCACGTACCTCCAAGCCCAAGTTCCGGATCGAGGCGGCCAACCGGCTCATCGCGGACGAGCCGCCGGTCCGCGACACCGTCGAACTGACGCGCTTCGCCACCTCCCGGTTGGGAAAGACCGTCATCGACCTCAAGGACGTTTCGTACTCGGTCCCCGACCGCACCCTGCTGGACCACCTCACCTGGCAGCTGGGACCCGGCGACCGGGTCGGCCTGGTGGGCGTGAACGGCGCGGGCAAGTCCACGTTGCTCAAGATCCTCGCCGAGGAGCGCGAACCCGACTCCGGGACCGTGCGGACCGGTCGCACCGTCAAGCTCGCGCACCTGTCCCAGAACGTCACCGAACTCGACCCCACCGCTCGTCCCCTCCAGACCGTGATGGACGTGCGCGAGCACATCACCATCGGCAAGCGGGACTACACCGCGAGCCAGATGCTGGAGAAGTTCGGGTTCCGGGGCGAGCGCCAGTGGACCCCGATCGGTGACCTGTCCGGTGGCGAGCGCCGACGACTCCAGCTGCTCCGTCTGCTCATGGACGAGCCCAACGTGCTGTTGCTGGACGAGCCCACCAACGACCTGGACATCGAGACGCTCACCGAGCTGGAGGACCTGCTCGACGGTTGGCCGGGCTCTCTCGTGCTGGTCAGCCACGACCGGTACTTCCTGGAGCGCATCACCGACCGTGTGCTCGCCCTGATGGGCGACGGCTCCCTGGCGTTCCTGCCGGGCGGGGTCGACGAGTACCTGGACCGCCGCGCCGCCCGCGCCGGTGACGTCACCGTGCCGCTGGGAGCCTCCGAGACGGCCACCGCCGAGAAGCGGGCCGAGGACGAGGCGCCGGCCGTCTCCGCGGCCGAGCGTCGCGCCGCCCAGAAGGAGATGCAGCGCGTCG
>NZ_DYZD01000205.1 GCF_020741345.1 Nocardiopsis listeri
TGGACTCGCGTACGGAAAAGGCACGTCGGCTCTGGGAGCGCCGCGCGGGCCGATACGACCTCGGAGGCCACTGCGAACACGCGGCCATCCGCGACACCAGGGAGCTCCTGTGCTCCGGCGCGCGCGGACGCACCCTGGAGGTGGCCGTGGGGACCGGGCGGAACCTGCGGTACTACCCGCCCCAGGTGGAACTCACGGGCTTGGACCTGAGCCCCGCGATGCTCGCCAAGGCCCGAGAGAAAGCCGATGACCTGGGACGGTCGATCACCCTGGTGGAGGGCGACGCGCAGACTCCGCCCTTCCCCGACCGTTCCTTCGAGACCGTGGTGTGCACGCTCTCCCTGTGCACCATCCCCGACCAGGAGAGCGCCCTGCGGGAGATGCACCGCGTCCTGGTGCCCGGCGGCCGGCTGCTCCTGGTCGACCACATCGAGTACACGCGGATGCCGTTGCTGTTGCGGGAACGCCGACGCGCACACCCGCGCAGGCTCCCCCGGGAGATCGCCCGAGAGGTCGGTTTCGAGGTGGGCCACCACGACCGGCTGTTCTTCGGACTGGTGGAACGCGTGGTGGCGCACCGACCGCACTGATCGGTGTGCGGGCCTCCCCATCGCCACACGCAGGACGCAGCCCCCGTCCCCCTCCCGTCAGGCGCATACTCTGGGATCGTCCGCCGTTACCGACCCGCCCGAGGTGGTCCGATGATCCGCCCTGCCCACCCCGACGACGTTCCCGTCATCAACCGGATGATCGGTGAACTCGCCGAATACGAGAAGGAACCCGAGGCGGCGGTGGCGACAGAGGACGACCTCCACCGAGCGCTGTTCGGTCCGGACGCGGCGGTGTACGCGCACGTCGTGGAGCACGAGAACGCCGACGGCACCGTCGTGCCGGCGGGGTTCGCCCTGTGGTTCCTCAACTACTCCACCTGGACCGGCAGGCACGGGATCTACCTGGAGGACCTGTACGTACGACCCGAGATGCGCGGCCACGGGTACGGCGGGGCCCTGCTGCGCAACCTCGCGAGGATCTGCGTGGAACGTGGCTACGCACGCCTGGAGTGGTCGGTGTTGAACTGGAACACCCCCGCCATCGGGTTCTACGAGTCGTTGGGCTCCACGCCCATGGACGAGTGGACGGTCCGTCGTCTGGACGGCGACGCGCTGGTCGCTGTGGGTTCCGCGCGGACCTGAGTCCGACCATTCGTCTCGGGTTCGGCCATCATCGGTCGGACACGATCTCACTTCCCTGCGTCAGTGGCAGGGTGAAACGAGATACATTGCATTCAAGCGGCAACCTCGCCCCCCGAAGGAGGGACGTGACCGAAGAAACCGCTGTGCCCACGGCCGACGCCACCGGTGTACGCGACGCCGTCACCGTCAACATGCCCGCCGACAGTGCCTATCTGTCGGTGCTGCGGACGGCCACGGCCGGCTTGGCCGCTCGACTCGACTTCACCCTCGACGAGATCGAGGACCTGAGGATCGGTGTCGACGAAGCCTGCGCGATGCTCCTCTCCCAGGCGCTGCCCGGCACAGAACTGACCACGGAATTCGAACTCACCCCTGACGGAATGCGCATCTCCGTCTCGGTCCTGACCGCGGACGGGCGCCTCCCGGCCCGCGACACCTTCGCGTGGACCGTACTGTCCGCGCTGGCGGGGGACGTGGACGCGGGGGTCGGACCGGACGATCGCGTCTACATCGTCCTGTACAAACGTCGCGGCACGCTGGAGCCGGCGTGAGCGAAAGGGGGCCCGCTCTGACAGCGAAGACCGAGCACGCGGTGCCCGACCGGGCGCGCGCGAGAGCGTTGTTCGAGCGCCTTAACGAACTCGACGCGGACTCGCCCGAACGGCGCGCCATACGTGACGAGCTGGTGGAACTGCACCTGCCGTTGGTGGAGTACCTGGCCCGACGGTTCCGTAACCGTGGTGAGTGGTTGGACGATCTCACCCAGGTGGCCACGATCGGACTCATCAAGTCCATCGACCGGTTCGATCTGGAGCGCGGGGTGGAGTTCTCCACCTACGCGACCCCGACGATCGTCGGTGAGATCAAGCGCCACTTCCGGGACAAGGGTTGGGCGGTCCGGGTTCCCCGCCGCCTCCAGGAGCTGAAGCTCTCGCTGACCAAGGCGGTCAGCGACCTCTCCCAACGGGAGGGGCGCTCCCCCACCGTCGCGGAGTTGGCCCAGCACCTGCAGATGACCGAGGAGGAGGTGCTGGAGGGCCTGGAGTCCGCCAACGCCTACTCGACGGTGTCGCTCGACGCTCCCGACAGCGGTGACGAGGACGCACCCGCCGTCGCGGACTCGCTCGGCATCGTGGACGAGTCGCTGGAGGGCGTGGAGTACCGGGAGTCGTTGAAGCCGCTCCTGGAACAACTCCCACCCCGAGAGAAGCGGATCCTGCTGCTGCGCTTCTTCGGCAACATGACCCAGTCACAGATCGCCCAGGAGCTGGGGATCTCGCAGATGCACGTGTCCCGTCTGTTGGCGCGGACCCTGGCCCAGCTGCGCCAGGCACTCACCACCGACGATTAGCGGTCGTTCGGGCGCCGGCGGGTTCTGCCCGCCTCTGGCGCCCGAACACGGCCTCGCCGTCACTTTCTCTTGGGCGGCGTCTCGTCGGGGTACAGCGCGGCGGTCGTGGGCGGTGCCAGGACGGCGGCGGCCGTGACGACGGCCGTGACGAGCATGACACCACCGATCACGTACTGCTCGCCGGTGAACATGTAGTACGCCACCACCGCCATGAACAGCTGGGTGACCACCACCGGTGTGCGCGACCACTCGCGCAGTTGCAGCAGCCCACGGGCGACGAAGATCAACAGGCCACCGACGCCCAGGCCGATGACGGTGAGCGGGATCGCGGAGGAGGCCACGTCCGTGGCCTCGCCGGCGATCGCCGTGTACAGGCTGTAGAGCCCGCCGACGGCCGCGACCAGCCCGATCAGGGCCTCCAACGCGGCGGCGATGATGAGAGTGATGGGACGCGAAGACACGCGTCAAACCTATACGGGTCCACCGCCCTCTCCGGCCCCGCCCCTGGCACGGTTCTCCGCGACCCCGACCCCCTACACTGGCCGGGTGCGCGCCCTCTTCATCGTGAACCCCAAAGCGACCACGACCACCGATCGCACCCGCGAGGTGATCCTGGGTGCCTTGAGGTCGGAACTGGACGTCACCGTCGTGGAGACCTCCTACCGCGACCACGCCCAGAAGTTGGCGCGAGACGCCGCCGAGGGCGGTTTCGAGCTGGTGCTGAGCCTGGGCGGCGACGGGACCGTCAACGAGGTCGTCAACGGGCTCCTGGCCGTCCCCGAGCGGAAACGCCCCCGTTACGCGGTCATCCCCGGGGGCAGCGCCAACGTGTTCATTCGCGCCCTGGGGGTCTCCGGTGACCCGGTGGAGGCGACCGGGCAGATCCTCGCGGCGATCCGTTCCGGCCGTGAGCGCGAGGTCAACCTGGGCCGGATCACCAGCCACCTGGACGATCGCTACTTCACGTTCTGTGCCGGGTTCGGGTGGGACGCCGACGTGGTGCAGCAGGTGGAGCACGAACGCGAGAACGGCCGGAAGGCCACTCCCGCCTTGTACGCGGAGGTCGCGGTAAAGCTGTTCTTCGGTGGGGATATACGCGACCCGTCACTTACCGTGTCGACCGGCGGAAGGTCCCTGGAGGACGTCTATTTCGCCCTGGTCACCAACACCACACCATGGACGTACGCGGGGGCCCTACCGCTTCAACCGACCCCGTCCTCCCGTTTCGAGCTGGGCCTGGACGCTTTCGCGCTGACCCGCTCCTCGTACTGGTTGACCGGTTGGGTACTTTCGCAAATGTTCCTGCCCAAAGGCCTTCCAGGGCGGGGCGAAGGCTACGTGACCTGGCACGACCAGGGTTCACTGCGCATCACGTCGAACCACCCGAGGGCCTTCCAAATCGACGGTGAATACCTGGGTGAGCGTGAAGAGGTCAACTTCCAGTCGGTACCGAAGGCATTACGAATCTTCTGTTAATTCCGGCGAATGAAGCCATTCCGACCTACTGTGACGCACCCGACACGTCGATCAGGACCTTTGACCTCGGGAACTCTTGCGTGCCTGTCGTGACCCTGTCACGCTCAAGATATCGCCGCGAGTTACGGGCGAGTTAATACGAGCTCTTCCCACATGGCCGTGGGATGAAAGCTCGACCCTCCCGGCCGGAGACCCGTTTCCGGTGAGCCTCCCGCCGGGTGCCCTTGCACAGCGATCGTGAAAAGCTTCACAATCTGTGAGGAGTGGACCGCATGGACTGGCGCCATGACGCAGCCTGCCGTGACGAAGACCCCGAACTCTTCTTCCCCATCGGCGACTTCGGGCCCGCACTGATCCAGGTCGAGGAGGCCAAAGCCGTCTGCCAACGCTGTCCGGTGAGCTCCGCCTGCCTCAAGTGGGCGCTGGAGAGCGGCCAGGACGGTGGGGTCTGGGGTGGCACCTCCGAGGAGGAACGCCGCCGGATGCGCAAGCGCAGCGGCTCCACGCAGCGCCCCATGGCCCGTAGCCACTGAAGCGCGTCCCCTCCCGGGACCCTCCTTTCGAACGACGAACGACGCCGAACGATCCCCGCCGGCGCGGGCGGGGACCGGCTCACCTCCGACGGGACCATCCCCTGAGCCCGTACGAAGCCCGCGGCCCCTCCCCCGGTTCCTAGGGGAGCGCGCCCTCGGGGTGTTCCAGCGGCAGGCTGATCGCGATCTCCGTGCCGCCGCTCTCCTTCGGCTTGATCGCCAGGGTGCCACCGAGCTCGCCCACGATCAGGGTGCGCACGATCTGCAGACCCAGACTCGTGGCGCCCTCCAGGTCGAAGTCCTCCGGTAGGCCCCCACCGTCATCGGAGACGGCCAGTTCCAGACTGCTCGGCCCCGGGAACCCGGGCCCGGTGTCGAAGCGCTGTACCCGCACCTCGATCTTGCCCGGCCCCTGCCCCAGCCCGTGTTCCACCGCGTTCTGCACCAGTTCGGCCAGCACCATCGACAGCGGCGTCGCCACCAGCGCGTTCAACAGGCCGAACCCACCGATCCTGCGCGGGACGACCACGTCACCGGTCGAGGACACCTCCGCCGCCATCTGCATGACCCGGTCGGCGATGTCGTCGAAGTCCACGACCTCGTCGGGTGTGTGCGAGAGCATCTCGTGCACGATCGCGATCGAGCCCACGCGGCCCACCGCCTCGTCCAGCGCGGCCCGTGCCTCCGGCACGTCCAGGCGCCTGGCCTGCAGACGCAGCAGCGCGGCCACGGTCTGCAGGTTGTTCTTCACCCGGTGGTGGATCTCCCTGATGGTGGCGTCCTTGGTCATGAGCTCGCGCTCGCGCCGACGCAGCTCGGTGACGTCGCGGATCATCACCAGGGCCCCTATGCGCACCCCGTCGATGATCAGCGGAATGGCCCGCAGTTGGACGGTGACGCCGCGCGCCTCCACCTCGGCCTCCTGCGGCGCCCGGCCGCTGGCGGTGTAGGTGAGGTTCTCGTCGCGCGCCTCTCCCTGCGCGGCCAGTTCCAGGGTGGTGCGGTCAAGGCGGGCCCCGACCAGGTCCGCGGTCAGGCCCAAGCGCCGGTAGGCGGACAACGCGTTGGGGCTGGCGTAGACCACCTCCCCGTTCTGGTCCAGTCGCAGCAGACCGTCGCCGACCCTCGGGGAGCGCACCATGAGCGGGCCCTGGTCGCTGAACGGGAAGGCGCCCTCGGCGATCATCTGCGCCAGGTCGCCGGCGCTCTGCAGGTAGGTGAGCTCCAGCCGGCTGGGCGTGCGCGCCGAACTGAGGTTGGTGCTGCGTTGGATGACGGCGATGAGGTTGCCCTGGCGACGAACCGGAATGGTCTCCTCGCGCACCGGAACCCCGCCGGACCAGTCGGGGTCGCCGTCCCGGCAGATCCTTCCCTCGCTCCAGGCCCGATCGATCAGGGCGCGGCGGCCGACCACCCTGAGCCCGGAACGGGAGGTGACATCGGTCATGTCGTCTCGCAGAACGGTCTCGACCAGGTCGTCCTGGAAGGCGGTGGGGCCGGTGGTGGGTCGCATCTGGGCGATCGCCACCCAGCCGTCGTCCTCGCGCAGACGCACCCACAGCACGAGGTCCGCGAAGGAGAGGTCGGCCAGGAGCTGCCAGTCCGAGACCAGGGAGTGAATCCACTCCAGGTCCGCCTGTTTGAGTGACGTGTGGCGGCGAATGAGGTCGCTGAGGTGAGGCACTCACAAATCATCCCATGAAGCCGTGCATACTCAAGGGATACGCACTCGACCAATGGTCCACACCAATCGGTGGCCGAAAGGGTCGGCCACCGGCCATCACGGCACGGGATGTGCGTGGCGAACACTGGACGCGGCGGAGGAGACTGATGACGGTTCAGCGGGCGTTGGACGGCAACCCCCGGGTGCCCAAGTACTACCAGGTCAAGAAGCAGCTACTGGAGCTGATCGAGGCGATGCCGGCGGGCAACCCGGTCCCGCCGGAGCGTGCCTTGGCCACCCAGTTCGGCACCTCTCGCACCACCGTGCGGCAGGCCCTGACCGAGATGGTGGTCGAGGGCCGCCTGCTGCGCATCCAGGGCAAGGGCACGTTCGTCGCCAAGCCGAAGGTCGCCCAGATCCTGCAGTTGACCAGCTACACCCAGGAGATGCGCGCCCACGGTCTGCACCCGGCCACCCGCATCCTGGACGTCAGCTACATCAACGCCGACGACCAGCTCGCCGAACTCCTGGCGATCCGCTCCGGTGGTCGTGTACTGCGGATCGAACGGCTCCGATTGGCCAACGGCGAACCCATGGCGGTGGAGACCGCCCATTTGGCCGCACGACGCTTCCCCGGGCTCCGACGGCAGCTCGACCGCTACGCGTCGCTCTACGAGGCTCTGGCGAGCGCGTACGACGTGTCCCTCGCGGAGGCGGAGGCGTCCATCGAGACCGTACTGGCGACCCCGAACGAGGCCCGGCTGCTCGGCGTGGACGTGGGTCTGCCGCTGGTCCTGCACTGCCAGCACAGTTTCGACGGTGACGGCCACCCGGTGGAGTGGGTGCGCTCGCTCTACCGCGGTGACCGGTACAAGTTCGTCACACGTTTGCGCCCCCCGATGGACTGACCGCCCGCAAGGACCGCCCGCGGCCGACAGGCTCAGCCGCGGGCGAGCACCCGGTCCAGGGCGTCGACCACACGGGGGTCGTACTCGCTGCCGGTGTCCATCCGCAACCGTTCGATCACCGCGGAGCGGCGTTCGTCCTCGCGCGTGTCACCGACGAGGTCGTCGAAGGCGTTGGCGACCTTGATGATGCGGCTGCCCAACGGGGGCACGCCCTCGTCGCCGTCGCCACCCAGCGGTTCGCACTGGCGGCGGACCAGTTCGGCGACGTTGTCCAACACACCGGTCTCCCGGATGATCGCCGAACCCAGCTCGGCGATGCGGCGCTGCTCACGTGGTGAGGACAGCACGGTGGCCCCGCCCGCGATGGGTTCGCGCAGCGACAACTGACCGATGTCGTGCATCAGCGCCGCGTACTCCAGCTCCAACAGCTCGCGCTCGGCCAGGCCGAGCTCGCAGGCGATGCCATGGGCGAGCCGGCTCACCCTGCGGGAGTGCCCGTTCTCGACGTAGCCGCCCACCTCGGTGACCCGGGACAACGCCCGCACCGTCTCCAGGTAGGTGCGGCGCACCTCGGCGTGCCGGCGGAAGGCCACCTGGGAGACCAGTAGCGGGGCGCTGAACACCAGCAGGCCGACCAGCCCGGTGACGGTGCAGGCCAGCGCGATGAGCACACCGCTGGAGGCGATCGCGACACCGGTGGCGACCTGGGCCCTGGCCTCGTCCTGGGCGGCCACCCACGGGCGGGTGCGCAGTCGTTCCGCCCGCAGCAGCGCGGAGATCGCCACGTCCAGCAGCCAGGCCGCCATGATCAGTCCGATCATGATCAGGGCGAGCAGGATCGACGGTTCGGTCAAGGACAGGTGATCGGCCAACGGCCGGAAGGCCGCGGCCAGCAGCAGGGCGGTGAGCACCCGGCGGGCGACCCCCTCCACCCTGGGGCTGCGCCCCACGGCCACGTGCGGGAGTTCGCCCAGGGCCACGCCCAAGGCCACCACCGCCACGACCTGGCCGACGCCGTGTTCGACCGGTTCCCCGCCCAGACTGATCAGGTACGCGTAGGCGATCGCGCCGGACAGCGCGATCGGGGCGGACTCCCGGTGCCCGGGCAGGTTGATCCTGGCCAGCTCGCCCGCGGCGATGACCAGACAGAACGCCAGGGCGACCTCGGGGTCGACGACCCCGTTGACCGCGGTACCGACCAACGCGGTCAGGGACGCGGCGCCCACCCCCGCCACGAGCAGGGCACGCAGGGGGCGCGAGGTGTTCCAGAACGGTTCGCGCCGACGCTGGAGCTCCAAGGCGCCGCCCTCGGGCCCGACGCCTTCGGGGCCCACGGACGCGGGTCCGTCCGACTGCTGTTGTGTCATCACCGGTCCTGACCACCCGTCACGGCTCCGGCCGAGGTGGACTCGGCGACCGTGGCCGCGCCGCCGTCCTTCTTCGCCGGGGCCGGCACGGGTGTGCCGGTGGCGGAGGTGGAGTCGGCCTTCTCGGTGGAACCGTAGCGGCCACCCGGAGGCTCGGTGATGTCCGGGGTCTGCCAACCCTCTCGGCTGACCGCGCGGACCAGGGCCTCGACCATCCGGGGGTCGAACTGGGTGCCCGCGCACCGGCGGAGCTCGACGATGGCCTCCTCCACCGACCAGGCCTTGCGGTAGGACCGCGTGGAGGTCAGGCAGTCGAAGACGTCGGCGACGCTGATGATGCGGGCGGACTCGGGGATCTCCATCCCGACCAGACCCATCGGGTAGCCGCGCCCGTCCAATCGTTCGTGATGGTGGCGGATGCCGGCGAGGGCCTCGTCGAGGAAGCTGATCTCCCGGACGATCTCGTAACCGCGGGTCGGGTGCAGCTTGATCGCGGCGTACTCGTCGTCGGTGAGCTTGCCGGTCTTTTGGATCACCTTGGTCGGGACCCCGAGCTTGCCGATGTCGTGGAGCATCCCGGCGTACCGGATCTTCTGCACCCGCTCGGCGGACATGCCCAGCTCGGCGGCGATCATGGCCGAACCCTCGGCCACCCGCATGCAGTGCCCGCGGGTGTAGTAGTCCTTGGTCTCCACCGCCTGGCACAGGGTGGCCAGGGTGGCCTCGTGCGCACGCGCCTCCGCGGTCTGCTGCCCGAAGGTCCATCGCGCGATGAACAGCGGCAACAGGATCAGCAGCGTCGCGACGACACCGACCGCGCCCCAGACCGCGGCGATCGCCAGGCCCAGCATCTGGTAGCCGATGGAGGAGATCTCCAGGGCGACCAGGGGACGCCAGCGTTGGGGCCGACGACCCGGGGCCCGACGGGGGGCGCCCAGGCACCACATGAGGATGGCGATGAGCGCCGAGTTGAGCACCGTGTAGGTCAGGACCGCCGCGACGTACGGGAGCACGATCCCGGGGAAGTCCGACTGGGTCGGCACCCCGACGGTCCCGCCGAGCAGGAGGTAGACATGTCCGGTCGCGTAGCCCGCGATCGCGTACTGGGCCCCGTTGAAGGCCCGCTTGACCAGGGCCTGTCGTCGAAGGGCCAGAGCGCAGGAGAACCCGACGACGGCGGCGCCGACAGGACCGACCAGAACGACCGCGGCCAGCGCCACGGCCGAACTGGGCGAGATACCGGCCTCTTTGACGTCGACGAGGACGTGTGTGCTGATCGACTCGGCGACCACGAAGAGGACCACCATGAGCGCCAGAGTCCCCAGGTCGATCCCTTGATAGGGACCGATGAGCACAATGGCCACGGCACTGACAACGATGATCCCTACGTAGACACGCGCGCCCCCTGGAAGAGCCCGCACCCCCGTTCACCCCCCACCGACGACGACCGGACTGTCATGGTTTCACCGGTTCTGTTCTACCACCAGGTCCATCCGGTAAAAGC
>NZ_DYZD01000206.1 GCF_020741345.1 Nocardiopsis listeri
CCGAAGCCGTCATCGACAACGGAAAATTCGGCTCCCGTACCATCCGTTTCGAGACGGGCCGTCTGGCGCGCCAGGCCGCGGGTTCGGCCACGGTCTACCTGGACGACGAGACCGTCGTGCTGTCGGCCACCACCGCCTCGAAACGTCCCAAGGACACCCTCGACTTCTTTCCGCTGACGGTGGATGTCGAGGAACGTATGTACGCCGCGGGTCGTATCCCCGGCTCGTTCTTCCGCCGTGAGGGACGTCCCTCCGAGGACGCCATCCTCACCTGCCGACTCATCGACCGGCCGTTGCGTCCCTCCTTCAAGGACGGTCTGCGCAACGAGATCCAGATCGTCGAGACGATCCTGGCCCTGCACCCCGAGCACCTGTACGACGTCGTCGCCATCAACGCGGCCTCGATGTCCACCCAGATCGCCGGGCTGCCCTTCTCCGGCCCGATCGGCGGCGTGCGCGTCGCCCTGATCGACGGCCAGTGGGTCGGTTTCCCCACCCACTCCGAGCTGGAGAACGCCACCTTCGACATGGTCGTCGCCGGCCGTGTGCTGGAGGACGGCGACGTCGCGATCATGATGGTCGAGGCCGAGTCCACCACCCGCACCCTGAAGCTGGTCGCCGAAGGGGCCGTCGGCCCCAACGAGCAGACCATCGCCGAGGGCCTCGAGGCCGCCAAGCCCTTCATCAAGGTGCTGTGCAAGGCCCAGCAGGCCGTCGCCGACCAGGCCAGCCGTGAGCAGGGCGAATTCCCGATCTTCCTCGACTACGAGGACGACGTCTACGCCGCCGTCGAGGGCGCGGTCCGCGAGGACCTGGCCAAGGCGCTCACCATCGCCGACAAGCAGGAGCGCGAGGGCGAGCTCGACAAGGTCAAGGAATCGGCCGTCGAGAAGCTGGCCGAGGACTTCGAGGGTCGTGAGAAGGAGCTCGGCGCCGCCTTCCGCAGCCTGAGCAAGCAGCTCATGCGCGAGCGCGTGCTGCGCGACCAGATCCGCATCGACGGTCGTGGCCCCAAGGACATCCGTCAGCTGAGCGCCGAGGTGGGCATCCTGCCGCGCGTGCACGGCTCGGCCCTCTTCGAGCGCGGTGAGACCCAGATCATGGGTGTCACCACGCTGAACATGCTGCGCATGGAACAGACGGTTGACACGCTCAACCCGGACAAGACCAAGCGCTACATGCACAACTACAACTTCCCGCCCTACTCCACCGGTGAGACCGGTCGGGTGGGCTCGCCCAAGCGGCGCGAGATCGGGCACGGCGCCCTGGCCGAGCGGGCCCTGCTGCCGGTTCTGCCCTCCCGCGAGGAGTTCCCGTACGCGATCCGTCAGGTCTCCGAGGCCCTCGGCTCCAACGGTTCCACCTCGATGGGTTCGGTCTGCGCCTCCACCATGTCCCTGATGGCGGCCGGCGTGCCCCTCAAGGAGATGGTCTCGGGCATCGCGATGGGTCTGATCAGCGAGGGCGACCAGTTCGTCACGCTGACCGACATCCTCGGTGCCGAGGACGCCTTCGGTGACATGGACTTCAAGGTCGCCGGTACCCGTGACCTCATCACCGCCCTGCAGCTGGACACCAAGCTCGACGGTATCCCCGCCGAGCAGCTGGCCCTGGCCCTGCAGCAGGCCCGCGGCGCCCGTCTGGCCATCCTGGACGTGATGCAGGAGGCCATCGAGAGCCCGGCCGAGATGAGCCCGAACGCTCCGCGCATCCTCACGGTGAAGGTCCCGGTGGAGAAGATCGGCGAGGTCATCGGCCCGAAGGGCAAGATGATCAACTCGATCCAGGACGACACCGGCGCCGACATCACGATCGAGGACGACGGCACCATCTACATCGGTGCCACCGACGGCCCCTCCGCCGAGGCGGCCCGGGACACGATCAACCAGATCGCCAACCCGACCATGCCCGAGGTCGGCGACCGCTACCTGGGCACCGTCGTCAAGACGACCGCCTTCGGTGCGTTCGTGTCGCTGCTGCCCGGCAAGGACGGTCTGCTGCACATCTCGCAGATCCGTAAGCTGCACGGTGGCCAGCGGATCGAGAACCTCGACGACGTGATCAGCATCGGCGAGAAGATCCAGGTCGAAATCCGCGAGATCGACGATCGCGGCAAGCTGTCCCTGGTCCCGGTCGAGGTCGTGGAGGCCGAGGCCGTCAAGAACGAGGGTCCCTCCGAGGACTCCGCCCAGGACGACGACAAGTCCGACGAGGACAAGGGTGAGGGCGCCCCGCGCCGTCGCCGTCGTCGTAGCTCGGGCGGGCGTTCCGAGAACACCTGATCGGGTTTCACCCGCCTGCGGGGCGGTCGCGTCTTCGATGATGCGGCCGCCCCGCGGTCGTACGTATGCTCAGCTGGACGTCCCGACGCGAAGAAGAAGGTTGCATGAGTTCTGTCCCCACCGCCGCGGAGCAGGAGCCGGGCACGACCGTGACGCTGCTGGAACCCGAGGGCGGTTCCGGTCTGGCGCGCCGGACGGTGTTGCCCGGCGGTCTGCGCGTGGTCACCGAACACATCCCCGGGGGTCGTTCCGCGGCCTTCGGTATCTCCGCCACCACCGGATCCCGTGACGAGGACTCCGCGCACGCGGGGTCGGCGCACTTCCTGGAGCACCTGCTGTTCAAGGGGACCCGCACCCGTTCGGCGCTGGAGATCTCCGCGCTGTTGGACGGGGTGGGGGCCGACCACAACGCCTACACCACCAAGGAACACACCTGCTACTACGCGAAGGTGCTCGACCGTGACCTGCCGCTGGCGGTGGACGTGGTCGGTGACATGGTCGCGAACTCGGTGCTGGACGAGGGCGAGGTGGAGACCGAGCGCGGCGTGATCCTCGAAGAGATCGCCATGTACGAGGACGAGCCCTCCGACCTGGTGGACGACGTCTTCGCCGAACACTTCTTCGGTGACAGCCCGCTGGGCCGCCCCATCCTGGGCACCATCGACACGATCAACGCCCTGCCGCGCGAGCGCATCATCGAGCAGTACCGCGACGCCTACGTGCCCTCCGAGCTCATCGTGACGGCCGCGGGCAGCCTCGACCACGACGCGGTCGTCGAGCAGGTCCGGTCCATCTTCGCCGAGCGTCTGGCCGCCGCCGGGGACGCCCGTCCTTCGGGCCCACGCGGTGTCGGCGGCCCGGTGCGCACCTACGACGGAACCGTCGTGCAGTCGCGGGAGACCGAACAGGCGCACATCATCCTGGGGTCCGAGGGCATCACCCGCACCGACTCGCGCTGGCACGCGCTGCGCCTGCTCAGCGCCGCGCTGGGCGGTGGCATGTCCTCTCGGCTCTTCCAGGAGGTGCGGGAGAAGCGCGGCCTGGCCTACGCCGTGCACGCCTACCACATCGCCTACGCCGACACCGGCGCGTTCCAGCTCTACGCGGGCTGCCTGCCGGAGAAGGCCGACGAGGTCATCGGGGTTTGCCGCGAGGAGCTCGCGAAGGTCGCCGCCGGCGGCATCACGCCGGAGGAGCTGACCCGCGCCAAGGGCCAGATCCAGGGCGCCATGGTGCTGGGCAGCGAGGGCACCAACGCTCGCATGGGTCGTCTGCTCGCCCACGAACTGGTGCAGCCGCGTCACTTCTCCATCGACGAGGATCTGGCCCGGTACGACGCCGTCACCCTGGACGACGTCGCCGCGGTCGCCGCGGAGCTGTTCGACCGCCCGCGCGCCCTCGCGGTGATCGGCCCCTACGAGAAGGACCGGGTCTTCTAGGACGGGTCCGGTTCGTCGAAGGAACCTTTCGGGACCGCCCCTTCCGAGTGAGGGGCGGTCCCGTCGCCGTCTCGGCGATCGCTCAGCCCTCCCACAGGCCTTCGCCGACGAACCCTCCCTCCGCGCAGCCCGGTGGGACGGCGTAGACCGCCGAACCCACCGCGGTCACCCACTCGTTGAGCAG
This sequence comes from Nocardiopsis listeri, assembly GCF_020741345.1. Taxonomy (GTDB): domain Bacteria; phylum Actinomycetota; class Actinomycetes; order Streptosporangiales; family Streptosporangiaceae; genus Nocardiopsis; species Nocardiopsis listeri_A. The sequence goes on from NZ_DYZD01000206.1 coordinate 3,906, forward strand.
GTCCAGCTCGTCCAATCGACGTTGGATGGGCACGAACCGCCGCACCGGATCGGACTGGAAGCTCACGAACAACAGCCCCGACTCCCCGGAGGCGGGATCCTCGTAGTTGTAGCTTCGGCGGAACACACGCTCCTCGGGGTCCTCGGAGCGGGCCCGGCGGATGTGCGCGAAGCCCGGGATCACGGTGAGTCCGCCGGCGTCGGTGGCGGTGAAGTCGGGTTCGTCGTGCTCGTTCTCCCCGGTGAGCGGGGCGCCGTCGGCCAGTCGACGCCCCACCACCGCCTCACGGGCGGGGCGGTCCAGCTCGTCCCAGGTGTCCAGGTGGGTGGCGATCCGGCGCAGCACCAGCGACGTTCCACCGGCGAGCCACCCCGGGCCGCCCTCGGACCACACCAGGTGGTCGAAGTCCTCCGTCCCCGGCGCGGGGTTGACGGTGCCGTCCACCTGGCCCATGAGGTTGCGCATGGTGGTGCCGTCCCGCTCCGCGCCGCGGGCGCGGCGGAACCCGTCCTGGACCCACCGCACCCGGGTGTGGGCGCGGGCGTCCCGGAGCAGGACCCGCGCCGCGTGCGCCACGGTCACGGGGTCGTCCGAGCACACCTGGAGGAGCAGGTCCGTCTGACCCCACTCCGAGCGCAGCGCGTCGTGGTCGAACTCGGGGAGGTCGGTGAGCCAGGACGGCACGGCGTCGGGCGCCACGCGTTCCACCAGCCCCCGCCCGAACCCGAAGGTCACCGTGAGTCGGGCGGGCACCGCGGCCAGTTCCGGCTCGGTGTCGGCGAGAGCCCCTTCGCCCCGGCTCAACCGGGCCACGTCGTCACCGAGCAGGGACAGCAGCCGGCGCACCCCTTCGGCGTCGGTTTCCGGGTCCAGGTCCAGCCCGAGGAGGCGAACGTTGGCCTGCGGTGGGGTCTCGATCCCGGCCTGGCGGGTTCCGTGGAAGGACACGGTGCCCTCCCCGTGCGGCGGGGGAGGGCCGGTCGGTTCGGCTCCGGGCGCCGTGGAACGGCCGACGAGCGCGCCGCCCAGGGTCCCGACCCCGGCGGTGGCACCGGCCAACAGCAGCCCTCGACGACTCCACCGACCCCCGCCCGCCCCTTCGCGCGGGCGGGACATCAGTGATCCCCTCCGTGGTCCTCGTCGCCCCCGTGGCCCTCGTGGTCGCCCTCGTACTCTTCGTTGGCGCCCGCGTGCTCCTTGACCACCGCGGTGAACGTGGTGGTCGACCCGTCGAACAGCTCCACGGTGACGGAGGACTCCGCACCCGGCTCCAGGTCGGCGGTCAGCCCCATGAGCATGATGTGGTCCCCACCGGGTTCCAACGGGAGCGTCCCGTTCGCCGGGACCGGGAACCCGCCCTCGCGTTCGCGCATGGTGGCGTCCGCGCCCTGGGTGGTGACCTCGTGCAGTTCGACGGTGTCGGCGTCCTCGTGGGACGCGGCGACGACGGTGACCTCCTCGTCGCCGTCGTTGACCAGTTCACCGAACACCGCCGTCATGCCGTCCTCGACGGTGGCCGCCTTGATCCAGGGGTCGTCGAGGTGGAGGGAGGCGGCGGCGTTCTCGGAGGTTCCGGTCTCCTCGGTGGCGCCCTCCCGGGCGTCGACGTCGTCGTCGGTGCCGCCACCGCAACCGGTGAGGGCCAGTGACAGAGCCAGGGCGGCCCCCAGGGTACGGGTACGGGGGTGGAAGGGCATCGTGATCTCCTCGGGCGGGCCGCACGACGCGGCCGTTCATCATGGGAGTCGGCCACGGTGCCCGTTCGGTTCCCGGGGGCCACGATCCGGCCCGGAACAGGACCGGAACAGGACGCGGGCCCCGCCGGAGGTGGTCCTCCCGTGGGGCCCGCGTCGAACGTGCGCGATCCGGTCTCAGGTGCGTCTGCGACGGGAGACCTTGATCGCCTTGACCTTGCGCTGGTTGGCGGCCCCGTGCACGACCACCTCCAGCAGCCCCTCGCCGTAGCTGGCCTCGATGTCCTCCTCGCGGACACCCTCCGGGAGGCTGATCTCCCGCCGGAACGTGCCCATGAAACGTTCCGAGGAGTAGTAGACGACGTCCTCCTCGTCTCGCATCCGTTCACCGCTGATGGTGAGGACCCCGTGGTCGAAGGTGACCGCCGCGTCCTCCTCGAACACCCCCGGCACCTCGCAGCGGATCACCAGGTCCCTGCCTCGGGCCAGGATGTCGGTGGGCGGGCTCCAGGCGTCGGCGAAGCCGCGTTCGCGTTCACCGGCCTGGCTGGTCTCGATCGACGACATGGTGTCGGAGATGCGGTTCATCTCCGTGATCATGTCGATGACCCCGTGGAAGGGGTTGTTGAACCTCTTGGGGCTCACGTGGCCTCACCTTCCTCTGGCGAGTTCTCGTCACTGCGGTGTTCGATCCGGCCGTGGTCGCGGTGACCCACGCGGATGTTCCCGGCGTGTTCTCGATGATCGGGCGGAGGGCGGTCCTCGGCGCGCAGTCTCTTGGGCGCCCCCGGTTTGGGTTCCTGGGCCAGTGCCTTGAACAGGCCCCACACCATGAAGATCAGGATTACCGCGAACGGCAGGCCGGTGACGACCGAGGCCGCTTGGAGCGCGTCGAGCGCGCTGGCCCCGCCCAACACCAGCAGGATGAGCGTGACCGCCCCCTCGCTGATGGCCCAGAAGGCGCGCTGGAGCTTGAG
>NZ_DYZD01000207.1 GCF_020741345.1 Nocardiopsis listeri
CCGCGGTACGTGGGGCCTCGCCGACCTCATCCGGGTTGAAGACGGCCGTGCGGGGAGCGTCGCCGGTCCCGCCCTGACCGATCTCGTCGGGGTTGAACACGGCGGTGCGCGGGGTCTCGCCGGCGCCGCCGTCTCCGAGGTCGGCCGTGGGCGTCTCGTCGCCGGTCAGGTCCGCGGTGGGGAGCCCGTCCTCACCGGCTCGGGGCAGAACGGAAGGGTCGACCCGGATGGTCGCGCCGGTGTCGTCGCCGGGGGCGTCGACCGGTGTGCCCTCACGGATGTCCCGAGCAGCGCTCCCAAGGTCCGCGGTGGCCTCGTCGTCCTCGTCCCGACTCCAGGACGGGTCGATCCGCATGGTGCTCGGCTCGTCACCGACCGGGGTGGGCGGTGCGGGGGTGGCGGCGGACTCCTGCCAGGAGGGGTCGATCCGGACGGTGCCCTGGTCGTCGTCGGACCCGGAGGGGGGACCGGGAGTGGGGGAGGCCTGCCGAGCCCAGGACGGGTCGATCCGCATGGTGCTCGGCTCGTCTTCGATCGGAGCGGGCGACGGCGTCGACGAACCCAGCCGGACCGTGCCTTCCTCGTCGTCATCTCCGGGGGAGGTGCCCCCGTCCTGTCCGCCCAGGTAGGTGGTGGCGGCTTCCTCGTCGGAGCCATCGGCGCCGCCCTGGAGCTCGCTCAGTGAACGGGTATGCCGCGTCCACCCCTCACCGTTCCACCATCTGAGCGTCTGTGCGTCGCCCTGCGGGTCCGCGTACCAACCCGGCTCGATAGATCCACCCATGGGCGACAGACTAAGGGGTTTCGGAGCCGTACTTAACCAGTGGTATCCGTTTCTCCGAGAAGGTGGGGGATCGAGGGGTCGAGTGCTTGCGAAAAGTGCCTAAGTGGCTACCGAGGGTTGTGGGTCCTGGTGTGCGAGAGGCATGCCGGAACCCCTCGGGAGCGGGGGGACCCCTTGCCCGCCGGACGCCCCGGCGCCGCCACCGGAGAGGATCCGTCCGGGGGAGACGGGGCCGGGTGCGGTGGCGACCGAACCCGGCACCTGGTCGTGGCCGAAGTGACCGCCCCGGGACCAGCGGCGCACCGTCTCCTCGACCCCGACGGCCCTGTTCCCAGGAGGTCCGGCCGGCCAGGTCCGGGACACGCCCCAGGAGTCCAGCCACTCCAAAAGCGCGGACAGGCCCGTCATGGGGCCGTTGGTGAAGGGTCGCGTCTTCGTGCCCACCACGGCCACCACGAGGCACACGCGCCCCTCGTCGCCGTGGTCCAGGTAGTGGCCATAGGTCGTGGTGTGGCCCAGCGCCATCCCCGCTCGGCGGGTGGCGGCGAGCAGTTGGACGACCTGCCCGCTCACCGGGTTCCACACCAGGTGCGTGGCCTGGCCCTCGTGGATCAGTCGTCGTGCCTCCTCGGCCGCCGACCACACGCCCGGATCGCTGTCGGTCACCGTCCACACCGCTCGTGGGGCCCCGACCCCGTTCGCCGTGCGGACGGGCCCGCCGTCGATCCTCTCGGCACCGGGCATCCACGCCTTCGCCATGGCACTCCCTATCCGGTCGCACTGCTCGTCGTGCCTTGGGATCCGGGTCGAGAGGGCCTGCGACAGCCCGGATCCAGGTCTATCCGTGGTACGCCACCGGGAGTGAGAAGTCCATAGCTCTTCGGCGTCCGGTTAGGTTCATGTCACCTTCCGTTCCGTGCACCGCACCCGAGGGCACACGCGTCCCTGCACAGCCCCGGAGGCGCTATGAGACACCAGATGAACCGGTAAGGGACGGTCCGGAATGGTTGTGGTCGGACCGCAACGACCGGGTCCACCTCGGCTCGGCGTCGGGCCTACCGCCGGACACGACGAAGGGGCCGGGCCGCGGTCTCCACCACGGCCCGGCCCCGGCCCGTTCGCGCCCCGAGGCGCCGGGGTCACTCCTCGGCGTCCTCCTCGGCGATCCGCAGCGAGAACGCCTGCAGGAAGATCTCACCGATCTCCGTCGGGTCCTCCGTCATGTACGCGGCGCCGCCGGTGGCCGCGGCGATCTGCTGCAACGGTTCCAGGTGTTGAACGTCCGGACCGAAGGCGATCGTGATGATCGGGATCGGACGGGAGGGGCTGGACAGTTCGTTGATCTGATCCAGCAGCTCCTCCAGCTCCATGCCGCCGGGGTTGTCGTTGTCCCCGTCGGTGAGCATCAGGATGACGTTGGTGCGGTCCGGCTGGTAGTTGGTGGACATCTCCTGGTAGGCGGCCAGGTAGGTCTCGTACAGGGCCGTGTCGCCCTGCGGGAGGGGTTGCAGGTTCTGCAGGGCCGAGCCGATCACGTCGCGGTGCGTGTTGCCGTTCTCGTCGGTGGCCTGCAGTTCGCGGACGGGGGCGAGCTCCTGGTAGTGGAGGCCGTCGTTGACGTTGGTGGAGAACTCCCACAAACCCAGCTCGGAGGTCTCGGTGAACATCTGCAGCCCCTCACCGGAGGCCGCAGCGGTCACCTGCATACGGGTCAGCCCGGTCCCGGGGACCTCCGCCAGCATCGAGCCGGAGACGTCCACGATGGTGAGGACACGTGAGTCCATCTTCATCTGGGTCCAGGAGCGGGTCAGGTCGGTGATGGAACTGTCCGACGGGGCGGCCAGCTCGGCCGGTTCCCCCTCGGTGAACCCGGCGTCGGTGGACAACACGGAGGAGTCGGCCTGGCCCTCGGGGCCGCGGAACCCCTCGTCGAGCAGGCGCCGTTGGGCCTCGTCGGAGCGCACCGCGGTGCGGAACACCTCGGCGGCGCGGGTGATGTCGCTTTCCTCGCTGCGCACGATGTAGGGGAAGTCGAGGAAGTAGGTGCCGTCGTCCAGGTAGCCGGGACGGGCCGGGTTGTCGGAGTGGGCCGCGTTGTAGCGCCACACGGCCTGCTCCGACATCACCATGACGGGCGGGGAGGTCTCCTTGCCGCCGCTCAGCGCGAGGAACGCGGCCTCCTCGTCGGCCGACGCGCCCTGGTGCAGGGACTGAAGGGCCGCGGTCATGTGCGCGTTGAAGGTGTCCGCGTCGGGGCTGGACTCCTCCAGCGCCCCCTGCAACAGGTAGAGGGTGCCCAGGCCGCTGGAGCTGCGGACCGGGTCGACCACGCGGACGGTGCGACCGCTCTCCTCGCCGGGGGCGGCGGTGGGGACCACGTCCGTCCAGGTGGTGGTCTCTTCGTCGGTCTCGGCGAACCGGGCGAGCTCGGCCAGGACCAACGGGGTGCGGGCGACGGAGGTGCCGGTCTCGGTGATGACGGCGTCGCCGGCCTGGCTCTGCACCAGGCGGCTCCACATCGAGGAGTCGGGGATCCACACGTCGGAGTCGGTGTCGCCCATGGTCGCCCCGGAACCGGTGATGCCGTAGGCGACGTTGGCCGAGTCGACCTGGCGCACCTCGGCGCGTACACAGTTGCCGTCGACGTGGTGGTCCTCGGCGTTGAAGTCGTGGGCCACGTCGGTCAGGGCGGGGCCCAGTTCGGGGCTGACCGCGATGTCCAGTTCGATGTCGGAGCCGCCGCAGCCGCCCTTGTTGCCGAACATGTACACGCCCGCTACGGCGAGGCCGACGACGATCACCATCGCGGCGGCCAGAGCGATGAACGCCCCGCCGCGGCCACGACGGCGCCTGCTCCGGCCGGAGGGTTCTTCTGCGTATTTTCCGCGGTGACGTCCCACAGCTTTCCTCACGGGGTGGTGTACGGACGGATCTCGTACAGGGGGATGATCGGGTACGGGGATGGGTGGTACGGGTGAATCCGTACGTACCGGTTCGACTCGGGGTGAGGCGAACGTATGAGTGTTACTGGTGGGAACCGTACTCAAAGCCCCAGACCGAGTGAATGGGGGATGGCTCGCCGGTGAGGGGGGCGGGTCGTGGTCCGGGGGTGTGAAACCGGGGTGTAGTGGCGGTCACCTTGGGGAACCCGGCCGGGCCGGTCCCCGAGGCCGCTCGGGAACCGGTCCGTCCGAAATGCGATTCCGATATTCAATCGAGACCATTGGTGTCGGCGTGGCCGTTCGACGTGTCGGGGCGGCCGGCCTTCCCCGCCGGGTACCCGACCCGCCGACCACCGGACCGACCGATCAGTTCTCGCAGTTGGGCACGCACAGGCGGCGCGAGATCGAGCTGAGGAAGAAGTCGCCGATCTCCGCGGGGTCCTCGGTGACGAACGACGAACCGCTCGTGGCCCGCGCGATCTGCGCCAGTTCCTGCTCCTCGGCCTGGTCGCCGAAGCCGATGATGAACATCGTGACCGGACGCTCCGGGTCGAAGCGGTCCTGTAGGGCGGCCACCAGCTCGTCGTGGGAGATCTCGCTGGAACCCTCGTCCTGACCGGCGGTCAGCAGGATGACGCTGTTGATCTTGTCCTCGTGGTAGTCGTCCTGCACCTCGTCGTAGGCGGCCAGGATGTTGTCGTACAGGCGCGAGTCGCCGCCCTGCGTCTCCAGGTCCTCGGCGACCGCGGTCATCTCCTGGCGACGCGTCACGTCCCCGTCGTCGGCCTGACCCAGCGGATGCATCTCCGCGGCCTCCTCGCGACCGTTCTCGCCGTACCGGTCGGACATCAGCCACAGGCCCATGTCGGTCTCGTCCGGGAACAGCGACAGACCCAGGAGCGCGGCCTGTTTGGCGATCTCGATCCGGGCGGGGCCGCCGTTGAGGTCCTCGGCCATGTTCTGGGAGGCGTCGGCCAGCACCAGCGTACGGCTGGGCATCGACAGCCGGTTCCAGTCGGTGACCGAGGCCAGCAGGGCGTCGCCGGTCAGCTTCTCGTGCGTGGGAGGAGCCGCCGCCTCGATACCGGGCTGGGCGGCCAGCACCGAGGACGCCTCACCGTTCGGGTCGCGGAAACCGAGCTCGCGAAGGCGACCGCGGTAGGCGTCGCCGCCGACCACCTGGTAGAGGTCGGCGGCGGCCGACTGCAGCGCGGACTCCTCGGTGACGGTCACGTAGGGGTAGTCGAGACCGACGGTGCCGTCCTCGACGTAGTGCGCCTGCAATTCGGGTGCGGAGTCGGCGCGGCGCAGGTTGTAGGAGACCACCGCCTGTTCGGGCACCGCGATGACCGGGTCCTGCCGGTCCTTTGAGGCGGCCGAACCGGTGAACACGGTGGTCAGGTCCAGCTCCCCGAAGGCCGAGTCCATCTGGACCTCGCGGACGAAGTCGGTCATGGCGGTGTCGGCGTCGTCACCGGTGCCCAGGTGCTCGCGGATCGCGTGCATCACCGTCATGCCGTCGGCGCCGCGGTTGGGGTCGACCATCACCACGGGCCGGTCGGGGTCGCGTTCCCCGGGCAACAGCATGGTCCAGTCGGCCTCGTCCTGGTCGGGCATGCCCTTGGTGTCCGGAGGGGCGGCCAGAACCACGGGGGAACTGGCCAGGGAGGGAGGGTCGGTCTCGATGCCGTGCGCGCCGCCGGCCGAGACCCGGGCCAGCTCCACCCAGGCCGAGGACTCGGGGATCCACACGTGCGGGGTGATGCTCGATTCGCCCAGCTGGTTTCCGGACAGGGCGTCCATGATGCGGTGCGGGGCGATCTCGTCGACCTGCGCGTACACGCACACGTCGCCGTAGCGGGGTTCGTCGGAGTTGAACTCCGTGGCGGCCTCGCGCAGTACGGGTGCGACGCTCTGGGTCGTGGACACCCGCAGGTAACGGGTGTCCCCGCAACCGAGGACGTTCATACCGACCGGCACGGCGATGGCCGCGACGGCG
>NZ_DYZD01000208.1 GCF_020741345.1 Nocardiopsis listeri
TGCGAGCAGGGTGGCGAGTCTCGCTGGGCCGTCCTCGCCGAGCAGGTGTCCGATCAGGACCAGCTGTTCGTGTTCGTGTCGGGCCATGCCCTCGGGCACCCCGGACTCGGGGGCGGAGCGCAGCATCGCCAGCTCCGGGGGAAGGTCGGGCGGGGAGCCGCTACTGCGCAGGGCGGCGATGTCGGCCCTTCGGGCGTTGAGTCGTGCGATCTCTGCGGCCGCCTGGCGGTCGAGCTCGTCCAGCAACTCCTCCACCCCCGCCGGATCATCCAGTACCGCCGGCAGCGCGGACAGGGGTACGCCCAGCGCGGTCGACCTCGTGATCCGCAGGAGCCGCACGAGGTCGCTCACGTCGTAGCGTCGGTAGCCACCGGTCGAGCGCGGGGGCTCGGGCAGCAAACCGATCTGGTGGTAATGGCGCAGCGTGCGGACGGTGACGCCGGCCAGTTCGGCGAGTTCACCACTGAGCATCGGATGACTCCTAGGAGTTCGGGCCGCGCGGCGCGCGGGACGATCACGTCCGGTGGACGGGAAGGTCGAGAGGTCGGCCCGCCTGGTTCCTCGGCAGCCGAGCGCGATGCTCCCGAGCGGTGTCCATCAGGGCGTCCAGGGCCTTTCGCGCCCGCAATAGATCCTCGATGCCGCTGGTGATGCGCAGGCGCTCCTGTGCCAGGCGTTCCATCGCGCTGTCGAAGTTCTCCTCCAGGGGCGTGTCGAAGCAGGGCATCATCTCGGCGATGGCACGACTGGTCGCCCCCGCCGCGAGGAGCCGGCGCACGAACTCCACGCGTGGAACGGCGTCCTCCGTGAAGTGGCGCTGTCCACTGGCGCTGCGGGTACTGCCGATCAGGCCCTTCTCTTCGTAGTAGCGCAGCAGCCGGACGCTCGCTCCGGTCCGTCGTGAGAGCTCCCCGATCCTCATACCGCCCCCTTGGTGAACTGCGACACATCGCTTGCCTCTCACATTGATGTGAGGTTTTAGCGTCGCCAACGTACCCGGTTCGGTCGCGATTCCGCGACCGTTCTCGACCGGGGCATCGTCGCACCCACCACTGAGGAAGTTCTTTCGCCATGAACACCGAGGGACCGACCATCGACACGGAGCCTCTCCGTAAGAACCTGTTTCGGCGAGGGCGGATGAAGCGCGATCTCGCAGCGCTGCTGCTGGCGCTCACCATTCCGGTGACGGGCTGTGCCGCGCTCGACATAGGCCGGGAAGCTTCATCGGACACCAGCGCCTCCGACAGCGGCCCGGAACTCACCGTGTCCGCCGATGAGCTCGCCGCGGCGTTCGCCTGCTTCGAAGGTCCAGGCGACGGCGAAGCGGCTCCCGTCCTGCTGATCCCGCCGACCCTGCTCACAGCGGACGAGACCTTCTCCTGGAACCACCTTCCCCGGCTGAACGAGTCCCGAACGGTCTGCACCATCGAGCCGCCCGAGAACTCCACCGCGGACATGCAGGTCTCGTCCGAGTACGTCACCCACGCCATCCGCGGCACCTACGAACAGCACGGTGAGGAGATCGACGTCCTCGGGTTCAGCCAGGGCGGGGTCCTCGGGCGCGCCGCCCTGCGTTTTTGGCCCGACACCAGGGACATGGTCGACGACCTGGTGACCCTGGGCTCGCCGCGCCACGGCAGCACCGCGACCCACTGCACCACTGAGGTGGAGTGCCCGCCCGCGCTGTGGCAGATGGACCCGGACGCGAGGTTCATCACCGAGCTCAACTCGCCGCGGGAGACCTTCGCCGAGGTCAGCACCACCAGCATCCTGAGCACGACCGACGACACCGTGCACCCGGCCACCACGGACGAGTCCGGGGCGTCCGTACTCGCCGGCGAGAACGTGCGCAACGTGGCCGTCCAGGAGCTGTGCGCGGACAACGAGTCCGACCACCTGATGCTCGGCACGACCGACCCCGTCGCCGCGGCCCTGGCCCTGGACGCCTTCGACAACCCGGGTCCGGCCGACCCCGAGAGGATCACCGACCAGGTGTGCGCCGCCGAAGCGCCCCAGGTCGACGCCGAGACCGCCGCCGAGGGTCTGGAACGGTTGGCGGCCGCCATCGGCGAGACCCTGACGGGAACGCCGACCGTGGCGGAGGAACCGCGGTTCGTCTTGCCCACCGACTAGGACCGCTCGCGCGATGGTCGAGGCTCCGTGCGATCCACGGAGCCTCGACCGCCGGGGTTCATTGACGACGTCATGCGAGCTCTGATAGATGAAGTGTCAACAGTTTCGCTACACTGCGTCCATGTATGAGACACCGCGCGGGCTCGACCCGGACGAGCAGGCCGCCTGGGAGAGTTTCATCCGCATGCAGGAAGTCCTCATAGGGCGGCTGACCCGTCTCGTTCGGGCCGACTCAGGGATATCCGCGTCCGATTACATCGTGCTCGCCAAACTCACCGAGGCCCCTGACGGGCAGATGCGCTTCCTGGAACTGGCCAAGCTCGTCGAGTGGGAGAAGAGCCGTATGTCCCACCAGGTCACGCGGATGGTCAAGCGCGGGCTCGTGGCCAAGAAGGAATGTCCCGAGGACGCGCGCGGAGCGTTCATCGTCGCCACTCCACCCGGCTACGAGGCCATCCGGGAGGCCGCACCCGTGCACGCCGAGCACGTCCGCCATCTGTTCATCGAGGCACTGACACCGAAGCAGCTCAACACGTTCGCCCGGCTCTCCCAGCGCGTCCTGGAGCACGCGGAGAAGCAGCCGGGCTGAACCGGCCACACGGCGTTCGTTCGTGGAGTGCCATCGCGGTGTGCCATCGCGGTGTGCTGCGCCAAGCCGCGGTCGTCCTCGTCGCGAAGGGGGTTCGTGTCCGAGCGTCTGGACGTCCAAGAGGTCTCGGACCGCCTCTGGCCTCTGTTTCGGGATCGCCACCCGGCGCACCCTCAAGGACTGCGGATGGGACTACCGGTATCTGGCGTACCGGTCCCGGAGCAGAGCCGGAGACTGATCGGATTTCGCTCGGAGGGCGGCTACGGCCGCACATGGGGGAGTGCCACGGCTGTACCCGTCCCGGCCGGGCATCGGGTGCGGGCACCTCCTCGACGCGGAGGTCCCTCTTCGCGTACAGCCGCGCCGCCGTCACGGTGTCCCGGCCCTTCACCACATCCGGGTGGTCTTCTGGGGCTCACGGCAACGCTCTCAACAGGGATGACGGACGCGGTAGTGGCACCGTGTCATGTCCACACCCCTACGAACATCATGCGGAGGTGTTGACGCGGCGGCACTGCCCGGCGAACGGCCCGGCGGCTTGAATCGGAGTGCACCTGAACAGAAGCGACGCCGCGGAAGCAAGGACTGGAAACATGGCACTCTCCGAGCTCCACACCTTCGAGGACCTCTTCGACTCTCCGCGGCGCACCAGCGCGTCGATCTCTCCGGACGGCACCAGGATGGCCTTCCTCCCGCCCTGGAGGAACCGGCTCGACATCTTGGTCCGGGACCTCGAACCCGGCTCCGGGCCCCGGCCCGTCACCGCCGACGAGACCCGTCCCACGTCTCCTTCGTCCCCGGCGCCGATGCGCCCGGTCACCATCACCGACCGTGACGGGCCGAAGTCGCCCTCCTACCTCATCCTGCCCGTCGGTATCGCCCCGACCGCTTCGCCGCGGCGGTGGACGTCCTCGGGGTCTCGGACCTGACCGACTTCAAACGGACCCAGCCCCGGTTCGTGACCCGGGGAAGCAGATGGCCGTGTTCGAGGCGGCCGGCCGATTCATCGCCCACCACCTGGGTGGACGGTCCGGGCAGAGCCGACCGCCGCACCACCAAGTGACCGGTCGCGTCGAGCGGCTCCGTGACCGGTTCGCGGGGCTGACCGATTCGTCCCGACGGCTCCGCACTTCCCGGAGCCACCCCATCAGCTCGCGCGTGCCCGCCGTCCCGGGCACGCGCGACCGACTCCCTGAGGAGGCCGGCCACCGTGCGCCGCAGCCCGACGATCTACTTCACCTCCTACGCCCTGTCCCTTTTGGGAGCCGGGATCGCGAGCGTGGTGATCCCGCTCCTGGTGCTCGACCGCACCGGAGACGTGCTCGCGGCGGGGATCATGGCGACCGTGGGTATGGCCGTGTCCGCGTTGACCGGGCTCTTCTCCGGGCTGCTCGTCGACCGGGTCGACCGGCGCGCGGTGTCGGTCATCGCCAACCTGCTCAACGCCCTGTCGATGGCGGCGCTGCTGTTCATCGACCTGACGTGGGGCCTGAACCTGGCCTGGTTCCTGGCCATGGCCGTGGTCGGGGCGTTCATCCGGGTTCCGGGGATGACCGCCCAGGAGACCATGCTGCCCACCCTGGCCCGCCTCGGCGAAGCCGAGCCGGGCCGGAACGGGCGCCCGGTCCGGCTGGACCGGCTGGTCGCGGTCCGCGAGACCGTGGGCAACGTACTCCTGCTGGCCGGTCCCGGTCTGGGCGGACTGCTGGTCGCGCTGTTCGGCCTGTCCCCGGCGATCCTGCTCGCCGCCGCCGCGACCAGCCTGCTCGCCGCACTGAGCACGCTCGTGCTCGACCCGCGGGCCGGACGGATCCCGCCCCGGGACCCCGTCCCCGCCGATGCCGCGGGGGGCTCGCTGCGGCGGGCGGCGGCCGATCTGGCCGACGGGTGGCGGTTCCTGTTCCACAACCGGCTGGTTCTCGGATCGACCCTGGTCACCGGGGTGTTCATCGCGGTTCTGAGCGTCCTACAGACCACCCTCATGCCCGCCTACTTCACCGAGCAGGACCTTCCCGAGTTGACGGGTCTGACCCTGAGCGCGATCGCCGCGGGCAGTATCGGCGGCTCCGCGCTCTACGCCGCCTTCGCGCTCCGGGTCCGTCGACGGGTCTGGTTCGTGATCGGCATGCTGGGCGCGCTGATCGGGTTCGCCGCGGTGGGAAGTATGGCCTCCCCCTGGTTGGTGCTGGGTGGCGCGGCCCTGGCCGGGTTCCTCTTCGCTCCGGCCGGAGGCGTGCTCGGGGTGCTGACCATCGAGGCCACCCCGGACGCCATGCGCGGCCGTGTGCTGGGGGCGCAGAACACCGTGATGCTCTCCGCGCCCGCCCTGGCCGGCGCACCGCTCGCGGCGGTGGCCTCGATGGCCGGGTTGCCCGTGGCCGGGGCCGTGATCGCGGTCCTCGTCGGGGTCACCGCGTTGGCCGCTTTGGTCTCCCCGGCGTTCCGTGGGATCGACGACCTCGGCTCCGAGCCGGAGGAAGCGGACCCCGACCCTTCCGTCGTCGAAGCCTGACGTGAGGGTGCGCGAGCCGGGGCTCTGTGTCACGTCACCGAGGGTCAACTACCCGAATCGCATCGCACTCACCTCCCTGCGGTCGCTGTGTCGACCGGCGTGGTGAACGAGATGACGGGCCTGGCCCCTCGCGTTCCTCGACATCGTCACCGTTCTATTGATGAATCGACTTCATGCTTGGGAAGTTCCTGTTGACCAGTCAACAGGATTTGTGCTTCCTCCCCGCCCGTGGCAGTCCGATCAGGCCCCGCCGTTCCCCGGCGTCGCGGAGGTTCCGTGCCAGCGCAGAGGGTCGTCCTCCAGCGCGGGACGGTTCCAGCGCCCGAGGTTCGCGGCGGCTTCGTAGGTGCTGTGCAGGAACTCGGCCACGGCGCGGTCGGGGTCGGGCGCGGTGCGGTCGGCCTCGTAGGGGAACAGGAACTGCTGGAACTCGGTGCTGTGGTAAGCGCCCTCGGGGCCGGGCGCCTGCTCGGCGAAGCCCTCGGGCGTGGGGTAGGCGTAGGAGTAGAAGGCGCCTTCCTCGCCGCCGCCGGGCCAGAAGCCGCAGCTGGACAGTTCCCGGGAATAGCCCTCGACCATGACCCAGTCCCCGCAGTTGGGAACCCCGCCCGGGTGCTCGGGAGCCGGCCGCCCGGAGAAGCGGGTACAGGCCAGGTCCATCCCTCCCCAGAAGAAGTGCACCGGGCTGACCTTGCCGATGAAGTGCGACCGGAATTCACCGATCACCCGGTTGGCCTGCAGGAGCTGACGCCAGAACAGGGTGACCGCCTCGCCGTCGTAGGAGGCGTGCTCGTGGTCCTCGGCGAAGGGGATCGCCGGGTCGACCTCGTTGGGGACCGGCCGGATCGGCGCTTCGATCCCGAGCCGGCCGAGCAGGTCCAGGATCCGGGAGTAGAACGCGGCGACGGTCATGGGCCGCAGCGGGAAACCGTCCGTGCCGCCGTCACTGCTGTGGACCTCGATCCGGTGGCCGACGAAGTCGAACTCGATCTCGAAGGCCCCCGAACGGTAGGGGACGGACGAGGTGGTCAGTCCGCGCGGGCTGACGTACAGGGGCACCTGCCACCAGTGGTTGACCAGCGGGGCGTGGGCCATGCGGATCTTGCCCACGATCTGGGTCCACATGTGCAGGGTGTCGCGGGTGTCCGTCCAGTCCGAGACCCGCAGGCTCGGCCAGCTCGTCGTCGAGGAGTCGCTCATCTGGTTCTCGCTTCCTTTGTCGCGTCCCCGGAGAGGGAACGTGGCCTGGGGCGGAACCTCGCGTCCCCGTGCTCCCGGCTCGGCCCGGATCCCGGTGATGATCGATACGGCATCCAGATGGTAGATGATCAATCAACTTCATGGTGGGACCCGCCCTTGGCCTGCGGTTCGAGGACTTCGAGGTCTACGCCGTCACCGACGTGTCGGAGGGTGTGTCGGTGACGGCGCACGAGATGGCCGTGCGGCGCATGCGTGATCCAGCCCGGGCGGCCCGGGCCTTCGAAACAGCGCTCAGGCGTCGCGCTTGCCCCACTCGATCGCGGGGCAGACGTCCATTACCATCGGCAGACCGGCATCCGTCGTACGCCGGAACGCCTCTTCGTCGACGACCCCCAGCGGGAACCAAACGCTGCCCGCTCCGATCGCGACGGCTTGGTCGGCGAACGCCCCGGCCGCATCTGAGCGGCGGAAGACGTCGACGACGTCGATGGTCCCGATCTCGGCGGCCGCCTCGGCGAGCGTCGCGTAGGCCTTTTCCCCGAGGACCTCCGCGCCCTCAGCGGCGGCTCCGGGGTGGATCGGAACGATCCTCTTGCCCTTGGCCTGCAACAACTGCGCGATCGAGTGGGCGGTACGCCCCGTGTCGTTCGACAACCCGACGATCGCCCAGGTCTTGGTGTGGTCGAGGAAGCGGTCGATGGTCTTCGGGTCCTGCCATGTCTTGGTCATGTCGGTGGAGAACAGCCCCGCCACACCGCCGATTCCCGCTGTCGCGCGGACAGGGTGCCAGGGGAGCGGAGCGCGCCTCGCACACTCCGCCCGCCCGCGTCCCCATGTACGTCGGTGAAGGCCCTGGGCGCCCCAGCTCTGCGCGGACCGGTGTTCGGTCCCTCGTATGGGCGAAACCGCACGGCCTGGTCTCGGCGGAACTCGGCCCCGCGAAGGCTTTCAGTGGTGGGCCCACAGGTGGGTGAGTAGATCGTCGAGGGTTCGGGCCTCGACCATCCCCGAGGTCGAGGCCACCCAGAACGACTGAGTGGCTTCCCCGAAGAAGATCATCAGATGCGGGTTTGGATCAAGGCTGCGCCGAAGGTGTCCGTTGAGGGTGGTGGTGGGCGACGGGTGGGCCTGCATCTGAGCGGCCTGACGGTGTTCCGGGACGAACTCGGTGCGGTGCCCACCCAGACGGGGGAGCGTTCGCGCCCGTCCGGCGCGGCAGGTGCGGTGCGCGCAGGAAGCGCAGATCGGGCCGGGCGGGCCGGCCCGGAAGGGGTTCTTCGGGCGAGGGTCCAACGGGCGTCGGGGCGCGGGGATGGGATACGACATCGATCCTGCTCTCGGTAGGTCTGTGATTCGGGGCCTGTCGGGTTCTCAGAAGCGCCGGGGTTTGTTCAGGGCACGTCGTTCCAGGGCGAATCGGTCAGGTCGTACGGGAGGAAGAACCAGACCCGGCGCCGGGACACGAACCCGTCGTCACCCCATTGGGGCGCGAGGTGATCGACCAGTGCGAGGCCTCGACCGCCGTCCGACTCCGAATCGAGCCCGTGAGGGGCAGGGCGTAGGTGGTCGTGGGGGGTGGGGGAGGTGCCGGGGGTGCCTTGGTCTCGGCAGGTCAGGTGGAGTCCGGTGCGGCGGCGTTCGCAACGCAGGGTGTAGTGGCCCAGGGGGCGGCCGGAACGGGTGTGCCGGAGGGCGTTGGAGGCGAGTTCGCTGCCCAGGAGGGTGAAGAGGTGGCGGAAGTCGGGGTCACGGTGCCCGGCGGCCGTGTTCAGAAACGCACGGACCAGTGGCATCCACTGAGGTGAGGAACCGAACTCGTAGCTGCGGACCCGGTAGGCGGCCCGGGTCGGGTCGGGCTGGAAGTAGTGCCGGTACCTGGCCGGGACCAGTTCACCCAGTGGGAGGGTGACCTCGGGCAGGCGTGGCGTCGCGATCGTGGTCATGGATCAGAGGGCCCTTCGGGAGTTCTGGTTAGTGGTGTCGAGGACGACCTGCATGGTCAGCGCGCGTATGCGGTGTCCGTCCCAGGTCCAGGAGAAGTCCCAGTACACGGAGAGCCGTTCGACGAGGGCGAGACCGCTGTGCGGGGCGTGGGTGAGGCGGTGCGGGTAGCTGATCAAGGGGTCGTCCGGGCGCGGTCCTTCATCGGTCACGTACAGGTGAGGCAAGAGGGGGAAGGTCTGGTCGAGTACGACACGGACGGTGCCGCCGGGTAGCCCTGAACTTGAGTGCTGGTGGGCGTTGTCGACCAGCGCTCGGGTGATCTGGATCAGCGGCGCGGCGTGGTGGGGGAGTGTGGTGCGACACCAGGTGAGTAGGGGAGCGGGGGCGAGGGTGTGCCCCAGGAGGATTCCGGACCGGCGGGAGTTCGGGAAATGGAGAAATCGCGGATAGGGCTCGTCCGGTGTGGGCGGTCGGGCCTGGGTATCTTGCATTCTTCTCACTTCGGGTATATCGGTGTTTTTCGCTTGCCCAGGCGGGCTGTCGTAACCGGCCTCGGGGCTTCTTGTGTTCCGGAAGAAATGTCCTTCTGTGAAAACTCTGACAAGGGCTTCTGCTGCCGGCTACGCTTATCAGGAGACTCGGTAGAGGTTTCATAAGCGGCGATAGGTTCAGATATTTGACCGGAGGGCGGCCTGTGAAGAGGAACGATGTCCAGATTCCGCTGGCTCGGTTCGGCAATCTCATGAAGAAGCTTCGGGTGCAGGCGAGCATGACTCAGCAGGAGTTAGCCGCTGTATCCACCGTTGGACAGAGCACGATCAGCGATGTCGAACGAGGGAAGAAACAGACACATCGGGAGAATGTGCTTCGTCTGGATTCCGCGCTTACCGCGCATGGAGTTCTGACGAGTGCCTGGGATGCGGCGTTCTCTGAGGGTGGTACCAGCGCGTACTTCCGTGAGGTCGCGGGAGCCGAACAGACCGCGCTGGAGATCAGGCAGTTCGCGCTGGGATTGGTGCCCGGTCTGTTGCAGGTTGAAGGCTACGTACGTGCGATCAGTGAGTTGGCCAGGCCACAGGCTGCTGCCGAGAGCGTTGACAAGATCGTGGCTGCTAGGCGTCAACGCCAAGAGCTCTTGTCACGCAAACATCCGCCGTCGCTCACGATGCTTCTGGATGAGTCGGTGCTGTTGCGGCGGTTCCAAGATCCGAACGTGATGCCGATCCAGGTCGATCACCTCATCGACCAGTCACGACAGCTGCGTCTGCGGGTTCAGATCATTCCGCTCAGGAGCGAGGGCCATGCAGGACTGGGCGGGGCGTTTACCCTGATGGAAGTACCTGATTCGGGCACATTCGCCTACGTGGAGAGCCAGGAGACGGGCTTCGTGTTGAGACAACCCGAGGTTGTGGCAAGCTACGAGCGGACTTTCGCGGAGTTGATGAGTGCTGCACTGCCGGTTCCTGAGTCCCGCGCCAAACTGGAAGAGATTCGAGGAAACCTCTGATGATGACCGAAGACTGGCACAAGTCGTCGTACAGCAACGGTACGGGTGGTGACTGCGTGGAAGCTCGGGCCATAGGCCAGGGCGCTGCTGTACGCGATACTCGGAACCGTGAACTCGGAACACTCGACTTCGATGCTCATGAGTGGAATGCCCTCCTGGGATCTCTCCCCCACCACTAGTCACTCTGGAGGTTTGGGAGCAGGAGTGGGCGACTGATCCGGTCGCTCGGATACGGGAGGAAACGCCCGTTGAGGAAGGCTGTGCAATGCCGCTGACGGAAACCTGGCACAAGTCGTCGTACAGCAACGCCCACGGTGGCCACTGCGTGGAAGCTCGCGCCACCGTGCAGGGTGCCGCTGTGCGCGACACACAAAATCGTGACCTGGGGAAACTCGACTTCTCTGCCGAGGAGTGGGCCGCTCTCCAAAGCTCCCTGCGAGCCGGCTGACCCCGTACGGAAACGGTCCCCCGCCAGGCGTATTGGCGGGGGACCGTTCGCCCATAGATTACCGATCTCCGCTGTCCCGCACCTTCGAACCCGCGAAGTCGATCATCGCGTTTCGCGAGTTCAGGTGCCCATCGGGGTCAGCACGGCGATCTTCCAGGCCCCATCCGACCGGACCAACTGGTAGACGAACCTCTCCGCGTCCGTCCCGTCGTGGAACCACCTGACATCCGCCCACACGCTGTGCTCGGTCTCGGCGATCACGTGAACCTCGACCCGGACACGCTCTCGTCCCATCTCCGGGCGGGTCGCATGGTGCGTTCGGCGGAGAGAACCGACCGAACGCACCATCGCCCGAGTTCGATCAGGCCGTGGAGTATTCGACGGCGACGTCCAGCACCCAGGTGACACCGAAACGGTCGGTGAGCTGTCCGTAGAGCGGCGCCCACGGGGACGGGCCGATGGGCTGCTTGACCTCCGCCCCATCGACGAGCTTGTCCCAGTAACCCTGAATCTCCTCAGGGGCGTTACCACGGACGGAGACGAAGAAGGGGTCCTTCCCCCGCTCCCATTCCAGGTGGGGATACACGTCGTAGGCCATGACGCTGAACCCGTTGTCGGCGGTGACCTGGCCAAAGGTCACGTGATCGGCGGTGGCGGGGTCGGTGTTGCCCATGTCGGCGTAGCTCGCGATGGTCAGCTCACCGCCGAACACCGTCTGGTAGAACTCCAGCGCATCGCGCGCGTCGCCACGGAAGTTCAAGTGCGGCGTGACGTTGATGGTCATGTCGATGACTCCTCGAATCCCTCTTTTTTTGATGGAGCGGGCGCGGTTTCCCGGCCGCAGGAGGAGCCTCACAGGGGTACCGGTCACGGGGTGTCCGCTTCTTCGCGCATGATGACCGACATGGCCGGATCATCATCGAGAATGTTGAAGCTGCTGTCGTTGCTGCAGACCCGGCGCGACTGGCCCGGTCGGTTGTTGTCCGAACGGCTGGAGGTCAGTGATCGCACACTGCGCCGCGACATCGACCATCTGCGCGAGCTCGGCTATCGGATCACCACGTTCAAGGGCCCTGACGGCGGTTACCGGCTCGACGCGGGTTCGGAGCTGCCGCCGTTGCTGTTCGACGAAGATCAGGCCGTCGCCCTGGCCACCGCCCTTCAGGTCGCCGCGGCCTCGGGCGCGGCGGACGGTGAAGCGGCGCTGCGGGCACTGACGACGGTGCGGCAGGTGATGCCCTCACGGCTGCGCCACAGGGTCGACTCCGTGACGTTCTCGACGCTGCCGTCCGACACCGAAGTGGTGGCCGACCCCGAGGTGCTCCTCGCCGTGAGTACGGCGGTCCGGGCGTGCGAGGTACTGCGGTTCGGCTACGTGTCGGTGAGAGACGATCCGGCTGCCGAGCCGTCGCGGCGGCGCGTCGAACCACACCACGTCGTGTTCGGGAACGGGCG
>NZ_DYZD01000209.1 GCF_020741345.1 Nocardiopsis listeri
CCGCCTCGGTGAAGGGGAACCAGCCGAGGACGTCCTGGTCCTCGGCGTCAGTGGTCGGGATCGGGCTCGGCGGTACCGTGGCCTGCCCACCAGGAGCACTCCCGGCCGCATCCGGCCCTTCCCCGGTGGGAGCGACCTCCCGAGGCGGCCCGGAGGCCTCCTCTTCTTCGTCGCCGAACCCACCGAGGCTGAAGTAGATCCCGAACCCGGCCAGGGCCGTGATCAGAACGATCACGACCAGCCGCTGTGTGCGCTCGGGGAGAGGATTGGGCATGGTCTTCAGTTGCCTTGTCGTCTACTCGTCGGCCTAGTCATCGTTCAGCCAGAAGGGCACGTCACGCTTCCGGTCCCGGGTCGAGTTTCCACCCTCGCCCCAGAAGGGGGTGATGGGGGCGTTGTCACGACGCTTGTCCGAACCGGTCAGCCAGCCGCCTTCACGATCACCTCGGCCGCTGCCGGCGGGCGGCGGGGCCGGACGCGACGGACGCTGAGGAGCGGGTCGGTCACGCTTCTCCCGAGGTGCGCCCCACCTGGATCCACGGTTTCCGACGTTGCCCTGAGCGGGGGTCTCGCCACGTCCGCTGAAGATGCCACGCCCGGAACCGGGTTCTGGCCGCTCGGAACTTGCGGCCCGAGAGTTCCCGGCACCGCCACCGAAGGTTCCGCCGCGGCTGGAGCCACCACCGTCGTTACGGGTCGGGCTGTCATTGCGCCCCCCGGTGCCGAAGACCGAAGCCCAGCCGCTGTCACCGGTTCCGGTGTAGCCGCCTGCGGGACGGGGCGGGATGTTCCCGCTGCTGGAGTTTCCGCTGCCGCCGAGATCGGGGGCCTGATCGGTGGTCCGGTTGCCGCCGCTGGGACGTCCGGTGCTCGCGGCGGACGCGGTGCTGCGCCGGTTGACGTTGAGGGGTGGCGGGGCTTCGTTGCCTCGTACCCGACCGTATCCGCCGGCACCTCGGACCCGAGCAGGTTCTCCGACCTCCCCAGGGGTGTCTTCGGGAGTTCGGCCATCGGCGGTGGCCCCCGGCGCTCCGGCCCCGTTGGCCGGAACACCCGCTGCGGCGCCCGCGATCATTCCCGCTCGATGACGGCCCCAGTTCTGAGCCTTGAGGTAGGCGACAGGGGGCAGGACAGCCGCGCTGTTTCCAAGCGCCTGACTGCGAGCCGCGTCGCTGACGATCCGTGAAGTGAACGTGTTCGCGTTCACCGAGGCGAACAGGTAGGCGAAGGTCTTGCGGTAGATGAAGAGCGCCAGCGTGAACAGGGCCAGCAGGATCATCTGCAAGCCCCAGCCAAGACTCGTCGACATGACGATGCCGTAGCTCATGACCAAAAGGGCGATCAGCAACACCACGAAGATCTGCTTCAGCAGGAAACCCACCATGAGCTCAACCCACCGGAGCAAAACCATGCGCCCGTAACCCGGATGGATCCCAATAAGCAGGAAAATCGGCGAAAGCATGAATAGCAACATGAAGCCGATTTTCAGAACGATCAGTGCAACAGATCCCGCCAGGATCAAACCGCCAGCAAAAATCGAAGAGAAGAGTGCAAGACTCGCCACCCCAAGCCGACTTCCCTGATCAGCACCCGAAAACATCGGATACACACTCGGGTAAGTAGACTCAACATCATCAGCGATGGCCTGATATGCATCTTGCTTATCTGAATACAGGCTGGAGGGATCGATTTCTTCGTCAAGAATCTGCTGTTGCTCGATCCGACTTACACCCTGGGCTGCAATCAGATCCATAGAATGGTCAATAGCCACGTCCTCAGCAAGGCTATCACTACCAAACTGGCCGGCCACCCACGGCTGACATACCAGACTTGACCACATCATGTCCGCATTACGGCGGACTTGGAAATCGGATTCCGATTCCCAATCCGCACGTTCAGGTGGCTCAGCACCAGCAGGGCAAGCACCTGAACCACCGCCATAGGGAACCTGTCCAACAGCACTGGTCACCAGCTGAGTGCCCGAGTTCACCAGACTGCTGCCCAACCCCATCACCTGTGCGGGGTTGATCAGGATCCACATCCCGAGCGCGGTCGCGCCCACCATCCAGATGGTCGACTCGATGGTCAGGGTCATCCGCTTACGGATCAGACCGAACCAGCCGAGCCAGATCGCACCCAGGATGACAATCGTCGGGATGAGCGGTCGCCAAACACCTTCGCGCAAGGCGATAACAACGTTTTCCACCGTCTCGGTGAAACTGGCGAGCAACCCGTCGGAGGTGGCCGCCTGGTAAACGGTGATCGTCGACTGGTTGATGGTCTTCGAAAGATCCCAAGCCGAGTTCGCGATAGTTGCCTGAGGTCCGTTCGCCATCCCGTCGACGCAGGACTCGGTGATCATGTGCCATTGCTGTCCGGCCGTTCCGTACTGGCCGTACATGCTGGCGTCAGGAGGAAGTCCGTCCGGGGATCCTTCGATCGCAGATTGCGATTGCGGGGGAACGAGAAGGCCATCGGATCCGCTTCCGGCGGACTCGGGGAGCGGCGCGGGCTGGCCGGGACACAGGGGGTTGGCTGTCGCGCTGGTCAACGGGATCAGGATGAACCCGCTGAGCATCAGGAACGTCATCAGGAGGCGTCGCCATCCCCGCCGGTGGACGTGCTGATGCGTCATCTGCTGAGCTCCTGCGTCGTGTGTTCGTCCGGGATGATGGCAGACCAGAAGGCCTCACGCCGCACACACCCACGCGCCACCCGGCACGCGGTCCGTCCGCGACAACAAGGCCCCCGCATGTCTTTACCCCATCCTCTATGGTGCGCCATCACCGGGCCGGGGGTTGGCTGCAACGCGACTCGTTTTCTCCTCGACAGCTCCGGACCACTCCACCACCGGGGTACAAAACGCTAATTCCGTGACGTTTCCGCAGGTAAAGGCGATGACCGGACGCCCGTAACCCCCGATAACCGCGAGGCCACAATTTGCTGTCCACATGGGGACTATGAGCGGCATCACAGCACCTTTCATGGCGAAAATCGGACATAGGGCAACCTTTCAGACTGGAACCCGGTTCCCATAACTGCTTCGGTGGGAACCGCAGTGCGCATTGGCGTTGGACCGAAACGCTCCCGGAACCCCTACCAGGCCGGGTCTTCGCAACCGCCCAGGCACTCCGTCGCCTTCGCCCGCCCTGCTCTCATCGGCCCTGCCCCACAGAACCGGTTCCACGTGCCGGGCGTCTAGACGAACGAGGACCCGCACGCGTTCCACTCCTCTCGCTTCCTCACCCCTTCCGCACACCTGCCCGCCCCCCACACCTGGAAGAGGTCACCGGTCATGGACCCCCAGCCCCCGAACGACGAACGTCGGATGAGTCGGCGTCCCGACCACCGTCGACGTTTCCCCGGCGACCGCCGCGCCTCTTCCGCCCGACCCCCGGAACAGCCGAGCCCTTCGGCGGAGCGGGCGTTGCGACGAACGCGCCTGCCGACCCTGGCCGCCACCGTGTTGGTCCTGCCGACGCTGGTCATGGTGACGGTGATGACGATCGGCATGATCGTCGGGGTCATCATGGTGTTCGTCTTCCTGCCCGGAAGCGTCATCGGAACCGTTCTCACCTACGGCGCCGTGCTGATCCCGTTGGTGGTCATCGCCGCCGCGGCCCGGTACGCGCTCAAGCGCTCCGGGTGGCGGCGCCCGATGGGCATCGTGCTGGTGCTGTACGTGGCGTTGGCGCTACCACTGCTACCGGTGAAGGCGATGGTGCTGTTGTCCGAGGCGGGACTACTGCGCACCCCCGAGCCGGTCAGCATGCACTCCGAGGATCCACCCTGGTTCCTTTGGGCCTATCTGCTCGTGGGCGCCGTCCTCATCGTCCTGGTGGTCACGGAGTTCCTGGCCGTGGCCCGGGTCCGGGGACGGGCGCGACGCGTCGGGGAAGGGGACGGAGGCGGGCCGACCGGTTCCGGGTGGGGCGGGATCGGCGCGGCCGCCGCGGCCCTGTTGGTGGTGACCGTGCCCATGTCGTGGTTCGCCTACGAGAGCGCGGCCCAGGAGACCGCCGCCCATGTGGCCGCGGACGCGGCGATCATCGGCGAACTCGAAGACCCGCCGGTGGTACTCGACCACCCGACCTGGGGCCCCTGGTGGGTGGACACCCGTGCCGGCGACGATCGGGCCGAGATCCACTACCGCCGAGAGCCCGAGGCGATCCTGGAGGTGCACACTGTCCCGCTCGTTCCAGAAGTGGTCGAGTGTTGGGAGGACCCCGGGGAGGCGGACTGTGCGGCGACGAGGACCCGGTCGCCGGAGTTGGGCGAAGGCGAAGTTCGGGTGGCACTGAACCTGGAGGCCCCCTCGGCGCCCGTGGACGCGCCGACCCTCGTGTACCTGGAGATCCCCGACAGCGACCGGATGGTGATACTGGTGCCGGGGATCGATCAGAGCCGGAGCTTCCTGCAAGGGCGGGTGCGGTACGACATCTCCGAGGGGGAACTCCTGGAGTACGCCGAGGGACTGCACCTGGTGGACCAGGGCGACACCGAGGCCGTGCACCGACTGGCCTTGGACGCCCACCTGGCGTGGTGATCGACCGGGCCAGGCCGGATGGCTGAACCGGCCCGACCGGGCCCGGCCCGAACCG
>NZ_DYZD01000210.1 GCF_020741345.1 Nocardiopsis listeri
TGGGCGACGCGGAACGCCTCGCGAAAGATCCACGGGGCGGTGGCCGCTTCCTTGATCTGCACGGCCCACTTGGTGACGGGCTTGGCGATCTCGACGATGTCGACCGCCTGGAAGCCCTCCTTGTCGAGCAGGTCGGTGCGCTGCTGACCGGTGATGCACACGATCGGAACCGAGTCGGCGATCGCGGTGTACAGGCCGGTGATCATGTTGGTGCCGGCCGGGCCGGAGGTGCCGATGGCCACGCCGACCTTGCCGGTGGTGCGGGACCACCCGTCGGCCATGTGGGTGGCGCCCTCCTCGTGGCGGACGGTCAGGTGCTCGATGCCGCCGACGTCCTCCAGGGCCTTGTAGAGGGGGAGGATCGCCGCGCCGGGGCAGCCGAAGGCGGTGTCGACGCCTTCGTCCTTGAGAACCTCCACGACGGCGTTCATCGCGGGCATTTTCGCCATGAGAGCGAACCCTTCAGTGCTGGGGTGACTGTGTGTGCCAGGGGTGGGGGCGCCGTCGTACCGATCCCGGGTGGGCCAACACCCGGGGACGACGGCCGCGCCCCGTGTCCTACGGAAGGATCGGATTCCTACTGGTCGCGGCCGGAGAGCTGTTCGACGATCTTGAGCAACGCGGAGTGGTCGAGGCCGCCGTGCCCCTGGTTCTTGAGCGCGGCGACGTACTGCGCCACCTGCGATCCGAGCGGGATCGCCACACCGGCGGCGGTCGCGGAGTCGGTGATGATGCGCATGTCCTTGTCGTGCAGGGCGATCCGGAATCCGGGCTCGAAGTCGCGTTCGCGCATGCCCTTGCCCTTGCGCTGCAGGACCGTGCTGCCGGCGAGCCCACCGCCCAGGACCTCCAGGCCGGCCTCGGTCTCCACTCCGTGCGCCTCCAAGAACACCAGGGCCTCGGCGAGGAGCTGGAGATGGCCGGCGACGATGAGCTGGTTGGCGGCCTTGACCGTCTGACCCGCACCGCTGGGGCCGACGAGGACGGGGGTGGTGCCGAGGACGTCGAAGACCGGTCGGGCCGCGTCGAAGTCCTCCTGCGCACCGCCGACCATGATGGACAACTTGGCCTCGATGGCTCCGGCCTCACCACCGCTGACCGGGGCGTCCAGGACACGGAAGCCGCGCTCGGCGCCGGTGGCGGCGAGGGTGCGGGCGATGTCGGGGCGAATGGTGCTCATGTCGATGACGAGCGTCCCGGGCTTGGCGCTCTCGTAGACGCCGCCCTCACCGGTCAGGACGGCCTCGACGTCCGGGGAGTCGGGGACCATCGTGATGACGACGTCGGCGTCGGCGACCGCGTCGGCGACGCTGCCGCCGCGCAGGCCGCCCTTCCCGACCAAGGCGTCGACGCGCTGTGGGCTGCGGTTGTAGCCGGTGACGGTGTGACCGGCGCGTACGAGGTTGACGGCCATCGGCAGGCCCATGATGCCGAGGCCGATGAAGGCGATCTTCTGGGCGGACATGGCGGGTCCTTGTCTGTCGGTGTGTGCGTTGCCTACGGGAGCCGGCCGAAGCTTTCGGCGGAGGGGACGGTGGGCTTGTACTCCAGGCCCACCAGCCCCTGATAGCCGCCTGCCCGGGACGCGGTGAGGAGTTCGGCGATGGGGAGTTCGCCGGTGCCGGGCTCGCCGCGTCCGGGGGCGTCGGCGATCTGGACGTGCCCGAAGTCGGCGGCGTGCTCGCGCACCACGGCGGCGAGGTCGTCGCCGTTGACGGCGAGATGGAAGAAGTCGGCGAGGAGGGCGACGTTGTCGGCCCCCGCGTCCTTGGCCCGGGCGACGAAGGCCAGGCCTTCGGCCGCGGTCTTGAGCGGGTAGGTCTCGGCCCCGCTGAGGGGTTCGACCAGGACGGTGCCGCCGACCTTGGCCACTCCCTCGGCCGCGGCGAGGGTGTTCTCCAGCGCGACGCGATCCTGTTCGGCCGGGTCGACACCGTCCTGGCGCAGCCCGTAGAGGGCGTTGAAGCCGGTGGCCCCCGTGCGTTCGGCGATCTGGACGACGACGTCGATGTTGGCGCGGAACTCGGCGGCTCGGTCGGGGTGGGAGAGCACGCCGCGGTCGGGGCCGGGCAGTCGTCCGGCGAAGAAGTTGAGGCCGGTCAGGCGCACGCCGGCGGTGTCGATGGCGGCGACGAAGGCGTCGACGTCGGCCTGCTCGGGGGTGGCGGTCTCGAAGGGCCACCAGAACTCGACGGCGTGGAAGCCCGCGTCCCTGGCGGCCTGGGGGCGTTCGTTGACGGGGAGTTCGGTGAACAGCAGGGAGCAGTTCACCGTGTACCCGAGGGTGCGACTCATGTGCGGCCTCCAGAAGCTACTTCCACATTTCGGAAATCACTTTTCGCTTTAAGGAATGATCTGAGTGTGCAGCGATCCACCGAGCCTTGTCAACCACCCGTTCGCCCCCGACCACCCCGACGACCGGCCCGCCGTCCCGCGAACAGCAACTTCACCCGTTCTTCGCGCGAGGGTACGGAACCCGGACTTTTTCCCAGAAAGCCCCTTGCCAGTGTTGACAAGGTCACACCGTCATCGTTTAGAGTCCCTTCAATCCGTAATGCGGAATCAGCTATCTGCCCTACGAAACCAAGGTCTGAGTCGCGGCACCCCTCCCCGTGGGCCCTCCACCCCGCGAGCCGGAGGAACACCGTCCAGACCCAGGGAGAACACATGCCCGAGACCACCCCGGACACCTCGGGGGCCACCCCCGAGCCGGGACTGGCCCGCCTGAACCGGCTGTCGAAGGAGGGCCTGCGCACCGAACTCGCGCAATGCCTGGACATCGACCGCTGGGTGGAGGCCGTCGCCGCCGAGGCGCCCTTCACCGACCGGACCACCCTGCTCGCCCGTGCCGACGAACACGCACGCGCGATCACCTCCGACGAGGTCGCCACCGCTTTGGCCCGCCACCCGCGCATCGGGGAGAAGGCCGAGGGCGAGAACACCGAAGCGACATGGTCACGCGGGGAACAGTCCGCGTTCGCCGCCGACACCGACGACGCCTCCACCCGAGTCCAGCGGATCTTCACCTACGCACAGGGGGAGTACGAGGGTCGGTTCGGGCAGATCTACCTCGTCTGCGCCAGCGGACGCTCCAGCCGTGAACTCCTCATGGACCTGGTCGCCCGCCTGGACAACGATCCCGAGGCCGAACTGGCCGTGGTCGGCGACGAACTGCGCAAGATCGCCGGGCTACGCCTGGTCAAACTGTTGGAGGCGGCATGAGCCACGTGACCACCCACATCCTCGACGCCGCGCTGGGGCTGCCCGCTCGGAACGTCCCCGTGCGTCTGGAGGCCGCCGCGGACAGCGCGCGCACCTCCTGGAAGCCGGTGGCCGAGGGCCGTACCAACGACGACGGGCGCATCCCCGACTTCGGACCCGATCAGCTCGACTCCGGGTACTACCGGGTCGTGTTCGACACCGAGTCCTACTTCGCCGCGACCGGGCAGAAGGGCTTCTACCCCGAGGTGACCATCGTGTTCGACCTCGCGGACGAGGACGCGCACTACCACGTGCCGCTCCTGCTCAGCCCGTTCGCCTACTCGACCTACCGAGGCTCCTAGAACCGCCCCGGACCACCGACCCAGGAGGAACACCAGGCCACATCCCCGCAGCACACAAGGCATCCCCCGACTCTTCGAGTGCGTGACAGGTCCTTCCGCATGACCACAGCGGTCCTCCCTCATACGCACAGCGCGCACCGGCGCGAGCGATGAAACGAATCCACACGGATGGAGTTCACCCTGATGGGCATCAGGCTCGGAGACAACCAGTACGGCAAGGCCGAGGTCCGCCTCGTCCACATCAACCGCGACACCGACGTCCACCGGATCAAGGACGTCAACGTCACCTCCCAGCTCCGCGGAGACCTGGAGGAAGTCCACACCGTCGGCGACAACGCCAAGTGCCTGCCGACCGACACCCAGAAGAACACCGTCTACGCCAAGGCCCGGGAGTGGGGCGGCGTCGGCGCGATCGAGGACTTCGCACTCCGACTCGCGCGACACTTCGTGGACGAGCACGACTACGTGTACGGCGCCCGGCAGGAGATCCAGGAGTACTCCTGGGACCGCATCACCACCGCCAAGGGCCCGCACGACCACGCGTTCACCCGCCGTGGAGCCGAGACCCGCACCACCGTCGTCAACAAGGACGGCGACAAGGAGTGGGTGGTCTCCGGCTTCGAGGGCCTGACCGTCCTCAAGTCCACCGGTTCGGAGTTCCACAGCTACCCCAAGACGCGGTACACCACGCTGCCCGAGACCGACGACCGGATCCTCGCCACCGACGTCACCGCCCGCTGGCGCTACGTCGGCACCGAACACGACTTCGACAAGGTCTACGCCTCCGTGCGCGCCCTGTGTCTGGAGGCCTTCGCCGAGACGCACAGCCTCGCCCTGCAGCAGACGCTGTACGCGATGGGCAAGGCCGTCCTCGAAGCCCACCCCGAGATCGCCGAGATCCGCTTCTCCATGCCGAACAACCACAACTTCCTGGTGGACCTGTCCCCCTTCGGCCTGGACAACCCCAACGAGGTCTTCTTCGCCGCCGACCGCCCCTACGGCAAGATCGAGGCCGTCGTCGAGCGTGACGACGCCCCCGAGGCGGGCGACGCCTGGAAGGCCGTCCCGGGCTTCATCTAGCGTCCCGTCGAGGGACCACTGCCCCATGGGTGGGCCGCCTTCGACCCGACCGAACGGCTCGTGGCCGCACTCCGCGAACCCGGCGTCGGGCCCATCGCGCACCCCATGCCCGGTGTTCGGAGCCGAGGCCCCACCGTCTCGGCTCCGACCTCGACAGGACCCCCGTCTTCCGGGGCCCGCATGTGCGGCCGGGCCCCGGACCCTCGTCGGCGTACTCCGCGCCCGGGCCATGCTCCCGTCCGCTCCGCCGTTCCGAGGACACCATCCGAGGACCACCTCGCCTGGCCCACGACCCAGTGGGCCCCACCGGCCTCAGGCGTACCCGAAATCGGACCGCCCGGGCCGCAGCGACACCACGGATCCCCTGATCCGCAATCAGGTCTTCCACGACCGCCGATCGCAAAGGCTGGAAACTGGCCATGTCGAACAGTCCGTCCGCGAAGGACTCGGCCACAACGAACGCCACGACCCCCGATCGCCCGGAGGACGAGAAGCTGCCCATCCGGCTCCTCCTCGTCTACGGGCTCCAGCACATCCTCACCATGTACGCCGGTGCGGTGGCACCGGCCCTCGTCATCGGCAGCGCCGCTGGACTCGCGAACGACCCCGCAGCCATGGGAATCCTCGTCAGCGGCGCACTTTTGATGGCGGGTATCGCCACGCTCCTGCAGACCGTCGGTCACCGAAAGGTCGGCGCTCAAATGCCGATCGTGGTGGCCTGTTCGTTCGTCCCCGTCAGCGCCATCGCCACCCTGGCCGCCGGTCAGGACGGGGAGAACATGCCCGTCGCCCTCGGCGCGTCCATGGCCGCCGGCGTGTTCGCGCTACTGCTGACCCCCTTCTTCGGCCAGCTCATCCGCTTCTTCCCCCCGATCGTGACCGGCACGATCATCACCGTCATCGGCATCAGCCTCATGCCGGTGGCCGCCGGCTGGATCATGGACGACGCCACCGCCGTCCTCGACGACGGCTCCACGGTGCCGGCCGCCCCCATGGCCAACCTCGCCCTGGCCGGGGTGACCCTCGCGGTCATCCTGATCGGTTCCCGCGTGTTCCCCGGTATCTGGGGACGCCTGTCCATCCTCTTCGGTCTGATCGTCGGCACCCTCATCGCCATCCCCTTCGGCATGGCCGACTTCAGCCGCGTGGGCGAGGCGGACGTCGTGTTCAACCCGACCTCGGTGTTCTACTTCGGTGCCCCCGAGTTCGAGATCGCCGCGATCGCCACCATGTGCGTGATCATGCTGGTGGTGCTCACCGAGGGCGCCTCGCACATCATCGCGGTCGGCGAGATCACCGGTTCCAAGGTCGACGCCAAGCGCATCTCCGCCGGTCTGCGCGCCGACGTGAGCGGCTCCATCATCGGTCCGATCTTCAACACCACCCCCACCAGCTCCTTCGCGCAGAACATCGGGTTGCTGGCCCTGACCGGCATCCGCAGCCGTTACGTGGTGGCCACCGGTGCCGGCATCCTCCTGCTGCTGGGCATGTTCCCGATCCTGGGCGGGGTCATGGCCGCCCTGCCGACCCCGGTCCTGGGAGGGGCCGGCCTGGTCCTGTTCGGCACCGTGGCCTCCAGCGGCATCAAGACCCTGACCAAGGTCGACTTCAACAACAACCTCAACCTGATCCTGGTGGCCACCTCCATCGGGGTCTCCATCATCCCCCTGGCCTACCCGACCTTCTACTCCTTCCTCCCCGAGCCCGTCGAGATGATCGCGCACTCGGGGATCATCGGGGCGGCGATCGTGTCGATCCTGTTGAACATCTGCTTCAACGTGATCGGGCGACCGTCCTCCGGTCCGCCCTCCGACATCGATCGGGAGGACATCGGCAGCGCCGGTCCGGGCGAGGCCAAGTACTCCGACCACGCCGGGTACGCCTACCGCGACGGCACGATCGACCCGGCCGAAAAGGCCTGATCGACGACCGTCCGGGGCGGGCGCACGGGGACCGTGCGCCCGCCCCTCTCTCGTTCCACGGATCCGATTCCGTTCAGTGAAGGTGAATGGTATGCCTGTGAAGGTGACCGACTGGGACCTGCGCAAGCTTCGTGTACTCCGCACCCTCCACGAACTCGGAACCGTCCGGGAGACGGCCGAGGCGCTGTCCATGACGCCCTCCGCCGTCTCCCAACAGCTGTCGTCGCTGTCCCGACAGGTGGGGGTGGCGCTGTTGGAGGCGCACGGGCGCCGCGTCCGGCTGACCGACGCGGCCCACGTGCTGTTGCGCCACGCCGACGTGGTGCTGGCCCAGCTGGAGCGGGCCGAGGCCGAACTGGACGGATTCGTCCGGGGTGAGGCCGGACGGGTGCGCGTGGGCGCGTTCGCCACCGCCATCCCGACCCTGGTGGTGCCGGCGTTGAGCGCCCTGCGCCGCACCCACCCGCACCTGCGCACACGGGTGCATCAGGCCGAAGCCGCCGAGGTGTACGAACTGCTCTCCGCCGGAGAGGTCGACATCGGTCTCTCCCTGGCCGCCCACACACCCGGTGACCAGGACGGACGCTACGAACGGGGCGAATTGCTGACCGACCCCCTGGACGTCGCGCTGCCCGCCGGGCACCGGATGGCCGACTCCCCCGCGCCGCACCTGCGCGACCTGTCCGACGAACCGTGGATCTACGGCGCCTCCGGTCCCTGGCGCGACATCACGGTGGCCGCCTGCGCCCAGGCCGGCTTCGTGCCCGAGCAGGGGCACGTGGCCTCGGACTGGCGGGCCATCCTCGACATGGTGGCGGCCGGACTGGGGGTGGCGCTCGTCCCTCGGCTGGCCGCGGCCGACGACGCGCCCGGAGTGGTGCTGCGGACCCCGAGGTCGGACCGACCCCGCCGGCACGTGGTGTGGGCGGTCCGCGCGGGTTCGGGCCGACGCCCCCAGATCGACGCGGCCCTGCGCGCCCTCACTCGGATCGCCGGAGAACTGCACAGCACAACCGTTCAGTACAAGTGAACATATAGATCAAAAAGTTTCGCTGGAAGTTATCGGTCTCTCCTGCCAACCTGAAGACGTCCCCACCGATCGACGTGACAGGAGAACCATGAGCGGGGCCCAGCCCTTCGACCCTCGTGACTACAACGCCCGGCCCTACGGCGGAGGTGACCCCTACGCCGACTACAGGAAGACCGAGCTCGACTTCTCCGGCCTGGTCGACCTCGCCGACCGGCGCCTGGGCGGCGGCGTGCTCGCGGCCAACGACGAGTTCTTCGCCCAGCGCG
>NZ_DYZD01000211.1 GCF_020741345.1 Nocardiopsis listeri
CCAGGTGGGCGGCCACCAGCGCGGCCACACCCAGATAGGCGCCGTGCGGAACGCCGGCCAGGAAACGGGAGACCAACACGGTCTCGTGCGAGGGCGCGAACACGGTGAGCAGGTTGCCCAGCAGGAACACACCCATGAACAACAGCAGCGCGGTCTTGCGCGGCAGGCGCGTGCTCAACGCGGTGAGCAGGGGCGCGCCCACCACCACGCCCAAGGCGTAGGCGGAGATGAGGTGCCCCGCGGTGGGGATGGGCACACCGAGGTCGGCGGCGACCTCGGGCAGCAGGCCCATGATGACGAACTCGGTGGTTCCGATGGCGAAGGCCCCGAGGGCCAGGGCGAACAGGGCCAAGGGCATGACTGTGCCTCCCTCTTGCGCAGGGGTGGTCGAGCGACGGTGGTGGAGTGCGCGCCGCGGGGCGCGAAGGCCCGGTTTCAGGGCCGAGAGAACGTGTGCCTGCCGCCGGGGTCGGGGCGACAGGGGTTTGGCACGTGCTAATTCCAGGGTGTCAGGTCTGCGGGGCGCACATCAACCGTGCGGCACGTGATCTGCCTCGCGCCGGTCCCGCACCGGCTCAACGGCATGGGGGAGCGGTGCTCTCCCGCATGGTCAGCGTGGGCGCCAACACCACGTGGGCGCTGTCGGTCCGCCCTTCGTCCAGCCGCGCGAGGGCCGCGTCCACCGCCAGTTCGGCCATTCGGCCCACGTCCTGCCGCACCGAGGTCAGACCCAGGAACGGCAACCCCGCGACACGGCTATCGTCGTAGCCCACCACCGAGACCTCCCCCGGAACGGAGCGCCCGGCCCGCACCAGCGTGGCCATCAACCCGCGTGCGCACTGGTCGTTGCAGGCGACCACGGCGGTGGGCAACCGGTCGCGGGCCAAGAGCGTGTCCGCCGCCCGGGCCCCGGCGGCCTCTGCGTAGGAGCCGGGCAGCACCTCGGCCCGCTCGCCCAGACCATGGTCGCGCATGGCGGCCAGGTAACCGTCACGGCGCTCGGGCGCTCCGGGCGATCGGCCACCGTCCACGTGCACGATGTCCCGGTGCCCCAACGAGACCAGGTGGTCCACGGCCAGCCGGGTCCCGGCCGCGTCGTCGGTACGGACGCTGTCGGTGTCGACCGCTCCGCTGCGCTGCCCGATCTCCACCACCGGCACTCGGGACGCCACCCGTGCCAGATCCTCGGGGGCCTGGGCCGACAGACCGATCAGCACCAGCGCCTCGCAGCGCAACCCCACCAGGTCGTCGATGGCCCGGCGTTCGGTGCGCGTGGCCATCAGGGCGCTCAACACCACGCTGTACTCCTGCAGGGCGGCCGCCGCGTACAGCGCGCCCACCAGGTCGGTCTCCATCGGGTGCGCCATCGTGAACAGCACCCCCAACTGGCGGCTGCGTGCCCGGCGCAGCAACTGGGCGGCGGTGTCGGCACGGTAGCCCAACTCCTCGGCCGCGCGCAGCACCCGCTCCCGGGTCCGGGCACTGGGGCCGGGACGATCGCCCAGGACCAGGGAGACCAGCTGCCGAGAAACGCCCAGGTGCGCGGCCACGTCGGCCATCGTCGGCCGCCCGCCGCTGTCGCTTCCGGTCACCTTCGGTCTCCTCCCACGCAGGCGCATCGTACCGCCGCCCACGAGAACCCGCCGCACGAAGCGAACCGATGCGCCGAACGAGGTGTCTGACCGATCGGACGGACCACCCTTGTCTGAAAGGACCCGATGAACACGGGAGAACCCCTCGCCTCCGCCGCACCGGAGCATCCCCCACTCCCACCAGGGCTCACATCGTTGAAGCCCACGGATCCAACTCAGATCGGCCCCTACCCCCTGGTGGGGCGGATCGGCGCGGGCGGGATGGGCGTCGTCTACGGCGCCCTGGACGTGTACGGCCGATGCGTGGCGATCAAGACCGTGCACGCGGATCTGGCCGGGCGACCGGGATTTCGGGAGGCCTTCGCCCGGGAGGTGGCGATGCTCGCCAGGGCCGAAGGGGTGAGCACCGCCCGACTGCACGCGCACGACACCGAGGCGGAGGTGCCCTGGCTGGCCTTCGACTTCGTCCCCGGCCGCGACCTGCGCGCCCACGTGCGCGAGTTCGGCCCGCTGTCCGGCGAGATGCTGCGGGTGTTCGCCCTGGGCGTGGCCGAGGGTCTGGCGGCCCTGCACAGGGCCGGGGTGGCGCACCGGGACATCAAGCCGGGCAACGTCATCCTCTCCCCGCGGGGGCCCAAGATCGTCGACTTCGGGATCGCCGTGGAGATCGGCGCCGAGCGCTCCCAGGACGCGGCGGCCTCCTACGGCACCCCGGGTTGGGCGGCCCCCGAACGACACGACGGCGCCGCCGCCGATCCTTCGGCCGATGTGTTCGCCTGGGGCGGTCTGGTGGCCCTGGCCGCCACCGGACGCGAACCCTTCGGCGCGGGGGAGACCCGGGAGCGGATCCGGCGTGTGCGCGCGGGGGAGTACGAGATCGACGGGGTCCCCGAGGAGCTGTGCGGGCTGGTCGAGTCCGCGCTGGCGCTGGACCCCGCGCAGCGCCCGAGCACCGAGGCGTTGGTTCGCGCGCTGTTGCCCGACGAGGAGAACAGGACGCACGGAGTCGCTGAGATCCTGCGCCGGATGTTGGGCGCTTACTGGCGTGGCGTGGACGATGGCGGACACGACCCGGCCCTCTGGGCGGGTGCCCTGGCCGCGGTCTCCGCCGCGGGTCTGGGAGCGTCCACCCTTGGCGGTGGTGCCGGCGCCGGTCTCGGCGCGAGCGCGCCCACGGCGGCCGCGGGCACCTTCGGTGGTGGAGCGTCCACCACGGGCGGGGTCATGAGCGGCCTGGCCGGTTCCAAGTTCGCCATGACCGGTGCGGGTGCGCTCGCCGTGGCCGTCCTCGCCGGCGGTGGCTACTTCGTCTACGGGCAGGTGCGGACCTCTCCCACCGAGTGGGTGACCGCCGCCGCGCGGAGCCTGGAGGAAGGGGCGGGGTTCACCGCCACGGTGGAGCGTGCCCCCGTCGGTGGGGGAGAGGCGATCGACGAGGAGTACCTGTACTCGGCCACGGACCAGAGCTTCCTCATCCGGGGAGCGGCGATGGGGCCGGGGACCTCGGCGGTGGCCGTCCACCAGGGAGAACTCTACGTGTACGCGCCACGGGAGGAGGACCCCGGGCTGTGGTCGAACTCGCCCCAGCGGTTGAACGTCGTCTCCGCGGGGGTGGACCCGTTGTTCGGTCAGGAAGGGGAGCACGGGCTGTGGCGGGGCTCGCCCGAGTACCTGGAACCCGCTCTCGACGTGGACACCGACTCCATCGCTCCCAGCCTGGTCACCGCGCCGCTGCGGTCCTTGGCCGAGGCGGGTGGCGCCGAGGAGGTGCAGGGCCGGGACGGGGTGTTGGAGGGTCCCACCGTGCTCCCGATCCTGGACGAGGGAACCCTGACCGAGACGGAGGCGATCGGCCGGGTCGAAGTCGATGGGCAAGGAGCGCCGGTACGGGCCGAGTACACCACGGAGGTCTGGGAGGTACGGGTCGACTTCGAGGAGGTCCTCGCCCAGGAGGCCGACACCGGTGCGCCGATGGAGGATCCGCAGGTATGGGCCGCCGAGAACGACGGGTCCGGCTGGTCCGTGGTGCACGCCCCGATCTGCGGAACCGTCGACCTGCCGCAAGGGGCGGCGAACGAGGGCGGTCAGAAGGAGTGGGACGTCCAGGCGAGCGGTTGGGACGTGGACTGCGACCACGCCATGGAAGTGGCGCGGCTGCGGGAGGGCCGGCTGAGCGACCCGGAGCGGGTCGAGACGCTGCACGCCTACCGGGGCAGGACGAGTGACATCTCGCAGTACGACGACGAGATGGCCTGCGGCATCTTCTGGAGCGAGGACGGGGTCGGGGTCGACGGCTACCCCGAGGTCTCCTACACCTACGGTCCGTGCCAGGAGTCCACCGTGCTGTCCCTTGGTGAGGAGACGGATCCCTACAAGGAATCGGAGGTCGAGTTCGGTCCGGTGACCCTGATCGACTTCCACGAACGGACCTGATCCGGACACGAAAAAGCGGGGGCGCGCCGTGCGGCGCGCCCCCGCGAGGTCTGGTCGGCCCCACGTCCCCCAACGTGGGGGCCGACCGCGCGGCCTGCGCACCGAGAACGGTGGGGCCGCTGGGAGGCGAATACGGTGATGGTTTCGTGTCGGAAACCCCCATTTACGACACGAGCACTCGTATTCGCTTGGTCTGGGCCGAGTCCCACGTCCCCCAACGTGGGACCCGACCGCGCGGCCTGCGCACTGAGTGCGGTCTGGCCGCTGGGAAGGCGGATGCAGCGATGGTTTCGTGTCGGAAACCCCCATTGCCGACACGAGCGCGTGCATCCGCGCATGGTCTGAAGGTGAGTCGAAGCCTCTCACAGACTCTGGTGGGATTTTCGGGGTCGGGAGTTCGGTCTGGGGTGCTTCACCTGTGATAACGCTTCGTGCAGGTGGAGTGTTCCCGCCTGCACGAACGAATTTACGGGGTCATCGGTAAAAACCGTGTGCATTCCGGGGCACGGGTTGTCCATACTCTCCGAGGCATCGACCGGGGAAGAAGGGAGAGGATGACCGAGACGCGTGTGGAGACGACCACCCTGTGGTGCCCCGTCGGGCCCGCCGAACTCGCTCTGGTCAGGGATTCCGGCCGGCGTGGGTGGCCGTCCAGGCTGCCAGGGCGGCTCATCTGCCATCCCGTCCTGAACGAGGACTACGCCGTTCGGATCACCCGGGAGTGGAATCTGCCACGGGATGGAGAGGGGCACGTCACCCGCTTTCGCGTGGAGACCTCGTTCCTGTTCCGCCACCCGGTGCGACAGGTGGGTGGGCGCACCATCGTGGAGCCGTGGGTACCGGAGGAGTTCGCCGAGTTCAACGCGCGCATCCACGGAACGATCGAACTGGTGCGATCCTTCCTGCCCGAGGCGTGGCGACCCGCGTTCGGAGGGTTTTCCGGAGACGACCTTGGGGCCCGGCTCGGACGCCGGGCCCCTTCGTATGCGCGGTTCTCAGCCTGATCCGGCGGCCGACTCGCGTTCTTGAAGGGTGAGCAGGACCTCGCCCAGGGCGTCGGCGAGCACCACCGGCTCGCGGGTGCGCTCCGTGGCCTCTTCGCCGGGGTGATGCGGACGACGTTGTCGGGGCACGGTGCCGTGTGGTGTCGGTGGGGTGGTGGGGTGATGGGGCTTCCGTCGGGGATCGAGGGTGGTGCCCATGGGGTGTCGGGCGCTTCGGGAAGGCGCCCTTCTCCTTTCCCGCACTCGTCAGGCCGGTCGGGTGGCCCGCTGTGACGGTGTCTTCGCCTGTCGCACCAGGGGTATCACGCGGTAGTGACATTTGGTGGATACGGAGCGTGCCTGTGGATGAACACGGGTGCTCCGGAGCCGATGGAATACCTGGACCCGCCGACTGGTTCGACATGATAGTTTCATAGTAAATAATTTCCTTGGAAGCTAGATGGATCGGGGAACGCCATGCAGTTCGGAATCTTCTCGGTCAGTGACGTCACCACCGACCCCACCACGGGACGCACTCCGACCGAGCACGAGCGGATCAAGGCGATGGTGGCCATCGCGCTCAAGGCCGAGGAGGTGGGGCTGGACGTCTTCGCCAGCGGCGAGCACCACAACCGCCCCTTCGTGGCCTCCTCGCCCACGACCATGCTCGGCTACGTGGCGGCCCGGACCGAGAAGCTCATCCTGTCCACCTCCACCACGCTGATCACCACCAACGACCCGGTGAAGATCGCCGAGGACTTCTCCATGCTGCAGCACCTGGCCGATGGCCGGGTGGACGTGATGATGGGCCGCGGCAACACCGGCCCGGTCTACCCCTGGTTCGGCAAGGACATCAGACAGGGCATCCCGCTGGCGCTGGAGAACTACAACCTCCTGCACCGCCTGTGGCGCGAGGACGTGGTCGACTGGGAGGGCAAGTTCCGCACCCCGCTACAGGGGTTCACCTCCACGCCGCGCCCGCTGGACGACGTGCCGCCGTTCGTGTGGCACGGCTCCATCCGCAGCCCGGAGATCGCGGAGCAGGCCGCCTACTACGGTGACGGCTTCTTCCACAACAACATCTTCTGGCCCGCCACCCACACCCGTAAGCTCATCTCGCTCTACCGGCGCCGTTTCGAGCACTACGGTCACGGCAGCGCGGACCAGGCGATCGTCGGACTCGGCGGCCAGGTGTTCATGCGCAAGAACTCGCAGGACGCCGTCAAGGAGTTCCGTCCCTACTTCGACAACGCGCCGGTCTACGGCGGTGGCCCCTCCTTGGAGGATTTCACCCGCGAGACCCCGCTGACCGTGGGCAGCCCGCAGGAGGTCATCGACCGTACCCTGGGATTCAGGGAGATGTTCGGCGACTACCAGCGTCAGCTCTTCCTGATGGACCACGCCGGTCTGCCGCTCAAGACCGTCCTGGAACAGCTGGACCTCCTCGGCGAGGAGGTCGTTCCGGTGCTGCGCAAGGAGTTCGCCGCGATGAAGCCGGCCCACGTGCCCGACGCCCCCACCCACGCCTCGCTCCTGGTCGCCAAGGAGCAGTCCGCCACGAAGACGGAGGAGACCCGATGACCCGGAAGCTGGTGACCGTCACGGCGGGGATGAGCAATCCCTCCTCCACGCGGCTGTTGGCCGACCGTCTGACCGCGGCGGCCGAGGAGGCCCTGGTCGAGCGCGGTGAGAAGGTCCAGGTGCGCGTCGTGGAGTTGCGCGAGGTGGCCCACGACATCATGAACGCCATGACCACCCGTGTGCCCACCGGTGAGCTGCCCGGCGTCCTGTCCGACATCGCCGACGCGGACGGGATCATCGCGGTGACCCCGGTCTTCAACGCCTCCTACAGCGGCCTGTTCAAGTCGTTCTTCGACGTGATCGAACCCGGCACGCTGGACGGCACCCCGGTGCTGGTCGCCGCCACCGGCGGCAGCCCGCGCCATTCGCTGGTGCTGGAGCACGCGCTGCGGCCGATGTTCTCCTACACCCGCTCGGTGGTGGTGCCCACGGGCGTCTACGCCGCCTCCGAGGACTGGGGCGCGGGGGACAGCGGTGGACGTGAGCTGTCCGAACGCATCGAGCGGGCCGCCCGTCAGCTGGCGATCCTGGCCACCGAGCACACCTCGGACAAGGTCGATCCCTATGAGGAGCCCACGTCGTTCGCGGACCTGATGTCCGGTCTGGGCGCCTGAACCGACCCGCGCGAGGGCCCGAGTGCGTTTCGAGCACCCGGGCCCTCGCGCTTTCCTAACACTGTTAGGTACCCTGGTCGCATGGATTCCGCGCTCATCTACCAGCAGGCCCAGGACCGTCTCCTCGTCCTGGCCGCGGGCCTCGACGAGGCCTCTCTCGCCACCGTCGTCCCGGCCTGCCCGGCCTGGGACGTTCGTCAGACCTACGCCCACATGGCAGGCCTGTGCGCCGAGGTCGTGCAGGGTCTGGTGACACCCCCGGCCAGTGACGAGGTCACCGCCCGTCAGGTCGCCGACCGTGCCGACAAGCGCATCGACGAACTCACCGCGGAGTGGGAGGAAGGGGCTCCGGCACTGCTCGAACTCATGCGCACGCAGACCCGACTGCGCTACTCCCTGCCGGCCCTGGACACCTGGCACCACGAGAACGACATCCGTGGGGCGCTGGGGTTGGAGCCCCAGACCGAGGGCGCAGACCAGTTGGCCGCCTTCGTGCTGGGAGGCCTGGCCCGGGGCTGGTCCGCCGACCGTCCCTCGGTGCACGTGCGGGCCACCGACACCGGGCAGGAGTGGCATCTGGGGGAGGGCGACCAGGGGAAGGCGGCCGACCTCACCCTGAGCGCGAGCGCCTTCGAGTTGGCCCGCGCGATCACGGGCCGGCGCAGTCCCGCCCAGATCCGTGCCCTGGACTGGAGTGGTGACCCCGCCGGGGTGGTGCACCTGCTGCCGACCCTGCCCGCCCCGGACAAGGACCTGGCGGTCTGAGAACGATCGCGGTGGATCCGTGGCGCCGCCCGGCGCCACGGATCCACTTTCGTATGCCGTTCGTGAGAGCGTTTCGATTTTTCTCCGGTCACACCCATTGCCGGGCCACATCAATGGTGTTAACTTTTCGGCACCGCTCAATGGGAGCGCTCCCGAACGGGGGGAGCAGCTCCTCGAGTGGCGGACCACATCGACGCCGACACCACGTTCCACGTGGCCGAACGGTCGCGCCAGGCCCCGTCGCGACATCATGCGGATCCACCACGCATCCTCAGACCCGCACACCCCCTCGGTCCCCCCCCGCAGCCGCGCCGAGGCGCCCCACCCCCGGTCTTTCGCACGGTCCGGAGGTCGACGCCCACTCGTGGTCACCGGTGAGGGCGCCGAAGGGTCACCTCCGAGGAGAATGATGTGATCAATCAGAAAGCAGGGCGCCGACGCACAAGGCGCCTCGTCCTCCCCGCGGCCATGAGCGCGGCGCTGCTGACGACCGGCTTCATGGTCGCCTCCCAGAACGCCCCCGCCGCCCCGGCCGAGCTCACCTCCACCTACGAGTACGAACCGGTAGCGGCCTCCGTCATCGCGGAGAACCCCGAGATCACACGGTACGAGGAACGGTTCCTCGCCCTCTACGACAAGATCAAGGACCCCGCCAGCGGCTACTTCCGCGAGTTCGACGGGCTCCTGGTCCCCTACCACTCGGTGGAGAACCTCATCGTGGAGGCGCCCGACACCGGGCACGCCACCACCTCCGAGGCGTTCAGCTACTACCTGTGGCTGGAGGCCGCCTACGGGCGTCTGTCCGGAGACTGGGACCCCTTCAACTCCGCCTGGGAATCGATGGAGACCTTCATCATCCCGGGCACCGCCGACCAGCCCACCAACGCCTCCTACGACCCCTCCGACCCGGCCACCTACATCCCCGAGTCACTCGAACCGGGCGACTACCCCATGCCGCTCACCGACGGTGTCGACGTCGGACAGGACCCCCTCGCCGACGAACTGAGCGGTACCTACGGCACCGACGAGATCTACGGGATGCACTGGCTGCTGGACGTGGACAACGTCTACGGCTACGGCTTTTGCGGGGACGAGAGCGACGACGCCCCCGCCTACATCAACACCTTCCAGCGCGGCTCCAACGAGTCCGTCTGGGAGACCGTGCCGCACCCGTCCTGCGAGACCTTCGCGCACGGTGGGGAAAGCGGCTTCACCGACCTGTTCGTGGACGACCCCGAGGCCTCGGAACAGTGGCGCTACACCAACGCGCCCGACGCCGACGCCCGCGCCGTCCAGGTCGCCCACCTCGCCCACGAGTGGGCCTCCGAACAGGGCAACGGGGCCGCCGTGGCCGACAGCGTGGCCAACGCCGCCAAGATGGGCGACTACCTGCGCTACTCCATGTTCGACAAGTACTTCAAGGAGGTCGGCGACTGTGTGGGCGCCGAGTCCTGCCCGCCCGGAACGGGCAAGGACTCCGCGCACTACCTGCTCGCCTGGTACTACTCCTGGGGCGGTGCACTGGAGAGTGCCGAGTATCCCTGGGCCTGGCGCATCGGCGGATCCTCCGCCCACCAGGGCTACCAGAACGTGATGGCCGCCTACGCGCTCAGCGAGAACGACGCGCTGCGGCCCGAGTCGCCCACGGGCGCCGAGGACTGGGGCACCAGCCTCGACCGTCAGTTGGAGTTCCTGCAGTGGTTGCAGTCCTCCGACGGCGGCATCGCCGGTGGCGCGACCAACAGCTGGGAGGGTTCCTACAACGAGCCCCCGGCGGGCACCTCCACGTTCCACGGCCTGTTCTACGACGAGAAGCCCGTCTGGCACGACCCGCCGTCCAACCAGTGGTTCGGTTTCCAGGTCTGGGACGTGGAACGGGTGGCCGAGTACCACCGAGTGACCGGTGACGAGCGCGCCGGGGACATCCTCGACGACTGGGTGCCGTGGGCGATCGAGAACACCACCGTCGGCACCGACGGGGACTTCCAGATCCCGGCCGACATGGAGTGGAACGGGCAGCCCGACGACTGGACGGGGACGCCCACCGGCAACCCCGGTCTGAGCGTGGAGGTCGTCTCGCACAACCAGGACGTGGGCATCGCCGCCGGTCTGGCCAAGACCCTGTTGCACTACGCCGCCGCCACCGGCGACGAGGCCGCACTGGAGACCGGTGAGGGACTCCTCGACGCCCTGATGGCCAACGAGGACGACCTGGGGATCGCGGTCCCGGAGGTCAGGGAGGACTACTCCCGCTTCGACGACCCCTACGAGTCCGAGAACGGTGGCCTGTACGTGCCGGACGACTTCACCGGCACCATGCCCAACGGCGACACGGTCGACTCCGACTCCACGTTCGAGTCCATCCGCTCGTTCTACTTCGACGACCCGGACTACGCGCAGGTCGCCGACCACTTGGACGGCGGACCGGCCCCCGAGTTCACCTACCACCGCTTCTGGTCACAGGTCGACGTGGCCACGGCCCTGGCGTTGCACGGTGAGCTGTTCGGCGACGAGGACGACCCCGAAGAGGAGGGCGCCGAGGACTGACGTCCCACCGGCCCCGTACCCCTCACATCCCCCACGCCCGGCCGCGTGATCGCCGCACACGCGGCCGGGCCCCGCACCGAAGGGACACACACCATGCGCACACCCACCATCGTCGGGACGGTCGCGGCCGCCGCGGCCGTCGGCGGTATCGCCGTCGCCGGGGTGCTCGTCGCCCTGCCCGACACCGCCGAGGCCCACGGCGCCTTCACCCACCCGGCCAGTCGCACCTACGCCTGTTTCGACG
Organism: Nocardiopsis listeri; assembly: GCF_020741345.1. GTDB lineage: Bacteria > Actinomycetota > Actinomycetes > Streptosporangiales > Streptosporangiaceae > Nocardiopsis > Nocardiopsis listeri_A. Next base: position 10,760 of record NZ_DYZD01000211.1, read on the forward strand.
ACGCCACCGGTGGTACCGGCGGAGGCGCGCTGAACCCCACCAACGAGGCCTGCGCCGACGCTTTGGCCGAGGGCGGGGACTACGCGTTCTGGAACTGGTACGGCAACCTCGTCCCCGACTCCGACGGACGGCACCGCGAGTACGTGGCCGACGGGGAGCTGTGCGGGCCCGGCGAGGACTTCGCGGCCTTCAACGCACCCCGCACCGACTGGCCCACCACGCACCTGCCGGCGGGCGAGACGGTCGAGTTCCGGCACAACGCCCGGGCCCCGCACCCGGGCACCTTCCTCAC
>NZ_DYZD01000212.1 GCF_020741345.1 Nocardiopsis listeri
GTCCCGTCATCGGGGGCACCTCCTGGGTCATTGGGCGGGGGAGCCGACGTCGTCCAGGAAGGAACGGATCTCCTGGGTCACCGTCTCGGGGCGTTCGAGCATGGGCATGTGGCCCGCGTCGCGGACGAGGACCCGGTGTTCGGAGCGCAGCAGGGCGTCGAGGCGCACCCCGGCGACCGGTGACAGGACCCGGTTGCGGGAGCCCCAGATGGTGCACAGCGGGGGTCCGTCGGGTCCGCGCACGATGCGGTAGCCGACGGGCAGGTCCGTGAGGACGTCGGCGAGGGCCGGTGTCTGGTCGTTCCGGAGCATGCAGGCGGTCAGTTCCGGGTCGTGGTGGAGTCCGGCGCGGATACCGGCCGGACCCAACTGGAACCGGAGCGCCAGGGGGACGGCGACGCGGGGGACACGGATCCGACGCAGCGCCGCCCGCACCGGGGCGGTCACCGGTGACCAGGCTTTGCTGGGAGCCATGAAGATCCCGAGGCCGCCGCGGCGGAACGTCGCGTCCGTCAGGGGGTTGACCATGACGAGCGCGCGCACGTTCTTCGGTTCGCGGGCGGCGACCCCGGCGGCGATGGTCGACCCCATGCAGTTGCCGATCAGCGTGACGGGGGAGAGGTCGTCGTGCCGGACGAGGGCCGCCACCAGGTCCACGTGCGCGGCGAGGTCGATCGGCTCGGGCGGCATGGGAGAGGCCCCGAATCCCGGCAGGTCGATGGCCACCACACGGTGGTCGGCGGACAGGTCGGCGATCTGGTGCCGCCAGATGCCGTGGGAGGTGCCGCCGTTGTGGAGCATGACGACACCGGGCCCGCTGTCACCGGCACGTCGGACCGCGACCTCGATGCCGTCATGTCGGAACCGTTCGAGCGTCGCGTCGTCGGGTCGACCGCCGGGATCAGAGGTCTTCTGCGTGCCTTCTCCCATCAAGTCCTCCATGTCGCATTTCAGAGAATGATCATTCTCTGAAACCGGAGGCTACTTGGATGTGGTGGCCGCCACAACCCCCTGTGCGGGCGGAACGGCGCCGCGCAGAAGCCAGCCCACCGACTCCACGAGTCGCTCCGGCGAGACCGAGTTCTCGTCGACCAACCGCTGCATCGCGTATCCGTACGCCATGGCCTGCACCGCGCCGGCGATCCGCTCCGCCAGGTCGGAGTCGGCCACCACGCCGGCGTCGACGATGTTCGTCAAGAGGTTGGCCCGCACATCGGCCAACAGCCGTGCGACGGCCTCCTCCAACGGAGGATGCCGCAGCGCGTAGAGCCAGAATTCGGCCATGAGGAGAACGATGTCGGGCGCGGTCTCGATGGTGGAGGTCCAGTTGGTGACCATCCGGGCGATCAGTTCGTCGTGGTCGGCGGTGACGTCGGCGTGGTGCCGACGAGAGGCCGCGCCCGCCTCGACCACGCGTCGTACCACGGCCAGGAAGAGCTCCTGCTTGCCACTGAAGTTCGAGTAGATCGCTCCGGTCGACATCCGGGCCTCGTGCGCGATCCGTGGAATGGAGGTGGCGCCGTATCCATAACTCGCGAACACCGTCGCGGCGGCGTCGAGCAGTGCCTCACGGGTGCGCTCCTGGCGCTGTCTGCGGATCCCGACCACGTCTGAGCCCTCCTCGTGTGTGTGCGGGACACAGAATAGGACGACGCGTCACCGGGCGGGTGGAACCCGGGAAACGGTCGGATGCGGGCGTGGACGCACACATGGGAGGGGCTTGGGGAGGTGAACGGTTCTCCGTGCCGACCGCCCGATCGTTCCTCCAGGTGGCGTGCGGTGTTGACGAAGCACTCCACGCGCCGCGAGCGGCAAGGCCGCGCGCCCGCATCGAAGAACCCGAGGTACGGGTCAGGCGCGTTCGGAGTCCAGGTAACGCAACACCGCGGCCACACGTCGGTCCGATCTGTCGTCGGGGGAGAGACCGAGCTTGCCGAAGATGCTGCGGATGTGCTTGTGCACCGCCCCGTCGGTCACGAACAGCTGCTCGGCGATGGCCGCGTTGCCCAGGCCCTCGGCCATGAGGGCCAGTACGTCGCGCTCGCGAGGACTCAGCCTGCCGAGCGCCTCGTCGGCGTTCTGGTGCGCGAACAGTTGCGTGACCACCTCGGGGTCGATCACGGTCTGACCCTTGGCCACCCGGCGCAGGGCCTCAAGGAACCGGTCCACCCGACCGACCCGTTCCTTGAGGAGGTAGCCGACGCCCGAGGCGCTCACGGCCATCAGGTCGCTGGCGAAGGACTGCTCGATGTAGGCGGAGAGCACCAGCACCGGCATGCCGGGGTGGATCTCACGGATGCGGATCGCCGCCCGCACCCCCTCGTCGGTGTGGGTCGGCGGCATGCGTACGTCCACGATGGCCAGGTCCGGTGCCTTCTCGGTCACGGCGTCGATCAAGGCGTCGGGATCGCCCACCGTCGCGGCGATCTCGAACCCCTCTCCCCGAAGCAGCGCGGCGAGCCCTTCCCTGAGGAGCGTGTCGTCCTCGGCGATCACGATGCGCACGGCAGCTCCGCGTGCAGGTGGGTCGGCCCACCGATGGGGCTGGTCACGGTCAGCGACCCGTCGTGTGCCTCGACCCGCGTGCGGATCCCGGCCAGACCGGTGCCGGCTCCCTCACCGGCCCCGCCACGGCCGTCGTCATGGACGTCGATGCGCAACGTGTTCTTCCTTTCGGTGACGCTGACCCGGGCGCGCGTGGCGTCGCTGTGTCGGGTGATGTTGGTGATGGCCTCGGCCACGATGGAGTAGGCCGTGGCCTCGATGCTGGAGGCGTATCGCTTCAGGCCATGGACCTCCACGGTGCAGGGCACCGCGCAGCCACCGGCCAACGCGTTGAGCGCGCCCTCCAGGCCCCTCTTCTCCAAAGCCGGCGGGAGGATGCTCTGGATCAGTCCGCGCATCTCGGCCAGGGCGTCCTCCGCGGCGCTCTGTGCTCGTTCCAGGGCGTCATCGGCCCCCTCGGGGGACGTGCGCACGGCCCGCCGCGCGGTCCCCAACAGGATCGTGACGGCGACCAGCCGGTTCTGGGCGCCGTCGTGCAGTGCCCTCTCGATCCGGCGCAGCTCGGTGGTGTGGGCCTGGAGCGCGGCGGCCCGTGTCGCGGTGAGGTGGTGGATGCGTTCGGTGAGGACGGCCTGGGAACGCGATCCGAGCAACCATTTGCCCGGCAGGCCCTGGACACGTGCCAACGCGGGGCTCAGGCCGAACATGATGGCGCACCAGGCCAGGCCCAGGAAGCCGACGGCCAGGGCGCCGGGCCAGCTGTGCACGGGAAGCCCCACCGAGGCGCCCGCCGTGTTGGGCGGCAACAGGTGCCACCACAGGGGGAAGGTGACGTCGCGGACGGCGATGATCGGGAGCAGGACCCCGAACAGGCCGAGAGGCAGGCCGAGGAAGGAGTGACACACAAGCCACAGGAGATTACGTCCCACCTGGACGTCGTCGTGGAGTGAGCCCAGTGCCCGAAGGGGGCCGCGCGGGACCTCGTCGCCGTAGGGCTGGATGATCTCGGTGCCCCAGCGCAGGAGCCGGTCCCGTTCCCAGTTGGCCACCGTGCGCAGCAGGCGCAGGGCGGCGGGGACGAGGAGCAGACCGATCCCGAGGAAGGAGGTGAGGGCGACCGCGGCCAGGAAGAGCAGGGTGAACAGCGCGGCCAACCCGGTCAGCAGCCCTCCCGAGAGTCTTTCCAGGCTGAGGAACATGTTGTGGAGCCCGGTCACGGTGAGGTTCCGGACGGGGGAGGGCGAACCGCTGTGTGTCGCCGGACCGGGGGGTGTGTTCGTCTCCTGCGGGGGCACGGCTGAACCCTACCCGCCCGACCCGGCGGCGGTTCGGGTCGAACGGATGGTACAGCCTGCTGTACCCCGGGCGGGCAGACAGCGGGATGGATGGTGGGACGGGGGGTTCCTAAGGTGGTGTGCGTGCCCAGCCCACGGGCCGTCATGACGGTTGTCCCTCGTCCGTCCGCGCGGCCGAGACCACAGGAGAACACGACATGACCGACCCCTACAGGTTTTCGAGTACCCCCGCCGACCAGGGGCGTCGAGGTGACGTCACCCGCAAGGGGCGGCGTGCGGCGTTCCGAGGCGTGCTGTGGACACTGCTCATCCTCGGCGCGGCGGGTAACGCCGTCACCTCCCTGGGCGGATTCAACGCGCTGATCAGTCTGGCGTTCGGCCTGGCGACGGTTCTGTGCATCGTCCTGCTGATCGTGGACCACTTCCGTCACCGGGGCTGAGGCCGGGCCGAAGGCGCGCATCCGCCGGGGAACCACGCGCTCGGCTTGACCGAGGAATTGGCAAAGGGTGAGAGATCTTCTCTCGCCCTTTTTTGTGTTGTTACCAGTTGTCTTCGTTTTGTTAATGGAATGGCCGGATGCGGCCATTGCTTCTGGTAGCCCTACTCTCTCGAAATATAGCTCTGTGTGATTTTACGAGGTCGATTGCGTTTGTGAATATTCTTCATGTTGCGAGAAGATCCCCTGTTCGGCTCCTTTTAGTGATACCAGTGAACGCGGGTAGGGGGTTTTGCTTTGCGGGTGGTTCGTCTTTGAGGTTGCTCTGGCCGGTGTTGCATGGGAAGGGATTTTGGCTGGTCGTGGCGGTCTCGTGAGCGTCCGGTCGATGTTGATTCGGCTTATCCTGGAGAGTATTTCTCGCGCGGATTTGTGAACTGGGTTCCAATTTTATCGGCTTCTGGCCGGTGTATTAAGGTCTTGGCCGTATGGTTTGCCATGGGGTGGGGGTGTAGGTAAGTATCAGTTCGCGGTACTGATGCTTTCCCTGTGGACACAGGGCGTTATGTGTGGCCCGGGTTGCAAGTATTTCAAGCTTTTATTCTTAGGAGTTGATCTTGGAAAACGAGCTGTCTGGCCTGTTCAGAAGCCTGGTCCGTGAGCACGCCGTACCCGGGGCCCAGCTGTCGGTCTACCGTGAGGGGACCTTGTACGAGCTGGCCGAAGGGGTCGAGCACACGGGTTCGGGGCGGCCGGTCGGTCCGGCCTCCCGGTTCGCCTACGGATCGGTGTCCAAGATCTTCACCGCCGCCCTGGTCATGCAGTTGGTGGAGGACGGCGACCTCGATCTCGACGCGGCCTTGACCGACCACTTGAACGTTCGCGGCCTGCCCACCGGCCACCCCGCACACGTCACGACCCTGCGCCAGCTCCTCAGCCACACGGCGGGACTCGTCTCCGACCACGAAGCGGACCCGGTGCGAGCCGAACCCCTGCGCCACTACGCCACCTCCCTCCTGCGGAGCGAATCGGTGGGCTCCCCCGAGAGCGCTTTCTCCTACTCCAACAGCGGGTACGCCCTGGCGGCCCACATCGTGGAAGCCGTCACCGGCCAGGACTGGTGGGAGACCCTGGAGTCCTACCTGGCCCTGCCCACCGGCCTCGACCTCGCCTTCGTGCACGACGCGCGAAGCCCCAAGGCACCGAGCGACCTGGTCAGCGGACACGCCGTGGACACCACCACCGGTCTCACCGAGCCGGTGGACTTCCACATCGAGCCCGAACTGACCCCGGCGGGTGGTCTGGGTGGAAGCGCGACCACCCTGGTCGACTTCGCGCGATCCTTCATGGCTCCGGAGGACGCGGTGCTGGAGAGCGATATCGCGGACGCCGCGATCCTCGATGAGATGGGCCGAGCCGTCCCCTCGGCCGACCCCTTCGGCCTGGCCGACGGCTGGGGCGCGGGTTGGGCCCTCCACCTGGCGACGGATCGCTTCTGGTACGGCCACGACGGCACGCTCGACGGCGGGACCTGCAACCTGCGTGTCGACCCGGTGGGGCGCGTCGCGGTGGCTCTGACCACCAACGGCACCACCGGGATCCGGCTGTGGGAGGACCTGGTGTCCGGGCTGAGCGACCTCGGGTTGGACGTGGGGCACTACCGGCAGCGCACGCCGGTGAGTCGACCCCGCAATACGGGCGTGGACGTCACCGGGCACTACGCCAACGGGGACCTCGCCGTCGAGGTCACCCACCAGGGGGACGGGACCCTGTGGTTCACCCTCTCCAATGGCTTCTCCGGGCCGCTCGTCGCCGGCACCGACCTGTACTTCTCCGTGACGGTGGGCGATCTCGGCGGCATGTCCTTCGACGGCCGCTTCCTGCGTGCGACCGACGATCCCTCCACCATCGCGTCCATGCAGTACAACGGCCGCGTCCTGCGACGCACGTCCGCTCCCGTGCGTTCTCGGGCCTGAGCCCCGATCCGTCCTCCAGCCACTTCGGGTCCGTCCCCGGGCCGCCCCACACAGGAGTAGTGAACGTGCTGTCTGCCGATGCCTCCCCCAGCACCGACCAGCCCACCCGTACCCTTCCGGCCCTGTTCGCCGCGCGGGTGGCCGAGAGACCGGAAGCCGTCGCCCTGGTGTCGGAGGAGCTCACCCTCACCTACGCCGAACTCGGGGCCCTCGTCGATCGCCGGGCCAGGGGCCTGGTCGCTTCCGGCGTGGTGCCCGGGGACCGCGTAGGAGTCCACCTAGGGCGCGGGGCCGACCTCGTGGTCGCCCTGCTCGCGATCACCCGGGTGGGCGCCGCGTATCTGCCGCTGGACCCCGCCTACCCCGACGAGCGCCTGGCCCACATGCTCGCCGACTCCGGGGCGAACCTGGTCGTGACCGGCGCGGACACACCCTGGCAGGGCGATTCTGCGGTGGCCACCGTGGACTCCGATCGGTTGGAGCCCACGGCTTCGCTCCCGGGTGCGGGGCCCCTGCCCGACGACGTCGCCTACGTCATCTACACCTCTGGTTCCACCGGCAGCCCCAAGGGGGTACTGGTCACCCACCGAGGCATCGAGGACCTGGCACGGACCCAGCGGGTCCGTATGAACGTCACCCCCGATTCCCGAGTGCTCCAGTTCGCGTCGCCCAGCTTCGACGCCTCGTTCTTCGAAGTGTGCATGGCCCTGCTCAACGGCGCCGCCCTGGTGGTCCTGCCGCGACACGCGCTCCTGGGCGACGCGCTCGTGCGCACCCTGGCCGACCACCGCATCACCCACGTGACCCTGCCCCCCGCCGTGCTTCCGGGGCTGGACCCGACCGGTCTGCGTGATCTGCGGTCGGTCATGGTCGCGGGTGAGAGCTGCCCCGGGGCCATCGTGGAGCTGTGGTCGCGCGGGCGCGACGTGTTCAACGGCTACGGGCCCACCGAGACCACCGTGTGCGCCACCATGAGCGAGCCGTTGTCCGGCGATGGCGTCCCGCCCATCGGACACGCCGTCGACGGAACCCGGGTCATCGTGCTCGACGATCACCTGCGCCCCGTGGGTCCGGGTGGCAGCGGTGAACTGTACATCTCCGGGGCGGGGCTGGCCCGGGGCTACCACGGCCGTCCCGGACTCACGGCGGAGCGGTTCGTACCCGACCCCCTCGGTCCGCCCGGAACCAGGATGTACCGCTCCGGAGACCGAGTGCACGTGCTGTCCGACGGCGCCCTGGAGTTTCGGGGCCGTGTCGACAAGCAGGTCAAACTCCGTGGCTTCCGGATCGAGCCCGGTGAGGTCGAGACGGCCGCCATCGCTCTTCCCGACGTGGCCAACGCCGCCGTCCTGGTGCGCGAGGACCGGCCCGGCATCCGTCGACTCGTGGCCTACGTGGCGGGTGAGCCGGGCGGTGCCGACCCGGAGGAGGAAACCGTCCTACGGGGCCTGAGGGAGGTCCTGCCCGACCACATGGTGCCCTCCGTGGTGGTGGTGCTCGCGGCCCTGCCCACCACACCCAACGGCAAGATCGACCACGACCGGCTGCCCGCGCCCGACGCCGTCCGGCGGGAGTACGCGGCGCCCGAGGACGAGACCGAACGCGTCGTGACCGAGGAGTTCGCCCGCGTCCTGGAACTGGAGCGCGTCGGCCGCCACGAGGACTTCTTCGACCTGGGCGGGGACTCCATCCTCGCGGCGCGCGCCCTGTCGCGGATCGAGGCCGGCCTGGGCCGAGGCGTGGACCGCCGGGCGATCTTCACCCTGCGCACGCCGGCCCGAGTCGCCGCCGAGGGGATCACCGGCGAGGAGGCTCCCAGGCCCATCGAGCCCGTCGACCGGGACCGCCCCCTGCCGCTGTCCGCGGCCCAGCGCCGCCTCTGGTTCCTCCACCAGCACGACCCCGAGAGCGTCGAGTACTACACGGGCAGCGCCTACCGAATCCGCGGGGACCTGTCGGTCCCGGCGTTGCACGAGGCCCTGGGCGACCTCCAGGCCCGCCACGAGGCGCTGCGCACCACCTACACCTCCACCGACGAGGGGCCGGTGCAGCACGTCCACGCCTCCCGGCGGACCGAGGTCCCGCTGTCCCGGGCCGACCTGACCGAGTCCGGGCCGCACCGGGAACGGCGGCTGGAGGCACTGCTCAGGGCCGAGACGGAGCGCCCCTTCGACCTGGAGGACGGCTCGCCCTTCCGTGCCCTGCTGGTGCGCATGGGAGCGGACGACCACGCCCTCGTGCTCAGCGCGCACCACATCGCCTGCGACGGCTGGTCCGTCGACATCCTCGCCCGCGACCTCGGTGCCTTCTATCGCGCCCGGGCCGAGGGAACCGTCCCGGAGCGCGCCGGCGCCGCACGGGTGGACTACGCCGACTTCGCCGCGTGGGAGCGGAACCGCTGGACCCGGGAGAACGAGCGGGAACACCTGGAGTACTGGACCCGGGAGTTGGAGGACGCGCGGGCCGCCGAGGTCCCCGCGGACCACCCCCGTCCGGCGGTCCGGACCACGGCAGGGGCGGTCCACCGCGCCGAACTCTCGCCGGAGGTCACCGCCGCCCTGCGCGACCTCGGTCACCAGCGGGGGACGACCCTGTTCGTGACCCTCACGGCCCTCACCCAGCTCCTGCTGTCGGCGTCCTCGGGCAGCGCGGACGTGACCCTGGGCGTGGCCTCGGCGGGGCGCGACCACCACCAGGTGGACGACGTCGTCGGTTTCTTCGTCAATCCCGTCGCGGTGCGGACCCGGGTGGATCCCCGCGCCACCGCCGGGGACTTCCTGGACGGGGTGCGCGACACCGTTCTGGCGGCCTTCGACCACGAACTCCCCTTCGACCGGGTCGTGGACGCGGTGGTCGCCGAACGCGACCAGTCCCGCACACCCGTCTTCCAGGCCCTCCTGGTGCTCCAGAACGCCCACACGGGCGCACTCGGCCTGCACGGCCTGGACGTGGCGCCCTTCGACCTGCCCCGCACCTCCTCCCTCTTCGACCTGGTCTTCGAGTTCGAGGAGCGTGGGGGCGGGCTCAGACTCGACCTGGAGTACAACACCGACCTGTACGACCCCGAGCGGATCGCCGAGCTCGTCGAGGGCGTCCACCGACTCGCCACCGCCCTCACCGAGGACCCGGACCGGCCGGTCGCCCGGATCGGTGTGCGCACCGACGCCCAGGAGCGGGCTCTGTCGCAGTGGGAGGGAACCCGCCCCGAGGGCGCGGAGCAGACCGTCCCGGAGGCGTTCGCACGGCGGGTCGCGCTCGACCCCGACGGGCTCGCGGTCACCTCGGCGGACACGGAACTGACCTACTCCGAGCTCGACGCGTGCTCGGCCACCCTGGCCGAGCGGTTGCGCGCGCACGGCGCGGGCGACGAGTCGCCGGTGCTGCTCGTGCTGGAACGCGGGGCGCACGTGGTCGTGGCCATGCTGGCCGCCGCACGCGCGGGCGCCGCCTATGTGCCCGTGCACGCCGACGATCCGGCCGAACGCGTCGCGTGGCTGGCGCGGGAGACCGGAGCGGTCTGCGTTCTGACAGACGCCCCGTCGCGGGGACGGGTCTTGGGCGTCGACCGACTTCCGGTGCTGGACCTGGACGGGCCCGCGTCCGCTCCGCTCCGCTCTCGGGTCGATGCACGGGCCCTGGCGGAGGCCGAGGCACGGGTCCTGCCCCGGAGCCTGGCCTACGTGATGTTCACGTCCGGTTCCACCGGCAGGCCCAAGGGTGTGGCGGTCACGCACGAGGACGTCGTGCGCCTGGCCCACGACCGGCTGTGGACCGGTGGCGACCACGACCGCGTGCTGTTCCACTCCTCCCACGCCTTCGACGCCGCCACCTACGAGATCTGGGCGCCGCTGCTGAACGGCGGTGTCGTGGTCGTCGCGCCGCCCGGACGCATGGACGCCGAGGAGTTCGCCGGGACCGTGCGCGCGCACGGGGTCACCGGGGTGTTCCTCACCACCGCGCTGTTCAACCTCTACTCCTCCCAGGACCCCTCCTGCTTCGAGGACCTGCGCGAGGTCATGACCGGTGGCGAGGCGGCCAATCCGCAGGCGATGGAGCGGGTCGTCGAGGCCTGCCCCGGTACGCGGATCGCCAACGTCTACGGACCGACCGAGACCACCACCTTCGCCACCCGCTTCCCCCTGCCGGGGGCCGTGCCCGTCCCGATGCCGATCGGCGGGCCGCTCGACGGCATGCGGCTGCACGTGCTGGACCCGCTGTTGCGCCGCACCCCTCCGGGGGCCGTGGGCGAACTGTACGTGGGTGGTGCGGGTGTGGCGCGGGGGTACTGGGGGCGTCCGGGGTTGACGGCGGAGCGTTTCGTCGCCGACCCGTTCGGTTCGGGTGACCGTTTGTACCGCACGGGTGATCTGGTGCGGTGGAATGTCGCCGGGCAGTTGGAGTACGTGGGTCGGGCGGATTCCCAGGTGAAGTTGCGGGGGTTTCGGATCGAGCCGGGAGAGATCGAGTCCGCGCTGGTCGCGCTCCCGGGCGTTGGCCAGGCCGCGGTCACGGTCCGCGAGGACGCTCCGGGCGGCCGCGCGCTGGTCGGTTACGTCGCCGGTGGGTCGGCAGACCCTGCCTCGCTGCGCGAGATGCTCGCCACGACACTGCCCGCGCACATGGTGCCCGCCGTCATCGTGGTCCTGGACGCGGTGCCGCTGACGCCCAACGGCAAGACCGACCACCGCGCCCTGCCCGCACCCGATTGGAACGAGCTCACCGCACACCGGTACGCGGCCCCGCGTTCTGAGGTCGAGGGTGTGTTGGCCGGGGTGTTCGCTTCGGTGTTGGGTGTGGAGCGGGTGGGGGTCTTCGATGACTTCTTCGCTCTGGGCGGCGATTC
>NZ_DYZD01000213.1 GCF_020741345.1 Nocardiopsis listeri
TGACAGATCACGGCCGGTCGGATCCATCGGAGACCTGCTCGGATTCGGAGATCCTGGTGAGCGGGGTGCGGACGCTCTCGCCCGTCAGAACGGCGTGGGCGCCGACCGCCACGGACTCGATGGTCTCGACCCCGTACTGCATGCCGGGGTTGTCCGCGGTGCCGTCGGTGAGCACCACCAGGTCGTAGTCGCCGATCGGGGTGTCCTGGAACCCGCCGATGCTGTTGATCCGCCAGGTGTCGGTGTCCGGGTAGGGCAACCACCCGTTCTTCAGGTACACGGTGGCGTCGGCGGGCGCCCCGGTGGGCACGCCCCAGCGCTGTTCGTCGATCACGTCGCCCATGAGTCCGCGCGCGTAGTCCCTCTGGTCGGCGCCGAGCACCTCGTTGTCGATGCGCAGCAGTTCGAGGAGGGTGAGCTGGTCGTCGGCGGTGATCTTCATGAGACCGACGGAGCCGTCCGGATGCAGGACGGTGTCGTCCATGCCGGCCAGGTCGAGGAAGGCCTGGATGCGTTCGGCGCCGAGACGGTTGCGCAGCTCCACGGCGGAGTCGTTGCCGGACACCGTGATCATGTCGGTGGCGAGCTCGTCCTCGCTGTCGGTGAGTTCGCGGTCCTCGTCCATGGTCAGGCGCAGCAGCGTCCCGAGGACCACCACCTTGCCCACGCTGGCGGCGTCGAACTCGGCGGTGGGGTCGAGTCCGCACCGGAGGTCCCCGTCGTGGGCGGACACCCCCACCGAGACGCGTCCGTCGCGTTCGTCGACCCGCTCGCGGATCTCCTCGGAGAGGCGTTCGGCGACCTCGGGACGGGTGTCGGAGGAGCAGATCGGGTCCTGGGTGTCGGCGGCGGCGTTGGCCGGCACCAGCAGGGTGAGTCCCAGGGCGCAGGCGGTGGTGAGGGCGGGGGTTCGGTTCGTGGGCATGCGGGGTGTCCCTCCCGGGGAGTGTCGACCGCCACGCCGACCCCGGCCGCGGCCAGAGCACGGCGCAGGGTGTTCGAACGTCGATTCGCCGTCCATGGTGCCGCATCGGCCACGCTTTCGCCCACGACACTCCGCGAGATTCACGGGTGGGGCCGCATTCGGCCGGCCGGGAGGGCCTACGGGGCGTTCCCGATCAGCAGACCGAGGAACACGGTCGCCCCCGCCGCGCCCCGGGCCGGTCCGCGCGGATCCACCAGCGGGGCCACCGCGACGGTGCCGACCCAGGCGAACCAGTCCGACCAGTCACGGTCCGGGATGGCCCACGAGAGGGACTCCACGTTCTCGCGGGCGACCCAGTGGATCGTCGCCCGGGGGTGGTCGCCCAAGGGCAGGAGCGGGTCGTCCTCGTGGTGCTGCTCCAGGTACGCCTCGACCGGAACGTCGGCGGGGATGGCCGCCAGCATTCCGCGGATGGCGGGGACGGAGGCGGAGTCGCCGACGAGCAGGTACCCGGCCGGGGGGCGGTCCGGCACGCTGTAGGGGCGGGACCCCGGTGAGACCGCCTCGATGATCGCCCCCTGGAGTCCGCGGCGCGCCATCACCCCACCTCCCCGGCGTCGAGGCCGCCTCGGCGGGCCAGGTCCTTGAGGCCCTCCTCGATCAGTCGTCCTCTTCCTCATGGTGGTCGAGGTTGGTGGTGCCCCGACGCCAGTAGCCGTCCACCTCGCTGGTCCGGTTGCGCACGAATCCGCGCTCCTTGAGCAGCCGACGGATGGGCTTGAGGGTGGTGGCCTCACCGGCCGCGTAGACGAACCCGTCGCCCTCGGGCAGCTCCAGTGCCTTGAAGGCCTCGAACAGCAGCTCGGTGGTGCCGGGTTCGGCGTCGCCGCGGTGCAGCCAGGTGATGCGGGCGTCGTCGGGGGCCCGCAGCTTCTGCTCCTCGGCGGCGTCGGCGACCTCGAAGAACGCAAGCACCTTGGCGTCGGCGGGCAGGTCCTCCACATACCGGGCGGCGGCCGGCAAAGCGGTCTCGTCGACCATGAGCACGTGGTAGTCGAACTCGCCGGTGATGTAGGCGGTGCCGCGCGGACCGAGCACACCGAGCTTGCGGCCGGGTTCGGCGTTGATCGCCCACCGCCCCGCCGGACCGTGGTCGTGGGCGACGAAGTCGATGCTCAGGCGCCCGGCCTCGGTGTCCAGGTAACGGACGGTGTAGTCGCGAAAGACCACCCCGTCGGCTCGGAAGTTGAGGCAGCGGTCGTCCTCGACGATGGGCAGCACGTGCTCGCCCTCCTCGTTGGGGAACCACAGCTTGACGTGGTCGGCGAAGTGGTCGCTCTGCAGGCCCGCGATGTCGGGGCCCTCCAGGTGGATCCGGATCATGCGCGGGGTGACACGTTCGACCTCGGCCACCTCGAGGACTCGTCGCTTGAGCGGGTACATCTCGATGCGGCGTTCGTGGGTCATTTGCTCTCCTCGTGGTTCTGATCTTCGTTGAGGTCGTGGGGGGTGGGTTCGGGTTCTCGCAGGACCTGGGCGGTGCGCAGGCCCGCGAAGGCGAGGGCGAGTGCGCCCACGCTGACGACGGTGAGGGTTCCGCCGGCCATGAGCGCCCCGGCGGCGCCGATGAGCGGGGCCAGGCCTCCCAGGGTGAGCGCCCCGGCGGAGTTTCCCACAGTCGACTGGGCGGTCCACACCGCGTTGACGCGTCCGCGGAGGTGGTCGGGGGTGTGGGACTGCAGGAGGGCGTAGCGCAGGATCTCCTCGATCACCTGACCGAAGCCGAGGAAGACGAGGAACACGAACGCCACGGGTGCCCAGGTGCTCGCCCCGAAGCCGAGGACGGCGAGTCCGCACAGGGCGACCGCGACGAGGAGCAGCGAACCGGTGCGCCGGGCACGGCCGGCCCAACCGCTGGTGAGGGAGCCGATGAGCGCCCCGACGGCGGGTGCGGTGTAGAGCAGGCCGACCATGCTCGCGCCGCCGCCCAGGACCTTGTCGGTGAACTCGTTGATCAGGACCTGGGGCGCGGCGAACAGCATCTGGGCCAGGCCCAGGAGCAGCAGCGGGCCGACCACGCGGTGGCGCAGCGCGAAGGTCCCTCCCTCGCGCAGAGCGGCCAGGACTGGTTGGGCTCGGCTCGCGGCGGGGGCGTCCAGGCGGGGCAGCCGCCACACCAGGACCGTGGTGAACAGGGAGAGCACCGCCGTGATGACGTAGTTGGAGCCCAGGCCGAAGGCGGCGATGATGACGCCGCCGAGCGCGGGGGCCAGGACGGAGCCGAGTTCGCCGTTGAGGGCGAGCAGGGCCCCGGCGGCGGGCAGTTTGTCGCGGGGCACGAAGCCGGGCGCGGCCGCCTGGAGGGCCACCGCGCTGAAGGAGCCGAAGAACCCGTTGAAGGCGGCGATCGCGTAGATCACCCACAGCCAGGGTTCGGCGGGCAGGAGCGTGTTGGCGGCCAGGACGCCGAAGCCGATGACGGCGGAGGCACGACCGATGACGATGAGGCGTCTGCGGTCGCCGCGGTCGGCGAGCATGCCGCCGACGAGGGTGCCGGCCAGGACGCTGACCGCGGAGGTGGTGTGGACGGTGGCCACGAGCAGGGAGGACCCGGTGAGTTGGTAGACCTGCATGGGCAGGGCGACCGCGGCGAAACCCAGTCCGAAGATGGAGATGAGCCGGGCGACGAAGACGATCCTGAACTCGCGGCTCAGTCGGAGGGGACTGATGTCGACCATCAGCTGGGAGAGTTTCACGGGGTCCTTCGTGGGTGGTGGGTGGCGGTCCGCCGGAACACGGACGGTGGAGACCCCGGTCAGGGGGTCTCCACCGATCCCTCGTCGGGCGCGGCCGTGCCGGTCTCAGGCGAGCGACTCGCGGAGGCTGCGGGGCCGCAGGTCGGTCCAGTGGATGTCGACGTACTCCAGCGCCTCGTCGCGGGGGACGGGGCCGTAGACCGGGGTCCAGCCCTCGGGCACCTGGGCGAACTCGGGCCAGAGCGAGTGCTGGTCCTCGTCGTTGACCAGGACGAGGAAGGTTCCCTCGGCGTCGTCGAAGGGGTTGGTCATCGTCGTGGCTCCTTCGTGGTGGTCGTGTGCCGGGGCGGGGTCGTCGGTGCCGACCGACCGACCCGAGGTCCGCCGCCACGGACCCGAGGCGGCGGACCCGGTGGGGTCAGAGGTCCGCGAGGACCTCTTCCAGCTGGTCCAGGACGTCGTTGGCCTGGCCCCAGGTCCGGGAGAAGCTGTAGCGCATGGGGTGGACCTGGTCGTTCTCGGCGGCCGGCAGGCTCTGCCAGAGCCGCTGGTCGAGCAGGTCGGCGGTGAAGGCGTCCGGTTCCATGGACACGTCGGTCTCGTAGAAGACGACGTCGGCGTCGTCGAGCTTGTCGATGTTCTCGTAGGACTGGAAGGTGGCGAAGTCGTCGCCGGCCTCCTCCACCAGGGAGGTGGCCTCGGCCCCGAGTTCGTCGAGGATGTAGGCGCCCCAGGCGTTGGTGTTGACCGCGGCGAACTCGTCCTCCACGCCGAACACCACCGCGAAGGTGTTGTCCTGGAGCTGATCGGCGTAGGTCTGGCCGATCTCGTCGAGACGCTCCTGGTAGCGGTCGCGTTCGGCCTCGGCGCGCTCGGCGTCACCGATGACCTCGGCCAGTTCGAGGCTCATGTCGCGCAGCTCGGGGCCGGCCCCGTCGAAGTCGAACAGGACGGTGGGCGCGATCTGGGACAGGTCCTCGAAGTGCTGTTCGTAGTCCTCGTGGCTGACCTCGCGGACACCCCCGATGATCAGGTCGGGTTCGGCGGCGGCGATCGCCTCGATGTTGAGCTCCAGGCTCATCTCCTGGACGACGTCGGCCTCACCGAGGACCTCCATCTGCTCGGGGGTGTAGAGGCTGGGGTTGGGGTCGATGACGCCGACGGGGTCGATCCCGGCCTCGACGAGGATTTCGTTGCCGAACTCCAGGGAGACGACGCGCTCGGGGTTCTCGGGGATCTCGACGGTGCCGTAGTCGGTCTCGACGGAGACGGTGGTGGCGTCGTCGGCCGAACCGGCGTCGGCGGAGTCGTCGCCGCCACAGGCGGTGAGGACGAGGGCCAGGGCGAGTCCGCCGGCGGTGAGGGTTCCGCTGCGCAGGTGGGTCGTCAGCTCTGTCACGGTGTTCGCTTTCGTGGGGTGCGGGGGGTGTGGGGTCGTTGTGGTCGCCAGGGATCCGGTCGGTGTGGGCTTTCGAACAGGGGATCGCGCCGCCCATGACCTGACAGGACCTCGAGACTCATATGAGGTTAGCCTTACCTTAACGCAATCGTGCGCTCGGGGGTGCTTTTTCGCCCGGGCACGCTCGGGCAAGGCGGTACCGACTACCTTTCGGCCTCCTCCCCCCGCAGGGCGCGGTCCAGGACCGGGCCGATCACCGCGAGCGCGGCCGGCCCGGTCAGGTCGTCGTGGTGGTGGTCCACGGGGGTGTCCAGCACCTGCCCGTCCACGTGCTCCTTCCACAGCTGCGCCGTGATGCCCGAGCCCGGATCCCGCTGGGCGGCGGCGGAGAAGAAGTGCAGGTCACCGTCGAAGACCCGGTATCGCGCCCGGTACATCACCTTGTTGGTGTACATGCGGGCGCCCACCACGCGCTCGATGGTGTCGGCGTCGAAGTCCGCCCACACACCGTCGCTGTCGCTCATGAAATCCACGACGTCCTCGCGCCGGTAGGGCCGGGTGAGCCACGACGGCAGTTCACGTTGGGAACTGGACAGCAGGAACTCCAGGGCCTCCTGTTCGGCCTCGTCCTCGGACATCGCGCCACCCGCGCTCAGCACCGGTTCGGAGTCGGTGGGGTAGGTGTCCAGCATCCCCAGGAAGGAGACCCGCTCGCCCTCCGACTGCAGGAGGGTGGCCAGACCGTGCGCGATCTGCCCACCGAAGGACCAACCCACCAGGTGGTAGGGGCCGTTGGGTTGGACGGTGCGGACCAGACGGGCGTAGCGCTCGACCAGCTCCTCCATGGTGGACGGCAGGTCGTCCTCGCGCAGGCCGGGGAACTGGATGCCGACGAGGGGGCGTTCCCGGTCGATGTAGGGCGCCAGTCCCGCGTAGGACCAGCTGAACCCACTGGCCGGGTGGAAGCAGAAGAGCGGGCGTGCCCGCCCTCCCTCGCGCAGCCGGAGCACGGGGGCGAGCAGGTCCTCGCGGCGCGGGGACTCCAGGTAGTCGCGTAGTCGGGCGACGGTGGGCGCGGCGATGAGGTCGCCGGCGCGCAGCCGCTGTCCGGTGCGCTTGCGGATCCGTCCGACCAGGCGCATGGCCAGGAGGGAGTGCCCGCCCAGGTCGAAGAAGTCGTCGTCGAGGGTGAGGGAGTCGGCCTCGACTCCCAGGACGGTGACGAAGTCGGCGAGCAGATCCCTGTCGACGTCATCGCGTGCCGGGCGTCCTCCCGCGTCGGGGCCTGCGGTGCGGGCGGGGGCGGGCAGCGCCGTCTGGTCGAGTTTGCCGTTGATGGTCAGTGGCAGCCGTTCCAGGACCACCAGGGCGGAGGGCACCATGGCGTCGGGGAGGGCGGCGCGCAGGTCCGCGCGCAGGGCGTCCGGGTCGAGTTCGGCTCCCGCGCCGGGGACGAGATAGCCGACCAGGCGCTTGAGCCCGGGGGTGTCCTCACGGACCGTGACGGCGGCCTGGGCCACACCCGGGTTCTCCTCCAGGGCCGCGACGACCTCGGCGGGTTCGATGCGCACCCCGCGGATCTTGACCTGGTCGTCGGCGCGGCCCAGGTAGTCGATGAGCCCGTCCTCGTCCCAACGGACCAGGTCGCCGGTGCGGTACATGCGCGACCCGGGCGGACCGTAGGGGTCGGCGACGAAGCGTTCGGCGGTCAGGTCGGAGCGTCCGGTGTAGCCGCGGGCCAGACCCACGCCGGTCACGTAGAGCTCGCCGGGCACCCCTGGGGCGACCGGGCGCAGGGAGGTGTCGAGGATGTGCACGTCGGTGTTGGAGATGGGGCGACCCACGGTCGGGGTGTCGCTGTCCTCGGTGCCGCCGCCGAGGGTGTTGATCGTGTATTCGGTGGGCCCGTAGAGGTTGTAGCCGAGCACGTTGTCGGCATCGCGCAGGGTGTCCCACACGGTGCCGCCCACCGCCTCCCCACCGAGCAGGACCAGGGGCGGCCGGTGCACGGATTCGTCGGTGTCGAAGAGACCGTCCTCGATGAGCTGGCCGCAGTAGGAGGGGGTCACGTTGATCACGTCGATCGACTGCGTGGCGCAGTAGGAGACCAGGGCGGCGGAGTCGCGGCGCAGTTCCTCGTCCATGAGGTGGACCTCGTGGCCGTCGATCAGCCACAGCAGCTCCTCCCACGACATGTCGAAGGAGAAGGACACGGTGTGCGCGACCCGCATCACGCGTCCTCCCTGGGCCGCCACCACCGGATCGAAGATCTCCGCCCGGTGGTTGACCAGCATGTTCACCAGACCGTGGTAGGGGATCTCCACCCCCTTGGGTCGGCCGGTGGAGCCGGAGGTGAAGATGACGTAGGCCAGGTGGTCCGGACGGTGCGCGGAACGTTCCACGGCCGGGGCCGAGGTCGGGTCCACACCGGTCAGGGCGTCACGGGTACCGGAATCGTCGAGGAAGAGACGCCGTCCGCCACCCTCCTCCGGCAGGTTCACGGCCGCCGTTGCTGTGGTGACGGTGACCAGCGGGGCCGAGTCGTCGAGCATGTGGCCCAGTCGCGCCGCCGGGTGCTCCAGGTCGAGCGGCACGTAGGCGGCACCGAGCTTGAGGACGGCGAACAGCGTCACCACCCAGTCCGCGGAGCGGTACAGGGCGATGGCCACCCGGGTCTCGGGTCCCACCCCCAGATCGGCCAGCACACGGGACAGGCGTTCGGCGCGCTCGTCGAGTTCGCCGAAGGTGAGGCTCTCGTCCCGGGTGATGAGAGCGGTGCGGTCGGGGTCGCGGCGCACGGACTCCTCGAACATCCCCGCCAGGGTCGTGTCCGGCAGTTCGAGGCGCTCGCCCTCCCCCAACGCCAACGCGGCGTCGACGGTGCGCGCGGCCAGGGGACCGAGGTCGGCGACCCGGGCCTCGGGCAGGGTGGCGATCTGTTCGAGCAGGCGTACGACCCGGTCGAACAGCTCCTGCGCGGTGTCGGGGTCCACCACGTCCGTGCGATAGGCCAGGCTGAGGCGGAGTTCGTCGCCGGGTTGGGCGACGAAGGTGAGCGGGTAGTGGGTGGCGTCGTTGCCGGTCACCGACTCCAGGCCCGTGAGTGCGCGCACCCGCTGGTAGCGGTCGTCATCGCGGGGGATGTTGCGCTGTACGTACAGGGAGTCGAAGAGTCGCTGGGACCCGACCGCTCCCTGGATGTCGGCGAGTCCGACGTGGTGGTGCGCCAACAGGTCCGCCTGTTCGCCCTGCAGCCGCAGCAGCAGCTCACGGATGGTCTCGGCGGGGTCCACCCTGACCCGGACCGGCACGGTGTTGAAGAAGACACCGACGATCGAGTCCACCCCCTCGATCTCCGGGGGCCGACCGGCCACGGTGCTGCCGAAGACGATGTCGTCCCCGCCGGTGTGGGAGCGCAGGACCAGGCCCCAGGCCGCGAGGAAGAGCGTGTTGGGGGTGACCCCGATCCCCCTGGCCAACGCGGTGAGCCGTTCCACCAGGTCGGGGGCGACCACGCCGTCGATGGTGCGCGGCATGATCGTGGTGTCCCCGGAGTCGGTGACCGAGACGAGGGTGCCCTCCTCCACACCCTCCAGGGCCGAACGCCAGGCGTCGACGGAACGGCGATGGTCCTGTCTGGACAACCAGACGAGGTAGTCACGGTAGGGGCGGGGCTCGGGCAGTTCCGAATCGTCCCCGCCCCGCAGGTACAGGTCCATGAGCTCGGCGTTGTAGAGCTCCCCCGACCAGCCGTCCATGACGATGTGGTGGAAGGTGAGGACGAGGACGTCCCGTTCACCCGGCAGGTGGACCAGGACGTGCCGGATCAGGGGCGGGCGGGACAGGTCGAAGCGGCGTTCACGCTGGCCGACCCGGATCCGGTCCAACCGTCGACGGGCCTCGGTGGCGGGCAGGTCGGACAGGTCGGTCTCGTGCCAGGCCACCGGGACATCGCGTGGGATGAACTGGACGGGACGTTCGACACCCTCGTACATGAACCCGGCACGCAGGGCGGGGTGGCGGCGCAGCAGGGTCCGGGCGGCGGATCGCAGGGCCGCGGCGTCCACGCGACGGGTGAACTCGAAGACGTTCTGGACGGTGTAGACGTCCAGGTGCTGTTCGTCCTTGACGGAGTGGAACAGCAGCCCCTCCTGAAGGGTGGCGAGCGGAAGCACGTCCTGGATGTCGCCCGGGCCTTCGGCGCTGGCGTTCATGGGTGTGGTCCTCTTCGGTTCGGTGCCGGGATCGGGCACGAGGGGTGGGATGGGTCCGTGGTGGGCCCGGGTGAGTCGGGGCCGGGTTCAGTCGTCGGGGTTCCAGAGTTGATGGAGCCGGTCCATCTCGCCCGCGTCCAACAGGTCCGCGAACTCGTCCCCGGACGGTGGTCCGGGGTCGGCGGGGGTGTCCGGGGCTTCGGTTCCGGTGGCGGCGAACGCGGCGAGTCGTTCGGGGGTGCGCCGGTCGAACACGTCCCTGACCCCGAACTCCAGCCCGGCGGCGCGGGCCCGGCCGACCAGTCGGATGGAGGTGACGCTGTCCCCGCCCAGGGCGAAGAAGTCGGCGTCTACGGGCACCTCGTCGGTGGTGAGGCCGAGGAGGTCGGCGATGGCGGAGCAGAGGGCGAGTTCGGTCTCCGTGGACGGAGCCCGGCGCGAGGTGGCGGCGGGGGCGGCGGAGGGCTCGGGAAGCGCACCGCGATCGACCTTGCCGTTGACGCTCAGAGGCAGACGGTCCAGGAAGGTGATGGTGGCGGGGACCAGCGCGGTGGGCAGGGTCGCGGCGAGCCGGGCCCGCAGGTCGTCGGGGTCCGGGGAGGCCATGGGGTCGGGAACGACGTGACCGGCGAGGAAGGTGTTACCGGTGGGGCCGGTGCGCACGGAGACGACGGCGTCGGCGACCCCCGGCAGGGCACGCAGGACCGTTTCGGCCTCCCCCGGTTCGACGCGCACACCGTTGATCTTGACCTGGTCGTCGGAGCGGCCGAGGTAGACCAGGGCGCCGTCGGACGATCGACGGACCAGGTCCCCGGTCCGGTACAGGCGCGCACCGGCGCGGCCGGTGGGGTCGGCGACGAAACGGCCCGCGGTGAGGTCGGGGCGGCCGACGTAGCCACGGGCGAGTTGGACCCCGCCCAGGTAGAGCTCCCCGGTCACGCCGGGCGGCACGGGGCGCAGCATGTGGTCGAGGACGTGGAGGGTGGTGTTGTGGACCGGGTGGCCGATGGGGACCGTGCCGGAGGATGCGGGGCCGGTGGACTCGGCGTGGTTCGGCGAGGCCGCCGGATGGGAGGTGACGTCGATGGCGGCCTCGGTGGGCCCGTAGAGGTTCTCCAGACGGGTGTGGGGCAGGGCTGTGGCGAAGGACGCGGCCAGTTCTCGGGTGAGGGCCTCCCCGCTGGCGATGACCAGACGAAGGGTGGGCAGGGGCGCGGGAGTGGTGGAGGGCGAGCCGAACGTCGACGTGAGGTCGTCGACGAACAGTCGCAGCATCGCCGGGACGAAGTGGCAGACGGTCACCCCCCGCTGTTCGAACAGTTCACGCAGGTGGGCGGGGTCCCGGTGACCGTCCGGGCGAACGGTGACGATGGCGGCTCCGGTGGCCAGGGGCCACAGGAACTCCCACACGGACACGTCGAAACCGACCGGGGTCTTGAGCGCGACCCGGTCCCCCGGGGTCAGCCGGTAGGCGTCCTGGGTCCACTCGACGCGGTTGGCGATGGCGCGGTGCGCGACCCCCACCCCCTTGGGGCGACCGGTGGAACCGGAGGTGAACAGGGTGTAGGCCAGCTGTTCGGGGTGGGGTTCGGCCCACGGCAGCGGGTCCAGGTCGGCGACTCGGGCGGCGGTGGCGGGCTCGTCCAGTTCGACCCGCACCACGTCTTCGGGCAGGTCGGCGAGCGCGTCGCGCCACGAGGAGGAGGTGAGCACGGCGATGGCATCGGCGCGTTCGGTCATGTCGGCCAGGCGCGCGGGAGGATGGTCCAGGTCCAGCGGCAGGAGGACGCCCCCGCATCGCAGTACCGCGAGCACGGCGGTGACCAGCGCGCTGCCACGTGGCAGCGCCACCGCGACCGTGCTCTCCGCTCCCGCCCCGTGTTCGATGAGCAGCCGGGCCAGTCGTGCGGCGTCGGCGTGCAGTTCGCGGTAGGTGAGTGCGCCGTCCTCGGTGATCACGGCCGGGTGGTCGGGGTGGGCGCGCTCGGCCTCCGCCAGCAGGGCGTTGACCGTGTCGTGCCGCGTGGGATGTGCGGTGTCGTTGTGTTCGGCGACCCGACGGCGCTGCTCGGGGGTGAGCGGGTCCAGCGCGTGCACGGTGCGCCCGGGGGTGTCGCACGCCTGGCCGAGCAGATGGGTGAACAGGTCCAGGAGCGAGCGTGCGTCCGTCGCGGGGATCGACGCGGGCACGTGATCCAGGCGCAGCAGGGTGTCGCGTTCGGGGCCGTCGTCGGGCAGGACGGTGAGCGTGACCGGGTAGTGCGTGGCGTCGCGCACGTCGACCCGCCCGGCGCGCGGGCCCACCCCGCCCGTTTTGGTGGCGGCCTCGTCCAAGGGGTAGTTCTCGACCACCAGGAGGGTGTCGAAGAGGGTGCCGTGCCCGGCGGCGCGCTGGATGTCGGCCAGGCCGGTCCACTGGTGGTCGAGCACGTCGGCCTGTTCCAGTCGCAGGCGGGTGAGGAGGTCGGCGACGGGTTCGGCGGGGTCGAGGGCCACGCGTACGGGGAGGGTGTTGGTGAACAGGCCGACGGCGTCCTGGGCGGCGGGGAGTTCCGGTGGACGCCCGGAGACGGGCTGGCCGAAGACGACGTCGTCGCGGCCGGTGTGCACCGAAAGGGTCAGTGCCCAGACGGCCTGGAGGACGGTGTTGGTGGTGACCCCGGTGTCCGCGGCGAGGGTGCGCAGCCGGTGGCTGCCGGCGGCGCCCAGGGAGGTCTCGATACCGGTGGGGGCGTGGACGGAGCCGGAGGCATCGGGCGCCCGGTCCGCAGTGGTCGGGGCGAGCAGGGTGGGTTCGGCGAGTCCGCCCAACGCCGTCGCCCAGGCCTTGCGCGCCGCCTCTTGGTCACGGCCGTTGAGCCAGGCCAGGTGGTCCCGGTAACGCGGGGCCTCGGGTAGCGCTTCGGTGTTCCCGTCCACTTCGTAGAGGTGGAGGAGGTCGCGGGTGAGGATGGGCAGCGACCAGCCG
Organism: Nocardiopsis listeri; assembly: GCF_020741345.1. Classification (GTDB taxonomy): domain Bacteria; phylum Actinomycetota; class Actinomycetes; order Streptosporangiales; family Streptosporangiaceae; genus Nocardiopsis; species Nocardiopsis listeri_A. The sequence goes on from NZ_DYZD01000213.1 coordinate 12,263, forward strand.
TCCAGCAGCACGTGGTGCGCGGTGACCACCAGCACGGTGCGGTCGGGGGCGGTGGTCAGGGCGTGGAAGCGGATGAGCGGGGGTGCTCCCAGGTCGAACCCGCGCCCGAACTCGCGTTCCACCGCTCGTTCCTCGGCGCCCACCGGGTCGGGTTCGGCGGTCAGGTCACTGTGGGCCCAGTCCAGGTCGGTGTCGGCGGGCACGAACTGCACGGGCCGGTCGAGTTCTTCGTAGAGGAACCCGGCGCGCAGGTTGGGGTGGCGTCGCAGGAGCGCGGCGGCGGCCCGGCGCAGGCGTCCGGGGTCGGTGGAGCCCAGGAGTTCGACCCGGAGCTGGATTCCGTATGCGTCGGTGGTCCCCTCGGCCAGGGCGTGGTGGAACAACAGCCCCTCCTGCAGCGGGCCGAGCGGCAGGACGTCGGCGATCCCGCCGGAGCCGTGAGGGGTGGGTTCGGTGTGCGGGGTCAACGCCGCTTCCTCCACATCGATTCGAGCCGGTCCAGCTGGCCGGGGGCCAGGGAGATCAGG
>NZ_DYZD01000214.1 GCF_020741345.1 Nocardiopsis listeri
GGGGGTGCGGGGTGGGGCGCAGGAGTTGCGTTCGACCAGACCGGCTTCGACGCGGTAGACCCGGCCGGGTGCCTGCCCTGATTCGGGGGACTCGCGCATTTGACGAAGGAGGAGGTCGAAGCACAGGCGTCCGAGTTCGTCGGCGCCGTTGTCGACCACCGTCACGGCGGGCTGCCAGCTGCGCAACCAGCTGATGTCTTCGTGGCAGATCAGGGAAAGGTCCTCTGGAAGACGCACGCCCCGGCTGACGAGGGTCGGCAGGACCCCGAAGACGGCTTCGTGGTTGGCGGCGAACAGGGCGGTCATGGTCGGTTTGCGGTCCAGGAGCGCACGGGTCCCCTCGGCGCCGAAGGCCGGTGAGAAGGGACCACGCTCGACCATCTCAGGATCCACCTCGAGGCCGTGCTCGCGCAGTGCCTGTTCATAGCCGGCGAAGCGTTCACGGCCGGAGTTGGCCGAGGCCAGGCCGCCCACATAACCGATGGTGGTGTGTCCCAGTTCCAGAAGGTGGCGGGTGGCCGAGTAGGCGCCTTCTCGGTCTGAGGCCGTGGGTCCGCGGGCGGGTCGAGTACCATGAAGCGCTGAAGAGCCCCGGTCGGGACGACCCGCCGGCGATCGCGCGAGCAGGGACGACCCAGCAGAAACGGACACCTGTCTGTGTCTTCCACGGCTACTCTCCGCACCGTCCTCACCCCTGGTGTGATCTTCCGCCTCCTCCTGGGCTGGGGCGCGTTGCCGGCCCTCCTGGCCGCGCAACCGTTGCTGTCCGCACATCTTTCGACACCGGTACTGGTGAGCGTGCTGGCGGCGATCATCGCCGTGATCGTGGTGTGCGCCTTCGGTGTGGTCGGTGAGGCCGAGCACCTGGCGCGCCGTCTCGGTGACCCGTACGGCACCCTGGTGCTGACGCTGTCGATCGTGCTCATCGAGGTCATCCTCATCTCCGCCGTGATGCTCGGCCCGGGTGAGCACGCCACCATCGCCCGCGACTCCGTCATGGCGGTGTCGATGATCATCCTGAACCTCGTCGTCGGTGTCGGCCTGTTCGTCGGCGGGATGCGGCACCGCGACCTGCGTCCGAACCGCACCGGTGTCTCCGCCTACCTGTCACTCCTGGTCGTTCTCATCACGGTCGCCTTCGTGCTGCCCGGCCTCATCGGTGTCGAGGGTGCTTACACCGCCGGCCAGGAGATCCCGATCATCCTGCTCACGGTGATCCTCTACGCGTTCTTCCTGTACCGACAGATGGGCGCCCAGCGCGAGGATTTCCAGGAGGTCCCACCCGCGCCACGTACTTCCGAAGTCGTCGACCCGGCCGCACGGCAGGTCACCGACGACCGCCCGTCGGTGCTCGGTGTGATCTCCCGACACCGCGCGGAGGTGATCTCCCGCGCGCTGGTCCTGGTGGCCACGGTGATCCCGATCGTGCTGCTCTCCCACGACATGGCCGCGCTTCTCGATGACGGTCTCGACCGGGCGGGCGCTCCGGTCGCGCTCTCGGGCATCCTCATCGCGATGATCGTGTTCCTGCCCGAGACGATCACGGCGGTCCGCGCCGCGCACACCGGGGAGATCCAGCGCGTGAGCAACCTCTGCCACGGAGCCCTGGTCTCCACGGTCGGGCTCACCATCCCCGCCGTGCTCACCATCGGCCTCCTGACCGGGCAGACGGTGGTCCTCGCGGAGAGCCCGGCCGACCTCGTGCTGCTCGGGGTGACGTTGCTGCTGACCCTGACGACCTTCTCGGGAAAACGAGTGACCGCGCTCCACGGCGCCGCCCACGTGCTCGTGTTCGTGCTCTACGGGCTCACCGTTTTCGCCTGAGCGCCGCTCAGCACGCTCCGAAGCGGTCGTCCGAGGCCCAACCGGTGTCGGCCCACTCCTCGGGCGCGGCCGGGTCGATGTCGGGGAATCGGCTCCGCAGCTCGCCGAGCATCCAGTGCGTCAGCCGGGCGGCGCCCTGGGGGCACAGGTGGATGCCGTCGGGGTTACGGTCGGGTTCACCGTCCCTGTTCGCCCGATAGCTCTCTCCCCAGACCTCACCGGCCTCCAGGACCTCGGCCCGGCCCTCGGAGTCCGCCGCGACCGAGCGCGCCACCTCCGGAGCCCGGTCCAGGTCCTCCATGTGGGGTTCGTAGAAGTCGTCGGGCTCGATCGGTGGCATGGTGACGAAGAGCAGTGTCGCGTCGACCTCGGTGACGGTGTCCACCAACTTCTCGTAGCCCTCCCGCTGCTCCTGCCCGGTGCCCCAGTCGTAGCCGGTGATCTGGTAGATCACCAGGCCGGGTTCGGCGGTCTCGACCTCCTCTGGCAACGTCTCCCACCGTTCCTCGGAGAACGGTCCGACGACGTTGCCCCCGCCATCGGAAGCGAGCGACTCGAACCCGACCCCGCTCGCCTGGAATGCCGCGGCCAAGGCGAGCGAGACGTCCTGGGCCACGGAGTCGCCGAGCAGGAGGACCTTGGGCGGTGCCGTCGTGGTCCGTGCATCCGACGCCGGGGGCACGGAGGGGAGGTCCGCTTCGGAGGGGCCGGCACAGGCGGTCAACGCCAGGGTCAGTGAAGTCAGGGCGGCGGTCGCGGCCAGGGCCGTCCGGCCGGCGGGAGACGATGAGGCGGGTCGGGTGAGCCGCCCGCTCCGTGTGCGCGACGTCGTGTCGGGGCTCTGTGTCGTGGTCATGGTGCCGATCGTCTCCGGGCCCTGTCCCGGTGCCTGCGCCGTCATGTCGCGGATGTGTCGCGAAACGTCCGCCGCCCCGTCCGGGAAGGCCACGACGACCCATACTGGACGCGTGACGGAGATCCTGCTCATCGAAGATGATCCGCTGCTACGGCGCGGACTGCAGCTCGCCCTGTCCAGGCACGGCCACGAGGTCCGTACGGCGGACACGGGCGAGGAGGGGCTGCGCGAGTTTCACGCGAGGACACCGGGCATCGTGGTGCTCGACCTGATGCTGCCGGGCCTGGACGGGTTCCAGGTCTGCCGTCGCATCCGGGCGGACGGTGAGGTGCCCGTGATCATGCTGACCGCCCGAGGCGACGACTTCGACGTCATCGGTGGTCTGGAGGCGGGTGCCGACGACTACGTCGTCAAGCCGGCGCAACCCACCGTGCTCGACGCGCGCATCCGCGCCGTGCTGCGGCGCACGGTCGACGTGCCGAACGAGGTACGGGTCCACCGCGACCTGCGCATCGACACGGTGTCGCTGACGGTGACGGTGGGCGAGGCGCCCGTCATGCTGACCCCGACCGAGATGCGCCTGCTGCTCACCCTGTCCCGGTCACCCGAGCGGGTGTACAGCAGGCAGCAACTGCTGGAGGAGGTCTGGGAGCACGACTATCTCGGCGATTCCCGGCTCGTGGACAACTCCGTGCAGCGTCTGAGGGCCAAGATCGAGGCCGACCCCGCCGAGCCGGTGTACGTCCAGACCGTGCGCGGGTTCGGCTACCGGTTCGGGCCGGTGTGATGGGCCGCCGTTGGCCCCGAGGCCTGCGCCCTCGCCTGTTGGCGGGCTTCGCGCTGGTGACGGCACTGGGGTCGCTGGCCGCGACCTGGGCCATCACCGAATCGGCCGGCGAGGCGCTGGTGGTCTCGAACCAGCGGCGGATCTCAGAGACCGTCGCCGGGCAGATCGGCGCCGTCACCCACGAGGTCTCCCATCCGCCCGACCGGGCCGCGCTCGATCGCGTACGCGACAGCGTGGGCACCGACACCCTGGTGCTCTTCGAGGACCTGCGTTCGGTCGACGGGACGGAGACCGACCTGATCACCGACGAGTTGCGCGAGGCGGTGCGGACGGGGGACCGCGTCGTCACCCAACGCGTGGTCGACGCGGACCGGCCATGGCTCCTGGTGGGCGCCCCCGTCATGATCACCGCGCCGGGCGGTGAGCGCGCCCCGTCCGGGATCGAGGTGTACACCGTGCGGGACCTGTCCGCGGTGGAGGAGGAGGTCGACGCCCTGGTGAGGGCGGCGGCCCTCGCGGGCGCGGCGGCGCTTCTCCTGGCCGCCCTTTTGGGTCTGGTCACCGCGCGTGGGGTGCTCCGCCCGGTCCGTGAGCTCCGAGACACCGCGCGGAGACTGGCCGCCGGTGACCTGGACGCGCGGACCGAACCGCAGGGGGTGGACGAGCTGGCCGAACTCACCGTCACGATCAACG
>NZ_DYZD01000215.1 GCF_020741345.1 Nocardiopsis listeri
CAGTCCCCCAGGCAGTTCCTCGATCTGCCTACGGCGAGTGTCGGCCAACATCGTCAGACGCCGTTCGGTCTCCTCCACGGCGGCCAGGTCCTCCTGCGCCGTGAGAAGCCTCCGCTGCCGCATGGACAGGCGCTCATGCGCGGTATGGACGTCAACGCTGTCCCACTCCGCCGCGATCAACCCGTTGAGGATGTCGCGTTCGTTCCCCCGTTTCTCCTGGTTGCCGGTGCGCACCACCAGGTCGGCATGGGAGCCGAGACGATTGACCTTGCCGACGACCTCGTCCACGGCGGTGTTGTTGGTGGAGGCCACGAGCACGGACTGGCCGGCCACCACCGCGGTGGTGACGACGGAGGTGATGAGCTCGGTCTTGCCGGTGCCCGGCGCCCCGGTGGCAACGGTCAGGGTCCGGCTCATCGCCGACGCCAGGATCTCCTCCTGCGCCGCGTTGCTGAGGCCGGTGACCACCGGCGTCACCGAGCCTTGTTCCTGGATGATCCGACGGGGTTCGGCGAGCACCCCGAGTGCCGTGTCCGCGATGGTCTCGATCCTGATCGCGTTGCCCTTGCGATGGTCCAGGTCACCGACGAGCTGTTTGACGGCCGCCCCGGCCGGATCTCCCCGGTACAACACGGCGGCGTTCTGCGCGCCCCTTCGCGCGCCACGCCGCACGTCCGGTTCGCTGTTCAGTTCGCCCGGAACCAGGTCATCGACGCGATCCAGGTTCAATCGGGCACAGACCGCGCGCGCCTTGTCCGCCAGCCCGGAGACACCTCGCCCTGTCCAGTCCACTTGGAACCAGTCGACGAGCTCCTCGATGTCGGCCTCGTCGAGCTCGGCGGCCGAGAGCAACAGCTCCCGGTTGAGCTCCGGTTCGCCGACCGGGACCAGGAAGCGCTCCTTCTGTTCCTCGACCATCTCCACGTCCAGGACGAACAACGGGGCGAGTTTGGCGCGCCTCCCACCACCACGTTCGGAGCGCGTGGTGTCGAAGAGCACCGCCGGATAGCCGTAGCGCAGCGGCCTCCGCTCCTTGGCCGCCTCCAGAGCGAGGTTCTCGGCGCTCTCGGACAGTCGCCAGCGGTCCGCGGACCCGCTGAGCAACACCTCCGAGCCCATGTCGCAGACCACCACATCGCGCCCGTCGGCGTCGGGAAGCTGTTGCAGCACGCTCTGCCGCAACAGACAGTCACGCTGGTAGTCCAGGTAGGAATCCCAGCGCCAACCCTCGTGGGCGGCCCGGGTTTTCGGCGCGGCGCTCGGCCCGGTCGGATCACCCTCGTCCTCACTTGTGCCCTCGGAGGAGGCCCGTCCCCTCCTGTCCGTCCCTCCCGGCAGGTTCGCGGCCGTGGCCGAACCCGCGTGGCGCGCGAGGACGAGTTGTCCCCGCACCCCGAGTGCGAAGGCCGTGACGCGCTGGGTATCGACGTCCTCCACCTCACGGTGGACGTACTGGTAGAGCTCCACTGCGTCGATCCAGCCGTCACCGTTGGTGTCGGGGGCCGCGCCGGCCAACCCGCGCACGACCGCCGAGGTGAAGGGCGAGGGATTCACTCCGCGAGTGTTCTCTCCCTCCCTGGCCTTCTCCAGTGCCCCCGACGCGGCGATGACGTAGGTGCCCGCCCCGTCGCTGAGCTCCCGCTCGAAGTCGATGTGCTCGTCCTCGCCGGAACGCGTGGCGAACCCATCGGCGAAGGCACCGCCATAGCAGCAATCCAGCAGAAGCACCTTGCTCCGCATCCGCGAATCCTGGAGCATGAGTTTGAGGACCTCGGCGGAGATCGCGGTGCTCAGGAGACGTTTGAGCCGTGTATCCCGGAAGGCGAGGTGCAATCGGCCACGACTGTCCTTCACCCCGTGACCGGAGAACGAGACGAACAATAGATCCTCGGGGCGGCACTCGCCCAGCACCCCCTCGAGCGCCTCCATGGCCTGGTTTCGGGTGGGGTCGGGAAGGACCAAGACCCGGTCGAAGTGTCCGTTGGCCTGGAGCACCTGCTCCAGGGCCTTGAGGTCGGCCCGGGGTGAGCGCAGATCTTCGAGTTCTTCGTAGGTGTTGACCCCGATGAGGATCGCTGTGCGCATCAGGCGCCCTCCTTCACGGTCTCAACCGTGGAGCCTCCGGCGTTGCCTCGAAGCGCGTGAACGTAGGCTTCCACGTCCTTGGGTGAGACACGCCCCTTCACCGTGACCTTGGCACCCTCCAGTTCGACCGTGACCGACCTCTGTTCGCTCTGTTCCAGCCAAGAGCCCACCAGGGACACCAGGGACGTGAGCACGGGCTTGAGCAGCACACCGCTGACCAGTACCGCTCCGGCGAGGACCCCGGGGTCCGCCGACCTGGTCCCCGGCACGGCCTCGCCTTCCGCGGCGCGCACCTCGTCTACGTCCAGATCCTCCAACAGGAGCACCAGGTCGCGGGTGTGCCGGTCCGCTTCCTCCTCGGTGACGTCGTCCTCGAAGTCGATCCTGGTCACCAGCTCGCTCGACCGCACCCGCACACTCTCCGGTTCTTCGGCGGGTGGCCGTACCGTCACGACCCGCTGACACTCCGCCACGCAGGTTCTATCAACCGGGGTGCGGTTGTATCAGGGCCTTCCGCCCCTTGGCCGCATCCGGTCACGCTTCACACGTCCGGGGCCAGGATTTCCTACTCAGAATTTCCTACTCAGAGACGAGAAGAAG